>NZ_QHJY01000545.1 GCF_003185805.1 Caulobacter sp. D5
CCTCGGCGGGCGCGGCGGCTGCGGCGGCCGGCGCGGCCTCCTGAGCGAAGGCGGTGGCGCCGATCGGCGCCCCCGCGAGAGTCGCGGCGAGCATCAGCCCAGCCAGCGGCTTAAAGGTGAGTTTCATCGTTGGTATCCCCTTTCCCCGACGATTACAGAGCGGCCGGGCCGGTTTCGCCCGTCCGAATGCGCACGGCTTCTTCGACATTGAGGACGAAGATCTTGCCGTCGCCGATCTTGCCCGTGGCCGCGGCGGCCTTGACCGCTTCGACCGCCTTGGCCGCGGACGCATCGTCCACAACGGCTTCCAGCTTCACCTTGGGCACGAAGTTCACTTGGTACTCCGCGCCGCGATAAATCTCGGTCTGGCCCTTCTGGCGGCCGTAACCCTTCACTTCCGACACCGTCAGGCCTTCGACGCCCGCGGCGACCAGCGCCTCGCGGACTTCATCGAGCTTGAAGGGTTTGACGACCGCTATGATCAGTTTCATCCGCCTTGCTCCGGCCCGCCGTACAGGCAGGCCCCCCTTGTTTGGTTGCTAGAGCGCGTTCGCTCACTCGATCACCGCGACGCCGCCGGAATGCGGCCGCGTCGTTTCCCCGGCGCTCGCACGCTATCGGCCACGGTTCCTGGAACGGGGGCACGGGTTAGGGTTTGAGAAACGAAAGGGACGAGGCGCCGGAAAAATAATCATAGAACACTGATATTGCACTTTTAGAAGGCAAAATGAGCGTCCAGCGGCGCCGTGGCGCGGGACGTCGCTCAACGTCTACAATCGCGGCTCCCATCTCCCTTTCGGAGGATTCTCCATGCCGCCCCTGTGGGCCAAGATCGCCCCGTGGGCGCTGCTGATCTGCTCCAACGTCTTCATGACCTTCGCCTGGTACGGCCACCTGAAGCACCGGGCCATCGCCCTGCCTCTGGCCATACTGACCAGCTGGATGATCGCGCTGCCCGAATACATGCTGGCGGTTCCCGCCAACCGCATCGGCGCGGGCGTCTATTCCACGGCCCAGCTCAAGACCGGCCAAGAAGCGATCACGCTGATCGTCTTCACGTTGTTCTCCTATTTCTACCTGGGAGAGGCGATCCGCTGGACGACGGCGCTGGGTTTCCTGCTGATCTTCGCCGGAGCTTCACTGGTGTTCTTTTTCAAGTAACGGCGAAGTCTGGATCACGAGCCCGTGAGGTCGTGCAACGGACTCGCAATCTGGAGCGTACAGCCGGCCTGGAATTCGAGCGAAAGGACCAGGCCATGTATGTGACGCGCTTCCTCTCCGCCGCCGCCGCCGTCGCGCTGCTCTCGGGCGTCGCCATCGCCCAGACGGCGGCCCCGGCCCAGCCGCCCGCCGCTCCGCCTCCCGCGACCACCGCCGCCCCGGCGACGACGGCGGCCAAGGTGACCCCGAACGGCGACCTGATCGCCACGGCCAAGGCCTCCGGCCAGTTCACGACCTTCCTCAAGGCCCTGGACGCCACCAACCTGACCAGCGTGCTGGCCAGCAATCCGAACCTGACGGTGTTCGCCCCGACCGACGCGGCCTTCGCGGCCCTGCCGGCCGGCGAGCTCGACCGCCTGATGCAGCCGGCCAACGCCGCCCAGCTGCAGAAGGTGCTGACCTACCACGTGATCAACACCAAGGTGGACAGCAGCAAGATCAACGGCGCCAAGGGCGAGGTGAAGACCGTCGAAGGCTCGTCGGTGACGCTGGACGGCAGCGGCGCGACCCCGATGGTCGACGGCGCCAACATCGTCCAGGCCGACGTGCTGGCCACCAACGGCGTGCTGCACGTGGTCGACAAGGTGCTGATCCCCAAGGACGTGCCGATCCAGGCGGCCGCGGCCGCGACGGATGACGCCGCCACCAGCATGGCCTCGACGACGGCCAGCGCCGACGTGATGTCGGCCACCGACGCCGGTTCCG
>NZ_QHJY01000546.1 GCF_003185805.1 Caulobacter sp. D5
AGCCGGCAGCCAAACGACCGCGCGGAGCGTCTAGGCTTCGTCGAAACGGTACACACAACAGCACCTCCGGGCGTCGCCCGGGCGCTCCGCTCCCTCCCCGCCCCGCGCGCCGTTCCGGCCCGCGGCCGTCGACGCACGCCAGGTGCAGTCCCTTCAGGAGCAAACCCATGGCCAGAGCCAAGGCGAGAGCCAAGCCCCGCCGCAAGCGCGACGACTACGTGCACATCCCGTTCATTCAGTTGGCGCAGCAGGACAAGGATCGCGTGAGGAGCGTCACCTACGCTATCAGAATCGAACTCGAGGCTTGGCGCATCGAGCACGGCATACCCGAAGGCTGCGACACGCCCTTCAATCAGCTGCCGCCGTTCGGTCCAAGCTTGCAGGATAAGGTCGACTCGATCCTGCCGTGGTTCATCGAGCAGATCATCTGGGCCAACGGCGGCGATCCCCGCCGCGAAGGCCCCCTCGTCGAATACTGGCCGCGCCAGAAATCGCCCCCTCGCCCCAAATGGTGAAGGCGATAGACTGGGCGCGTCAGCAGCCCTCGGCAGGGAGATCCGCGGCATGGCCAGGCTCGTCTTCGGCATGAACCAGTCGCTCGACGGCTATGTCGACCACACGGGGTTCGCGCCCGGCCCCGTGCTCTTCCGCCACTTCATCGACCAGGCCCGCGAGCAGGCGGGCAGCATCTATGGTCGCCGCCTCTACGAGATCATGGCCTACTGGGACGAGGAGCAGCCCGACTGGGGCGCGCCCGAACGCGAATTCGCCCAGGCCTGGCGCGCCCAGCACAAATGGGTCGCCTCCCGCACCCTGACCTCGGTCGGCCCCAATGCCACGCTGATCCAGGGCGACCTGGCGACCGCGATCGCCGACCTCAAGGCCCGGATCGACGGCGAGATCGAGGTCGGCGGCCCGAACCTGGCGCGCAGCCTCACCGAGCTTGGCCTGATCGACGCCTACCGGATCTACCTGCACCCCGTCGTGCTCGGCGCCGGCGCCCCCTACTTCGCCGCCCCCCGCCCCCGCCTGCGCCTGGTGGCGACAGACCGCATCGACGACGACGTGATCCGGCTGACCTACGAGCCGGCGTGAATGATCCCTCTCTCTTTGAGAGAGGG
>NZ_QHJY01000547.1 GCF_003185805.1 Caulobacter sp. D5
CGTTGTCGCGGCCGATGACGCCGTTGAGCGAGCGGGCCACGGGGCCGAGCGTGAGGATGGGGGCGGTCATGGGCGACTCTTAGCCGCCCGCAGCCCGATCCGGAAGGTCGGGTTTCAGACCGAGACCGCGGCCTTGATGTGCGGGTGGGCCTCGTAGCCCTCCAGCTGGAAGTCTTCGTATTCGAAGGCGAAGAGATCGGTCTTGTCGGCGATCTTCATGGTCGGGAACGGCTTGGGCTCGCGGGTCAGTTGCTCGCGGGCCTGGTCCAGGTGGTTCAGATAGAGGTGGGCGTCGCCGAAGGTGTGCACGAACTCGCCGGGCTGGAGGCCCACGACCTTGGCGACCATCAGGGTCAGCAGGGCGTAGCTGGCGATGTTGAACGGCACGCCCAGAAACACGTCGGCGCTGCGCTGGTAGAGCTGGCAGCTCAGTTTTCCATCGGCCACGAAGAACTGGAACAGGCAGTGGCAGGGCGGCAGGGCCATGTCCTCGACGTCGGCCGGGTTCCAGGCGCTGACGATGTGGCGGCGGCTGTTGGGATTGGTCTTCAGGCCCTCGACCAGGTTGATGATCTGGTCGATCGAACCGCCGTCCGGAGTCGCCCACGAGCGCCACTGCTTGCCATAGACCGGGCCGAGTTCGCCGTTCTCGTCGGCCCACTCGTCCCAGATGCGCACGCCGTTGTCCTTGAGCCAGGCGATGTTGGTCTCGCCGCGCAGGAACCACAGCAGTTCGATGATGATCGAGCGCAGGTGCAGCTTCTTGGTGGTCAGGACCGGAAAGCCCTTCGACAGGTCGAAGCGGATCTGGCGGCCGAAGACGCCCAGCGTGCCGGTGCCGGTGCGGTCGCCGCGCTGCACGCCGTTCTCGAGGATGTCGGCGAGCAGGGCCAGGTACTGGCGCTCGGGATGGTCGGCGGCGGCTTTCGGGGCGTCGAGAACGGCGGTGGTCATGGGGCGCACAATCGCGACGAATCGAGCCCGTGGCTAATCACAAAAACGCCCCGCGCGGCGAGCCGGCGGGGCGTTCTAGTTCAGGTGGCGAAGACGCCTATTTCGACGGTTCCAGGCCCGTGTTCAGCACCCAGCCGACGTTGTCGTTCTCGTCGGCCACTTCCCACCACAGGTCCTGCTTCTTGCCGGTCGGATAGACGATGGCGCCGGCGGGCAGGGCGCGGATCAGCTTGCCGGCGGCCACCGGGGTTGCGCGCATGTTGACGACGCGGGTGGCCACGAAGGTCTTGGCCGGAGCGTTCTGGGCCGCCGCCGGGCTGTCGCCGACCAGGCCAAGCTCGCCGACCATTTTCGAATAGGAGTTGATGAAGGCCAGGGTGATGATGCGGCCGATCTCGGTGTCCTCGTAGCCGCCGCCGACCGCGCCGCCGAAGCCGATGCCGCCGCCCGCGCCCCAGCCGATGTCGTTCTTCACGGCGTAGCCTTCCTGCACGGCCACGGTCTCGGTGGTGCGGACGTTGGTCAGCGACAGGACGGTGTTGGCTTCCAGCTTCTTGGTCTTGATGCCGCCGACCAGGGCGCCGGCGCGACCGCCGATCAGGCCGCCGATGGCGCCGGCCACCGCGCCGCCGCCGGCGTTGCTGTCGCTGGCCTGGACCTCGGCCACCAGCACGTAGTCGGCCGCCTTGATCTGGCCCTGGCCGACGTTGGAGCCGCGCTGAAGGCCCAGATTGCCGCCGATGTTGCGCTCGATCTGGGCGGCGTTCAGGCCTGCGCCCCGGTCGACCAGGTTGAAGCAGCCCGACTTCTGGACGATGGCCCGCAGCAGCTTCTGCGGCGAGGCGAGGTTGTACTGGGTCCAGCCGCGCGGATCGTCGCCGTCGATGATCGACAGGGTGCCCAGCTTGCGCGAGCAGCGCGGCACCTCGGCCACGGCCTGGGTTTGGGCCTGCTGGGCCTTGCTGGCCTTGGCCTGGGCGAAGGCCTCGGCCGGAACGACGGCGCAGACGATCGCGCCCGCCGCCAGCAGGCATTTCTTCATCGACATGAACTTGGCCTCCAGAGCCCTCGAAAACTGCGTGCGAACACTACAGTACCGATTGCACGCAAGCCAAGCTCGCCCTGAGGCTGATCCCCAAAAGTGGGGAGCATTTACAATCTTCGGGCTCTCCGGATCGTGGAGAAGCCTATCCGGCGAAGCCGCCCTCGTCGAGGAAGGCCTGTTCGGCCGGGGTGGTTTCGCGGCCCAGGGCGACGTTGCGATGGGGGAAGCGGCCGAAGCGGGCGATGATGTCGCGGTGGATCAGCGCCCACTTCATCGGCCCCTCGTCGCCGGTGTCGGCCTGCAGGCCGGCGCACAGCTCGATGCACAGCTCCTGGTCGGCCAGGGATTCGGAGTGCTCGAACGGCAGGTAGAAGAAATAGCGCAGCTCGGGGGCGACTTCCTGGTCGAAGCCGGCGGCGATAGCGGCGCGGGCCACGGCGCGGGCCTTGCCGTCGGTGGCGTAGCCGTGGCCGCTGCGGCGGTAGAGGTTGCGCGGGAACTGGTCGAGCACGATGACCAGCGCCAGGGCGCCCTCTGGGCTTTCCAGCCAGGCGTCATAGTCGCCGCGCGCGGCCTTGTGGTGGGTGGGCTCGTACTTCAGGCGGATCGCCTCGTCGAAGGCGTGGTTCTTCTCGAACCACTTCTTGGGCCCCGCCTGGGTCCAGAAGCCGAGAATGTCCTGGGGCTGCGCGGCCATCGAATCCTCGCTGCGGGTTTCGTTCAATTGCGGTTCATGCACCGAGCGCGACACTGTCATCAAGGGATGAGCCACGGGCCGGCGCAAGGCCTATTGGAGCTAGAAATGAAACGTCTGATCACCGCCGCCATGATCCTGTCGCTGACGGGCGGCGCGGCGGCGCAGGCCGGTATCGCGGCCGTAGCCGCCCAACAGCAGGAACGAAGCGATCGCGACGATCGTCCCGCGCGTCCGGAGCGCGGTTCGCGCGGCGGCGACCAGGGCGGTCGCGGCCAACAGCAACAGCAGCAGCGCGGGGGCGAGCAGGCCGCTCGTCCCGAGCGCGCCGACCGTCCCGATCGCGGCGACCGCCAGGAAGGCGGCTGG
>NZ_QHJY01000548.1 GCF_003185805.1 Caulobacter sp. D5
CCGCTTCTCGTTCGGCGGCGAGGCCGTCAGCGAGGACGTGTTCGAGCAGCCGACCTTCCCGCAGCCGAGCTTCCCGCCGGCCGCCGCGCCCGTCCCGGCCCCGGCCTTCAGCGCGCCCGCCGCGTTCGAGCCCGACTTCCCGATCGAGGAGCCCGAAGCGCCCGGCTTCGCCGACGAGGACTTCGAGGCCGCCGACGGCTTCGCCGTGACCCCGCCGGTCCGCGAGCCGGCCTTCGAGGCCGACGCCTTCGATCCCGAGCCGCAGGCCGCTCCGGTCGCGACCCGCCCGATGTCGACCCGCGAGGTCATCGAGCAGGCCCGCGCCGCCGCCCGCGCCGCGGCCGCCGGCGCCGAGAGCAAGGCCAAGATCAAGCCCGCCAAGGCCGAGAAGGCTCCGGCCAAGTCGCTGTTCGCCGGCTTCGGCAAGGCCCTGCCCAAGAAGACCAAGCGCGGCGTCTCGTCGACCCTGGTCGCGGCGTTGCTGGTCTCGGGCGGCGCCGCCGTGCTGGGCGTCGGCATGGCCGCCGCCACCCTGAAGACCGATCGCGATGGCGTCGGCGTCAACGACCGTGTGGCCAAGGCCATCGCCGGCCGCGCCTCCGACGTCGAGATCAAGTCCGCCGAAGCCGACACCACTCCGGCCCAGCCGCGCGTGGCCATGGCGGTGGTGGCCCCGGTCGCCCAGGCCACGGCCACGACCGCTGCGGCGCCGACGCCGGCTCCCGCCGCCGAGCCGGCCGTCGACACCGGCGAGGCCCTGTTCGCCGACGCCGTCAGCCTGCTGGAAGCCAAGGACCGCGCCGGCATCGCCCCGCTGCGCAAGGCCGCCAACCTCGGCCTGCCCAAGGCCCAGTTCGTGCTGGCCAAGATGTACGAGATGGGCGAGGGCGGCCTGAAGAAGGATCCGACCGAGGCCCGCCGCTGGTACGAGCGCGCGGCCCAGGGCGGCGACGCCAGCGCCATGCACAATGTCGGCCTGTTCGCCTCGCGCGGCCAGGGCGGTCCGCAGAACTGGACGACGGCCGCCAACTGGTTCCGCAAGGCGGCCGAAGCCGGCCTGGTCGACAGCCAGTTCAACATGGGCC
>NZ_QHJY01000007.1 GCF_003185805.1 Caulobacter sp. D5
ACAGCAGGCTGACGATCACCCAGCGATAGCGACCGATCTTCTCGGATGGCGCGGGAGCCGTTGGTCTTTGCATCCTCGTTGTTTCCTCGCCCCTGCCTGGTTCTTTTCTCGTTGGCGCGTCCGGCTAGTCGGGCGGTCCGGCCAGCCGGCTCTCGATCTCGCCGACATAGGCCCGGGCGGCGTCGACGAAGGCCTGGGTGTTGCGCAGCAGGGCCGTGTCGCCGCGCCGGATCAGCCCGGCCGGGCGCGGACGCCCGGTGGCCGGCAGCGGCAGCAGCCGCAGCGCCCCGCGCAGCAGGTCGCCGGCCAGCATCATGTGCGGGATCACCGCCACCCCGTCGGTGGCGTAGAGGATCTCGCGGATCATCGCGACCGAGCTGGAGCGCAGCGGCTGGTGCGGGGCGACGCCCATCTCCGCCAGCAGCACGTCGATCTCCTGGCCCACCCGCTGCGAGACCGTCGGCAGCACCAGCGAATAGTCGGCCAGCACCGCCGCCGTCGCATCCCGGCGATCGAAGATCGGATGGTCGGCTCGCGCCACCACCGAGATCGGCTCGGAATAGAACGGGGTGCGCACCAGGCCGTCGGGCTCGGCCAGGGTGTAGAGGCGGCCGATGACCAGATCCAGTTCGCGCCGCGACAGCTGCGAGATCAGCTCCTCGGTGCGGCCCTGGATGACCCGCACCTCGATGTCCGGCCGGGCGATCTTCAGCCGGGCCAGGGTGCCGGGCAGCACGCCGGCCGCCGCCACGGGCAGGGCGCCGACCACCACCGGGCCGCCATCGCCGCCTTCCAGGGCGTCGAGTTCATCCTCCAGCCGGCCGATCTCGGCCAGCAGCCGGCGGGCGGCGGCGGCCACCGTCAGGCCGAAGGGCGTCGGATCAACGCCGCGGGCGTGCCGGTCGAACAGCCGCGCGCCGACGATCTCCTCGATCTCCTGCAGGCTCTTGGTCAGGGCCGGCTGGCTGAGGCCCAGCGTCCGCGCCGCCTGCAGGATGCTGTCATGCGTGGCGATCGCGTCGATCACGCGCAGGTGCCGGAACTTCAGGCGCTGTTGCAGGTAGCGTCGCACTAGATTTCCCGTTGGCTGGCGAGGGACTTTGTCCGCTGCTCGATCGCGTCGAGCAAGTCCCCAAGCTCGGTGGCCTGATCGCCGGACTTGGCGAGACCGAGCGATCCCTGGCGGGCGTGCACCTCGACCGTGGCCCGGGCCATGGGCGAGGGCAGGCCGGCCGCCTCCAGCATCACCGCCGCCTCGGCCATCTCCTCGCTGCGCCGCTGGCCGTGCACGAGGGGACGGGTGAGGAGATAGCGCGCCAATGCCGGCCAGTCCGGATGGGGGATGGTGTTGTTCAGCGAGGCCAGCACCTGGGCTTCGACGCCGTAGTGGCGGGCGCTGGCCAGGCTTTCGGTGACGATCGCCTCCAGCCCTTTGACGAAGACGCTGCGCGACAGCTTCACGGCCGACGGTCCGCCGACCGCGTCGCCGAACGCCTCGGCGGAAAAACCCAGGCGCTCGAGCAGAGGCAGGATCGCCGCCGCGTGCGGTCCGCCGAGCAGGATGGGGGTCCTGATCCGCCTGGGCGCGATCGGGGCCATGACGGCGGCCTCGACATAGCGGTCGATCAGCACGGCCTGCGCCTGGCGGGTCTGGGGGGCGACGGAATTGAGATCGAGGAAGAACGCCTCGCCCAGATGCGGCGCGGCTTCCTGGGCGACATTGACCGCCTCGCCGGCGGTGACGGCGCTGATGACGAGGTCGCGGTCCGCGCAGGCCGAGGCGATGTCGCCCGCCGTGCGTACGCCGATCGCGGCCTTGGATGGTCCCGACGTCGGATCGGCAAGCAGGCGGTCGTGAACGACGATGTCCATAAATCCCGCCGCCGCCAGGTCGACGTGCAGGGTCTGGCCGACCTCGCCGAAGCCGATCAGGGCGAGGCGCGGGCTCATCGGCGGCCGTCCCAGACGCTGGCCGGCACGAAGACCTGGCCAGTCATCAGCAGGCGCGAGGTGCGTAGCAGGGCGGCCGAGACCACTTCGCCCCCGTCTGACAGGGTCAGCAGGGCGGTGAACTCGCCGGTCGGATGCTCGACGCTGACGGCGATCTCGCCCGAGGCGTCCGGCAGGCTGGCGACCGAGGCGGCGATCGAGCCTTTCAGGCAAACGGCCGTGGCGACGCTGACCGCGCCGAACACGCCGATGGCCTTGTGCACCGTGTGCGGGATGAAGCTGCGGGTCGACAGGGCGCCGCCCGCCGTTGGGGGCGAGACCAGGGTGATCTTGGGCACGGTGGCGTCGGTGACGTCGCCGAGATTCATGCGCCGTCCGGCCTCCAGGCGGATCGCTTCGACCTTGGCGCGCAGCACGGCGTAGGCTTCCAGTTCGGCCGGGGTCTCGTTCCCCGTCACACCCAGGTCGGCGGCGCGGACCACCACCACCGGCATGCCGTTGTCGATCAGGGTGGCTTCGACGCCCTCGATGACGTCGATCACGTTGCCCGTCGGCAGCAGGGCGCCGCAGGAGGATCCCGCGACGTCGGCGAAGGCGATGGGGATCGGGGCGGCCGAGCCGGGCACGCCGTCGATCCGGCAGTCGCCCTCGTAGTTCACCTGTCCGCCGGGGGTCTCGATGCGGGCGGTCGCCAGGCCTTCGGTGTTGCGCATGAAGATGCGCACCGGCGTCTGGCCGTCCTGAGCCGCGACCAGGCCCTGCTCGATCGCGTAGGGACCGATCCCGGCGAGGATGTTGCCGCAGTTCTGCCGGTCGCTGACCTTGGCCTCGTCCACCGAGACCTGCAGGAACAGGTAGTCGACATCGGCGTCCGGTCGCTGCGAGGCCGAGACGATCGCGACCTTGCTGGTCAGGCTGTCGGCGCCGCCCAAGCCGTCGATCTGGCGTTCGTCGGGCGAGCCCATGGCCGCCAGCAGCACGCGGTCACGCAGGGCCTCGTCGGCCGGCAGGTCCTCGGCTCGGAAATAGAGGCCCTTGGAGGTGCCGCCGCGCAGGACGGCGCAGGGAATGGCCGTCTGCATGGGCTCAGGCGTCCCCATTCTGGGTATGCTCGACATAGACGAGGCCGGCGGCGGCGAGCTTCTCGCGCATCTTGTAGAGATCCAGGCCCAGCACCCCGGCCGCCAGTTGGGCGCGCTTGTCGACCTCGGCGGCCTCGCGCTTGGCCGAGGCGGCCAGCACCGCGTCGGCGTCCTTGCGGGCCACCACCACCACGCCGTCGTCGTCGGCCACGATCACGTCGCCGGGGTGGATCAGGGCGCCGCCGCAGACCACCGGGACGTTGACGCTGCCCAGCACGGCCTTGACCGTTCCCTGCGCCGAGATGGCGCTGGACCAGACGGGAAAGCCCATCTCCTTCAGCACGGCCACGTCGCGCACCCCGGCGTCGATGACCAGGGCGCGGACGCCGCGCGCCATCAGCGAGGTGGCCAGCAGGTCGCCGAAATAGCCCGCGTCGCTGAACGAGGTCGGAGCGACGACGAGAATGTCGCCCGGTCGGCACTGCTCGATGGCCACGTGCAGCATCCAGTTGTCGCAGGGCGGCGAGGAGACGGTCACCGCCGTGCCTGCGACGTGCGCGCCCGGCCAGATCGGCCGCAGCTTGGGCGACAGCAGGCCGATGCGCCCCTGGGCCTCGTGGATGGTGGCGACGCCGAAGGCCGCCAGGCCCTCGACCGCTTCCTTCGACGCCCGCGGCGGGTTGGTGACGACCTTGTTCAAGGCGAGCGCTCCGAAGCCGAAAATCTCTGCGGCGCCGGCGAGAAAAGCGCCGGGCCGAGGCTTGGCTAGCACCCGGCCCTGGGGGAGCGGCTATGCAATTTGGGCGGCGGCTATAACCAAAATCGCCGGTCGCGGCCAAAACCTCCACGAGACGGGTCAGAACGTTATAGCCCCTGGAATTTTGTTATAGCGCGGTGGGGCGCAAGGCTTGCTACCGGCGTCGAGGAGATGACCCGAAGAGACCGGAGATGTTGGTGATTTCGTTGCGTTCCTTCGGCATGTCGGCGGTTCTGGCCGGCCTCCTGGCCCTGTTCGGCGCGGGCGTCGCCGTCGCGCGGCCGGCTCCCGCCTTGGCGAACCTCGCCGTCGTAAAGCCGGTGATGGACTGCGCCGCCCTGGCCTCGGCCGATGTCAGCGACGCCGTCGGCGCCAAGACCACGATCAGTTCCGCCAAGCTCTCCGGTTCCGGCGACCAGGCCTTCTGCGCCGTACAGGGCGTTATCGCCCCGAAGATCCGCTTCGAGCTGCGCCTGCCGACGGCGGGCTGGACCCAGCGCTACCTGCAGGTCGGCTGTGGCGGGCTGTGCGGCGTGCTGAGCATCCGCACCGAGCACGCCGACGGCTGCACGCCGGTCAAGGACGGCGCCATCGCCCTGGCCTCGACCGACATGGGCCACGAGGGCAAGGGCGGCATGGCCGCCATGGGCGATGGCGCGTTCGGCGCCGACCCGCAGGCCCGCATCGACTTCGCCTATCGCGGCGTGCACCTGACCTCGGTCGCCTCCAAGGCTCTGATCGCCAGGTTCTACGGCCAGGCGCCGCGCTACAGCTATTTCTCGGGCTGCTCGGACGGCGGCCGCGAGGCCCTGATGGAGGCCCAGCGTTTCCCTGGCGACTTCGACGGGATCGCGGCCGGCGCGCCGGCCATGGTCTTCACTGTCCAGAACAGCTTCTACCACGCCTGGCAGGCCCGCTCGAACATGGACGCGGCCGGCAAGGCGATCCTGGTCGCCTCGCGCCTGCCGATCCTGCACGCCGCCGCCCTGGCCTCGTGCGACGCGGTGGACGGCCTCGAGGACGGCCAGATCGACGACCCGCGCGCCTGCCGCTTCGACCCTGTCGTCGCCCAGTGCAAGCCCGGCCAGGCGAGCGACGCCTGCCTGACGCCCGCCGAGGTCGAGACCGCCCGCAAGCTCTACGACGGCCCGCGCGACGCCGCCGGCAAGGCCTTCACCCTGGGCCAGCCTCAGGTCGGCTCGGAGCTGTCCTGGGCCGGCGTCTTCGTGCCGCGCTCGGCCGACCAGGTCCCGGGCAGCTGGGGCATGGCCGAGCAGCCGGTGAAGTACGTGTTGTCGCAGACCAATCCGCCGGCCGACTACAGCCTGGCCGATTTCAAGTTCACGCCCGAGCAGTTCGCGGGCCTGAGCTGGGCTCATGGCCTCTACGACGCCACCGACACCGACCTGTCGGCCTTCGCGGCCAAGGGCGGCAAGTTGATCCTGTGGCACGGCTGGTCGGACCCGCACATCTCGCCGCTGAACACCATCGCCTATCGCAACGGCGTGGTGGCGGAACTCGGCCAGGCCAAGGCCGACGCCATGATGCGGCTGTTCCTTTTTCCCGGCCTCTATCACTGCTTCGGCGGGGATGGCCTGTCGCAGTTCGACATCGTCAGTCCACTGATGGCATGGGTCGAGGCCGGCGCTGCGCCCAACGCCGTCGTGGCCGCCAAGGTCGACATGCCGGCCATGACCGGTCCGCCGCCGGCCGGCGCCGACGTCCGCCAGGCGCCGATGCCCGACGCCTCGGCCCTGAAGCCCGAGCGGGTGCGGCCGGTCTACGCCTATCCGCAGGTGGCGGCCTATACGGGTTCGGGTTCGATCGACGCGCCGGAGAACTTCGCGCCGAAGACCCCGGCGTCCGAGCCGGCCGTCCGCGACGCCTACGCCGCCCAGTTCATCGCCCCGCGTTTCCACCAGGACTGCCGCGTCGAGGCCGGCGCTCTGGCCTGCGCGCCGTCCAAGCCCTGAGGAGAGCACCCATGGCCAAGCTCATCGGCGCGATCGGCGTCTCCCACACCCCCACGATCGGCTACGCCCGCGACCGCAAGCTGGCGCAGGATCCCGTCTGGGCCCCGATCTTCGAGGCCTTCGAGCCGCTGAAGGACTGGCTGGCCGAGCAGAAGCCCGACGCCCTGGTGATGATCTACAACGACCACGTCACCTCGTTCTCGTTCGATCATTACTCGGCCTTCGCCCTGGGCGTGGGCGACCAGTACGCCGTGGCCGACGAGGGCGGCGGGCCGCGCGACCTGCCGGCGGTGCCGGGCCATGCGGAGTTCGCCCGCTACCTGGCCCGCGCCGTCATGGCCCAGGACTTCGACCTGTCGCTGTTCCAGCACAAGCCGCTGGACCACGGCTGCCTGTCGCCGCTGTGCCTGCTGACCCCGCCGGAAGAGACCTGGCCGATCCCGATCGTGCCTCTGCAATGCGGGGTGCTGCAGTTCCCCGCGCCCTCGGCCAAGCGCTGCCTCGACCTCGGCAAGGCCCTGCGCAAGGCGATCGACGCCTGGCCGGAGGACAAGCGCGTGGTGATCGTCGCCACCGGCGGCCTGTCGCACCAGGTGCACGGCGAGCGGGCAGGGTTCAACAACACCGCCTGGGACGAGGCTTTCCTCGACATGCTGCAGCACGATCCCGATCGCCTGGCCGGCATGACTCACGCCGAATACGCCAAGCTGGGGGGCTTCGAGAGCGCGGAAGTCATCATGTGGCTGATCATGCGCGGGGCGATGTCGGACAAGGTCGCCTGCCATCACCGCACCTATTACCTGCCGTCGATGACCGCCATCGCCACCGTCCGCTACGAGGATCAGGGCGAGGACACTTCCGAAGTCGAACGCGAACGGGTCCGCCACGAGACCACGCGCCAGCTGGAAGGCGTCGAGGATCTGGAGGGCACCTATCCCTTCACCCTGGAGGTCAGCGCCAAGGCCTATCGCGCCAACCGCTTCCTGCAGAACCTCGTCGATCCGGCCGCCCGCGCCCGGTTCCTGGCCGATCCCGAGGCCGAGTTCCAGGCCGCGGCCTTGAGCGACGAGGAACGCGACCTGATCCGCCGCCGCGACTGGGGCGGGATGATCCGCTACGGCTTCATCTTCTTCGTGCTGGAGAAGCTGGGCGCGGTGCTGGGCGTGCCCAATCCGCAGATCTACGCGTCCATGAAGGGGCTGACGCTGGAGGCCTTCCTGGCCACCCGCAACGCCCAGATCACCTATTCCGTCTCGCGTAACTGACGAACCTTGCTTCCTCTGAAACCTTCGAGCCCGGCGCGTTCCCGCGCCGGGATTTTCCTTGTCCTGGCGAGGGCCGTATCGATCCGGGCGATGGCTCCGGGCTTGGTTATAGGTTCCCGCGTTTATCTATAACCGTCGCATCCCCGGAACGCTGTTAGCTGACCTTGGCCGAAATCTCGGTCCGTCCTTGAGAAGTCTCCCACGAGGAGGCCGAAGGCGAAGGTCTCTAGGGAGGAGGGGTGCGATGCGTAGGAAGACTATGCTCCTGGCCGCGACGGCGGCGTTCACGGGGTTCATCGGAGCGGGGCAGGGGGCTCTGGCTCAGACGGCGACGCCGGCGGCCGAGCCGCAGGACGGCTTCGCCATCGAGGAGGTGGTCGTCACCGCCCGCCGCGTCACCGAAAATCTCCAGGATACGCCGGTCTCGGTGTCGGCCTTCACCGGCGACATGCTGGAGCGTCGCCAGATCGCCAGCACGGCCGACCTCGACGACGCCACGCCCAGCCTGCAGTTCGCCCCTGTCTCGCCGCTGACCGGCAATTCGGCGGCCGCCCAGATCTTCATCCGCGGCGTGGGCCAGACCGACGCCACCGCCGGGGTCGACCCGGGCGTCGGTCTCTATATCGACGACGTCTACATGGGCTCGGCGGTCGGCGGGGTCATGGACTTCCGCGACATCGCCGGCGTCCAGGTGCTGCGCGGCCCGCAGGGCACGCTGTTCGGCCGCAACACCATCGGCGGCGCCATCCTCTTGACCACGGCCGCCCCGGGCGAGGACTTCGGCGGCAGCTTCAAGGCCGGCTTCGGCACCGACAACCTGCGCGAAGGGATCCTGGCGCTGAACGTGCCGATCTCCGACACCGTCAAGACCCGCTTCACCTACGGCACGCGCGTGCAGGACGGCTACGTCACCCGCCTCTACGACGGCAAGAAGCTGGGCGACGTCAACACCTTCACGATCACCGGCAAGGTCCGCTGGACGCCGACCGAAAAGTTCACCGCCGAACTGCGCGGCGACTACACCAAGTCCGACGAGAACGGCGCGCCGCTGGTGTTCGCCGCCATCAACGAGACCTCGGCCTTCCCGCGGGCGGTCAGCTACGCCGCCGGCTGCCCGGGCATGGCCTCGGTCGGAACGACCGTGCCGTCGATCAACGACAAGCGCTGCGCCAACGACTATTACAACGCCGGCAAGTACGCCAACAACGGCACCCACCCGGTCAACAGCGACCTGGAGAACCTCGGCGCCTCGCTGCTGCTGGAATACCGGCTGGCCGACGCCCTGACCCTGAAGTCGATCACCGCCTATCGCACCCTGGAATGGGCCGGCAGCCGCGACGCCGACAACACCCCGTTCCCGATCCTGGCCACCGACTATTCCAGCAAGGGCTTCCAGGCCAGCCAGGAGTTCCAGGCGCTGTACTCGGGTTCGCGCCTGACCGGCGTGGCCGGCCTGTTCCTGTTCCGCCAGGCCGTGGACGACATCCTGACCGTCACCCTGTCGCCGCCGACCGCCCCTACGGGCACCCGCGACAGCAACAACAACGAGGTCCGCAACAAGAACTGGGCGGCCTTCACCCAGTGGACCTTCAAGGCGACGGACGCCCTGAGCGTCACCGCCGGCCTGCGCTACACCGACGAGACCAAGGGCTCGCGGCCGTATCAGTTCAACTACTCGAACCCGACCGTGCTCTACGTGCCCTACAAGCTCTATGAGCGGAAGTTCTCGGCGACGACGGGCTCGTTCCAGGCGCAGTACCGCTGGAACGCGGCGCTGATGACCTATGCCAGCTGGTCGCAGGGCTTCAAGGGCGGCGGCTTCAACAGCCGCTTCAACGGCGTCGTGGCCTCGGGTCAGCCGCCGTCGTTCGAGCCGGAAACGGCCGAGACCACCGAAATCGGCGCCAAGCTCGATCTCGGCGGCAAGCTGCGGATCAACGCCGACATCTTCAACACCAACTACGAGGACCTGCAGTTCACCTACCGCGTCGGCACCGCGCCCTACCTGTTCAACGCCGGCAAGGCGACGATCAAGGGCCTGGAGGTCGAGTACACCTACGTGCCGACGAACAAGCTCGTCATCGAAGGGGGCTTCAGCTACCTCGACGACAGCATCGACGAGGTCTCGACCATCGTCGGCGCGACCACGGCCGTCACCACCAACAGCCAGCTGCCGTATACGCCCAAGTGGCAGGGCAACGTCTCGGTGGCCTACACCGTCGATCTGTCGGGCGACCTGACCCTGATCCCGCGCGGCGAGATCGTCTACACCGACAGCCAGTTCTTCGACGCCGGCAACACCAAGGAGATCGCTCAGCTGGACGCCATCACCAAGCTGAACGTCGGCGTGGTGCTGGAGAACAAGGTCGCCGACTGGAAGGCGCAGCTGTCGGTCAACAACCTGACCAAGGAGATCTATCCGGTGGCGGGCAACTCCTCGCTCAGCACCAGCTCGGGCTATGCCGAGGTGGCCTACAACCGCGGCCGCGAAGTGGCCCTGTCGTTCACCAAGCGCTTCTGAGGCGGAAAGGCCGGTCAGCCTGTCGCGGGCTGGCCGGCTTCTGTCGACTGTCTCTCCGGTTGCGACCCGATCGGCGGATGGCGCCGATATGGCGGCTGGCCGACTCTATCTATGGGGGAGTGGCCCTCCGAGCCGTCGATCTGCAAGGTGATCGATTGGTCCTCCAGGCGCCGGGCGATCTTGCGGCCAAGCCCTTCTCCGCGTGGGGGCAGGGGGCTGGCCTGCGATCTGCGGCGCTCTCGATCGACCCGTTCCGCCCACCGGCAATCATGGAAAACCACTTTTGAACTCGGGTGTTGCGCGAGGTTCAGGCGTCGCGCTGTTCGCGGGCGCCGGCCTTTCGGCGGCGTCGGCGTCTGGGTGCGGGCAGGGCTTTCCGCAGGTGTGAAACCAGAGCTTCAGGTCTGAAGTGAAATCGGTTCTACGCCTCGAAAACCGGCGCACAATTTTCGCGTTTGCGATGCTGTTTCGCAATTGCAAAGTTTAGCGTGACAAGTGTAATCTGCCCGTGTCGGTTGTGGTGGGGCGTAGGGTGACCAGTTCGCGTGCGGAGGGGGACGAAGGCCTTCAGTGCCTCGTTCTCATCCTGGGGTTTCATCAGATCGGCGCTGATCCCCAACAGCTTCGCCATGCCCTGGGCAAGGGCGCGCCGGCGGATACTGGCGATCTGGTCCGCCTCGCCCGTCGCATGGGCGCCAAGGCCAAGATGACCCGCCTGCCGCTGCGACGGCTGGAAGATGCGCCGCTGCCGGCGATCGCCAAGGGCCGCGCCGGCGACTTCTTCATCGTGGCGCGCGCGGTCGCGGGCGAGGTTCTGGTGCAGTGGCCCGGCCAGCCGCCCAAGACCCTGTCGATGGACGACCTGTTCGCCGTCTGGGACGGCGAGGCGGTGCTCGTCACCTCGCGCTCGGAGGTTCCCGGCGGCGGCAAGTTCGACGTCACCTGGTTCATCCCCGCCCTGGTCAAGTATCGCGGCCTGCTGGGCGAGGTGCTGGCCGCCTCCCTGACCCTGCAGCTCTTCGCCCTGGCCACGCCGCTGATCTTCCAGGTGGTGATCGACAAGGTGCTGGTGCACCGCGGCCTGACCACGCTGGACGTGCTGGCCATCGGCCTCGGTTCGGTGATCCTGCTGGAGACCCTGCTGGGCGGCCTGCGCGCGGCGCTGTTCACCCACACCACCAGCCGGGTCGACGTCGAGCTCGGCGCGCGGCTCTATCGCCACCTGCTGGCCCTGCCGATGGCCTATTTCGAGAGCCGCCGCGTGGGCGACACCATCGCCCGGGTGCGCGAACTCGAGACCATTCGCGAGTTCCTGACCTCGTCGTCGGTCACCCTGGTCATCGACCTGCTGTTCACGATCATCTTCCTCGTGGTGATGTGGTTCTACTCGCCGTGGCTGATGCTGATCGTGTTGATCGCCATCGCCCTCTACGCCCTGACGGCGGGCCTGATCACCGGCCCGCTGCGCCGGCGCATTGAGGAGCGCTTCCAGCGCGGCGCCGAAAGCCAGGCCTTCCTGGTCGAGAGCGTCGCGGGCATGCAGACCCTCAAGGCCGCCGCCGTCGAGCCGCAGATGCAGACCCGCTGGGAGCGCCTGCTGGCCGGCTATGTCGCCGCCGGCTTCAAGGCCGCGCGCCTGAACATCTGGGGCGGCCAGGCGATCCAGCTGATCAACAAGGCCTCGACCGTCCTGATCCTCTATATCGGCGCGCGCCTGGCCCTGACCGGCCACACGACCGTCGGCGAGCTGGTGGCCTTCAACATGCTGGCCGGCCGCGTGGCCGAGCCGGTTTTGCGACTGGCCGGCCTTTGGCAGCAGTTCCAGGAGGCGCGGGTCGGCATCGCGCGCCTGGGCGACGTGCTCAACAGCCCGACCGAGGCCCAGTTCTCGCCCTCGCGCGCCGCCCTGCCGCGCATCGAGGGGCGCATCGCCTTCGACGACGTCACCTTCCGCTACAAGCCGGGCGGCCGCGAGGCCATCCGCCGCGTCAGCCTGGCGGTCGAGCCGGGCGAGGTGATCGGCGTGGTCGGGCCCTCGGGCTCGGGCAAGTCCACCCTGACCAAGCTGGTCCAGCGCCTCTACGTGCCCGAGAGCGGCCGCGTGCTGGTCGACGGCGTCGACCTGGCTCAGGTCGATCCGGCCTGGCTGCGCCGGCAGGTCGGCGTGGTGCTGCAGGAGAACCTGCTGTTCAACCGCTCGGTGCGCGAGAACATCGCCCTGGCCGACCCGTCGCTGTCGATGGAGGCGGTGATGGCCGCCGCCAGCATGGCCGGCGCCCACGACTTCATCCTGGAGCTGCCCGAAGGCTACGACACCGTGCTGGAGGAGCGCGGCTCCAACCTCTCGGGCGGCCAGCGCCAGCGTGTCGCCATCGCCCGGGCGCTGATCACCAATCCCCGCATCCTGATCCTCGACGAGGCCACCAGCGCGCTCGACGCCGAGAGCGAGGCGATCCTGCAGGCCAATATGCGCCAAATCGTCCGTGGTCGGACGGTGATCGTCATCGCCCACCGGCTCAGCGCCATCCGCATGGCCAGCCGCATCGTCACCATGGAGAACGGCCAGGTCACCGAGACCGGCACCCATGACACGCTGATGGCGGCCGGCGGCCGCTACGCCCAGCTCTGGCGCGCCCAGATGCATGGCCATCACGGAGTGGAGGCATGAGTCTGGCCGCCCACGTCCGCGTCTTCACCCAGGCCTGGAGCGAGGAAAACCGCCGCCGTCGCGCCGGCGCCGCCCGCCAGCGGGTCGAGACCGCCTTCCTGCCGGCGGCGCTGGAGATCGTCGAAAGCCCGCCGTCGCCGATCGGCCGCGCCATCAGCTGGACCATCGTCGCCGCCGCCTTCGGGGCGCTGGCCTGGTCGTGCTGGGCCAAGGTCGACATGGTCGCCGTCGCCGAAGGCCGCCTGGTGCCCACCGGGCGCCTGCGCAGCGTCGAGCCTTCCGATCCCGGCGTCGTCCGCGCCATCGCCGTGCGCGAGGGCGAGCGGGTGCGCCCGGGCCAGCTGCTGATCGCGCTGGACCCCACCGTGGCCGACGCCGACGCCGAAAGCGCGGTGACCGAGCTCTCCACCGCC
>NZ_QHJY01000549.1 GCF_003185805.1 Caulobacter sp. D5
AGATTCAGGGCGTCCGGGCCGGCGCGCTCGGCCTTGGCCTCAAGGCGCGGAGCGGCGGCGAGGGCGGCGGGGGAGACGGCGACCATCGCGCCGCCGCCCAGCGTCGCGGCCATGAAGCCGCGACGGTCGATCTGTTGGTTTTTCATGGGTTTAGAACTTCACGTTGGCTTCGATGCCGAAGGTGCGCGGCTCGTTGTAGATGGCGTAGGTGCCCAGGGCGACGTTGGTGTTGCGCATGAAGGCGTGCGACTCGTCGAGCAGGTTGCGCGACCAGACCGACAGCTGCAGGGCGGGCTGGTTGTCGCCCATGACGATGTCGGCCAGGGTCAGGCGGCCGTTGACGATGAACGACTTGTCGCTGAGCGTCGGGTCGGTGGTGGTGGTGTACTGGCCGTCGGACCAGTTCGCATCGAGGTGGGCCTTCAGCGTCGCGCCGAGGAACGGGCGGCGGTAGTCGGCCGCCAGGCTACCGGCGTTCTTGGGGCTGTAGAGCGGATAGATGGTCGCCATCGTGTCGGTGAAGGGGTTGTAGGCCTTCGACAGCTTGAGGTCGGTGTAGGCGTAGCCGCCCGACAGCGTCAGGCCGTCGGCGACCTTGAAGGCGAAGTCCAGCTCGACGCCCTTGGTCGTGGCGCTGGCGGCGTTGGTGGTTTCCAGGGTGCCGCGGTTCTGGTTGAGGATGGTGACGCTGAAGTCGACCTGGGCGTCGGTGATGTCGCCGGTATAGGCCGCGACGTTCACGCGGGCGCGGTTGTCCCAGAACTCGGTCTTGGCGCCGACCTCGAACATCTTGACCTTCTCGGGATCGAAGGTGCGGTAGGTCAGCGAGCGCGAATTGGCGCCGCCGGCCTTGTAGCCGGTGCTCCAGCGACCATAGACATTCACGTCCGGCGTCACGTCGAAGGCGACGCTGACCATCGGGTCGAAGTGGTTCCACTTGGCGTCGAACGGGATGATGCCGGTGATCGTCGTCCCGGCGCCGTTGACGTAGCTGGGCAGGGCGCCGTTGACGATGTCGAGCGTGCCGCTCTTCTTGTCGGTGGTGAAGCGGCCGCCAGCGGTGACGTGCAGACGGTCGTCGAGCACGGCCGGCGTCCACGAGGCCTGGCCGAAGGCGCCGTAGCTGGTGGTCTTGGCGTGGCTGGCCCGGTCCAGCGAGATCGTGTCGAAGTTCAGCGACAGGTAGCTGTAGGCGGTGCCGGTCGAATTCCACTGCAGGGAGTTCGGCGTCTGGGCGTTGTCGCGCACGTTCTCACGGAAATAGAAGGCGCCGAACACGTAGTCGATGCGGTCGGTCTTGCCGACCAGCTGCAGCTCTTCGCTGGCCTGGTCCTGCCAGAAGCGGGCGACGCTGTAGCGGGCGAAGGTGCCGCCCGGCGAATAGACCGACAGCATCTCCGAGCCGTTGTCGAACTGGTTCTGCTGCAGCTTGCGGTACGAGCTGATCGACTTCAGTTCGAGGTTGTCGCCCAGCTTCCAGTTCAGGTTCAGGCGGTGGCCCCAGGTGTCGCCGTCGCTCACTTGCAGCGGCACGCCGACATTGGCGCTTTCGGCGCGGTCGGGCTGGACCTTCAGCATCGGGGCCAGGGCGTAGAGGCCCTTCTTCTCCAGCTGCACGTAGTAGGGCGTCGAGCCGTCGTACGAGGAGTCGAAGGCGTAGTCGGCGCTGAAGTTGTCGTTCGGACGCCACAGGGCTTCGACGCTCACGCCGCGCTTGTCGTAGCTGTTGAAGTCCGGCTGGCCCGAGGTGGTCGGGTTGGTGACGGTGCCGTCGCGCTTGCTGAGCAGGGCGTCGATCTTGATGCTGACGTCGTGGATCTCGGGCAGGTCGATGTGGGTCTCGGCCTTGTAGGCGTTGTAGTTGCCGTAGCCGAGCGTGGTGTTCATGCCGAACTGGCCGGTCGGGGCCTTGGTGATGATGCTGACCGCGCCGCCTTCGGTGTTGCGGCCGAACAGCGTGCCCTGCGGCCCTTTCAGCACCTCGATGCGCTCGACGTCGTACAGCGCCGAGCCCAGGCCCTGGGCGCGGCCCATGTAGACGCCGTTGACGTAGACGCCGACGGCCTGGTCACGGGCCGGCTGGTTGGCGTCGCCCAGGGCGCCGATGCCGCGCATGCCGATGGTCAGGGCCGACTTGCGCGAGAAGAACGGGGCCACGCGCAGCGACGGGATCGAGCCGTCGCCCAGGTCCTCGACGGACTGGACGTTACGGGCCTTCAGGGCCTCGGCGTCCATGGCCGAGATCGAGATCGGGGTGTCCTGGAGGTTGGTCTTTCGCTTCTGGGCGGTGACCACGACCTCGTCGAGGCTGATGGCGGCGGAGTCGCCGCCCGGAGCCGTGGCCGTGTCGGCGGCGGGCAGGTCGGCGGCGCGCGCCTGGGCGGCGATGGCCAGGGCCGCGGCGCTCGCCAGAAGGGCGGCGCGCAGTGCGGCGCGGTCGGAAGTCTGTCGCATGTCTCTATCCCCTGAAGCGCGACGTCTCGGCGTCTGCGATGCGGGGCGAGTAGCCAGCCTCCATGAACTTGGAACGAACGTTATGTATCGTATTCGTGAAGGTCGCTGTTCGGTGAGCGCGAGGCTTGCGCCGACAGGGGCGGCTGGGGATCATGGGGCATGACCGTATCGCCGCCATCCGCGACCTTCGCGCTGGAACCTCAATCAATGCGGGATTCAAGCGAGAGCGCCGATCGCGCTTCACGCTTGGTCCAGGCCGCCGCGCGGCTTGTGGCGCAGGAGGGAATCGCCGCCGCGACGGCCCGCGCCGTGGCCGGGGCAGCGGGCGTTTCGCCCAGCGCCATCAACTACAACCTAGGCGGAATGGAACGGTTGTTATCGTCGGCCTTCGCCCTCGGGACGCAGGAGGCGGGCGACTGGCTGGCGGCGCGGGCGCGCGAGGTCGCCATGCTCCCGCCTGGACCGGACGGCGCGGCGCGGGCGCTGGAGCACGTGCTGATCGAATGGACCGGCCCGGCCCGTCCCCTGGCGCTGCTCTACCAGGAAGCCGTCGCCGAGGGCGTTGGCCTGGACTGGACGCGGGCCTGGGCCGGCTTCTGGCGTGAGACAGCCCAGACGCTCGATCTGCCGCCGATCGCCGGCCGGGCCTTGCACGCCTTCTTCGAGTCCGAGGCGCTCTATCACCTGTCGCCCTGGTCGCCAGCCCTGGAGCGGGCGGTGCTGCGCGACATGGTCGACCACTTCGCCGCCGTCTGGCTGGACGCTCCCGCCCGGCCCGAGGCCGGGGCGCTGCTGGCGGCCGAGCGCGCGGCCGGCG
>NZ_QHJY01000550.1 GCF_003185805.1 Caulobacter sp. D5
CCCCGGTCGCCGCGCCCGCCGCCGAAGCCGCCGCTCCGGCCCCGGCCGCCGCCCGTGGCGACGCCGTGAAGTCGCCGATGGTCGGCACCGCCTATCTCTCGCCCCAGCCGGGCGCCGACGCCTTCATCAAGGTCGGCGACACCGTAAACGCCGGTCAGACCCTGCTGATCGTCGAAGCCATGAAGACCATGAACCCGATCGCCGCGCCCAAGGGCGGCAAGGTCGTCGAGATCCTGATCAGCGACGCCCAGCCGGTCGAGTTCGGCGAGCCGCTGGTCATCATCGAGTAAGCGCGATGTTCGACAAGATCCTCATCGCGAACCGGGGCGAGATCGCGCTCCGGGTTCACCGCGCCTGCAAGGAAATGGGCATTGCCACCGTGGCGGTCCACTCCGAGGCCGACTCCAACTCGATGTGGGTGCGCCTGGCCGACGAAAGCGTCTGCATCGGCCCCGCCCCCGCCGCCAAGAGCTACCTCAACATCCCGTCGATCATCGCCGCGGCCGAGATCACCGGCGCGCAGGGGATCCACCCGGGCTACGGCTTCCTGTCGGAGAACGCCCGCTTCGCCGAGATCGTCGGCGCGCACGGCTTCACCTTCATTGGTCCCAAGCCCGAGCACATCCGGATGATGGGCGACAAGATCACCGCCAAGCAGGCCGTGAAGGACGCCGGCATTCCGGTCGTTCCCGGCTCTGACGGCGGCGTCTCGACCGAGGAAGAGGCCTTCGAGGCCGCCGACAAGATCGGCTTCCCCGTGCTGATCAAGGCCGCCGCCGGCGGCGGCGGTCGCGGCATGAAGGTCGCCCAGACCCGTGAGGACCTCGCCGAAGCCGTCTCGACGGCCCGCGCCGAAGCCCGCGCCGCCTTCGGCGACGACACGGTCTACATGGAGCGCTACCTCCAGAAGCCGCGTCACATCGAGCTGCAGGTCATCGCCGACAGCCACGGCAACGTGGTGCATCTGGGCGAGCGCGACTGCTCGCTGCAGCGCCGCCACCAGAAGGTGCTGGAAGAAGCCCCCTCGCCGGCCCTGTCGGCCGAAGGTCGCGCCAAGATCGGCAAGATCGTCGTCGATGCCGTGAAGGCCATCGGCTATCTCGGCGTCGGCACCATCGAGTTCCTGTGGGAGAACGACGAGTTCTTCTTCATCGAGATGAACACCCGCCTGCAGGTGGAGCACCCGGTCACCGAAGCCATCACCGGCATCGACCTGGTGCGCGAGCAGATCCGCATCGCCGCGGGCCTGCCGCTGTCGTTCACCCAGGACGACGTCGTGTTCGAAGGCCACGCCATCGAGTGCCGCATCAACGCCGAGAACGCCCGCACCTTCACGCCCTCGCCGGGCACGGTGACGGACTTCCACGCGCCGGGCGGACTTGGCGTCAGGTTGGATTCGGCGATCTACACCGGCTATTCGATCCCGCCCTACTACGACAGCCTGATCGGCAAGCTGATCGTCCACGGCCGCGACCGCGAGGAATGCATCGCGCGCCTCAAGCGCTGCCTGGGCGAAATGGTCGTCGGCGGCATCGAGACCACGATCCCGCTGTT
The DNA here is from genome assembly GCF_003185805.1 of Caulobacter sp. D5. Classification (GTDB taxonomy): domain Bacteria; phylum Pseudomonadota; class Alphaproteobacteria; order Caulobacterales; family Caulobacteraceae; genus Caulobacter. The sequence goes on from NZ_QHJY01000550.1 coordinate 1,555, forward strand.
CCAGGATCTCCTGGTGCAGCCCGACATCCTGGCCGGCGACTACGACATCCACTGGCTGGAACGCTGGATCAAGTCGCAGGGCTGAGGCCTTAATGTCTTCGCCGGCTCCCGAGCACCGGGAGCCGGCGAAAGATGTCAGGATCGACTGAACCACCCATGGACGACGCCTTCGGCCTCGACGACCTCGTCGCCTGCTACGAACGCGGCGTCTTCCCCATGGCCGACGCTCGCCATGACGAGCGCCTCTTCCTCATCGACCCGCAATGGCGCGGCGTGCTGCCCCTCGAGGCCATGCATGTGCCGCGTCGTCTCGCCCGCACCGTGCGCGGCGAGCCGTTCGAGGTCCGCGTCGACACCGCCTTCGACGCCGTGGTCGAGGCCTGCGCCTCCTCGCGTCCCGGCCGGCTGGAGACCTGGATCAACGCCCCGATCCAGAAGATGTACGGCATGCTCTACGCCGCCGGCCGCGCCCACAGCGTCGAGTGCTGGCAGGACGGGCAGCTGGTCGGAGGGCTCTACGGCGTCTCGCTGGGCGCGGCCTTCTTCGGCGAGAGCATGTTCTCGACCACCCGCGACGCCAGCAAGGTGGCGCTGGTGCATCTGGTCGGCCGGCTGCTGGTCGGCGGCTACAAGCTGCTCGACACCCAGTTCATCACCGATCACCTGGCGCAGTTCGGCACGCAGGAGATCTCCCGCGCCGACTACAAGCGGCGGCTGTCCAAGGCGCTCTCGGCGCAGGCGGATTTCTACTTGCTGGGGCCTTCGGCGACCGGCGTCGACGTCTTGCAGGCGATCAGCCAGGCGTCATAGACCGGGTGCTCCAGCGGGTTCAGGCCCGGGGAACTGGCGTACATCCAGCCCTTGAACACTTGCCGTCCGGCCGGCGCGGCGCGTCCTGGCAGGGCTTTCGGCTGAGTATCGATGGTGACGTAGGCGATCTGGTCCGGCGCGACCTCGTCCGAAGCCGTGGCCTCGCAGGCCCGCACGGTGAAGACCAGGGTCTTGTAGCGGATCGGCTGCCCCACCGGGACCTCGAAGCGCATGGTCTCGGTCGTGACCTTGTCCAGCGCCTGGATGATCGCCACGCCATAGCGGCCGCGCTTGGCGGGTTCGGCGGGCTTGGCGGGGGTCTGGGCCACCGGCTTGGCCGGAACCGGCTCGGCAGCCGGCGGCGGCGAAGGCTCGGGCGGCGGCGCGGCGTTGGTCG
>NZ_QHJY01000551.1 GCF_003185805.1 Caulobacter sp. D5
GCCACGGCGTTGTCGCCATCGGCCAGGCGGCGCATGGCCGAGGTCATGGCGTCGACCGGGGCGGCGATGCTGCGGGCCAGCAGCCAGCCCATCAGCACGGCGATGCCGACGGCGGCCGCGCCGCCCAGGGCCAGGGCCAGGCCGGCGCCCGCGAAGGCGCGCTTCTGTTCCTCGGTCCGCTGGGCCAACTGGGCCTGTTCGGCCTCGTCGATGGTCTTCAGCACCTTGCGCACATTGGTCAGGCGGCCGCTCTTGCCGATGCCGACACGGGCGGCTTCCAGCTTGGCGGGATCCTTGGCGTCGGCGATCTGGGCCAGGGTCTCGGCGCGGAAAACGGTCACGGCCTGGGTCAGGGTGTCGAGATTGGCCTTCTCGGCCTCGTCCTCGGCGCCGGCCGTCAGGGCCTGAAAGGCCTCGTCGTACTTGCCCTGGTAGCTCTGGTACTTCTCGACGAACGACGGATCCAGACTCGCCACGAAGCCGCGCGCGGCGTTCTGCTGCTCGACGAGATCCGCGCCGGCCTTCTCGACCACCGCCAGATAGTCGTAGCTGTGGGCGTTGAGGGCGGTGACCCGCTGGATCGACGCCAGGCCGCTCCAGGCCAGGGCCCCGGCCCCGGCCACGGCCGCCACCAGTACGGCGAAGGCCAGCAGCAGCTTGTGCGCCACCTTGAGGTTGCTGAGCATCACGAGACTTCCCAGGAGAGTGTTGGGAGGAGTTTCGCCGATGCGGATTAATGGATATTATTCATGAACACACTAAGCGCGTATCGAACGGCGTTCTTGATTGTTCAGTGCAATCAACTCATTCTGCCACAAGGATGGAACATAGGGTGCGACGTGTGGTCGCAGGCTTTGACTCCACAGGTCGAAGCAGGCGATATTGATCCGTGTTCTGATTATTATCGAATACAGTGGAGCGGGGCTCTCCACCTTGGGGCATTCGGCGATTTTGCATCTTTGACGCGAATCGTGAGATAAAAACGACGCACGGCCGCAACCGGGGGACGGGGCCGCGCGTATTCGAACAAGGCCGAGCTTCGGCCGAACGCGCCAAGGACGCGCCCCCGATGAACGCTCCCCCGCCCTTGCCGCTGGTCCGCCCCATGCTGTGGCTGGCCGCCGCCGCCTTCGCGACCGGTTTCGGCGGCTACCTGCTGGTGGGCCTGAGCGCCCGATAATCCCTCTCTC
>NZ_QHJY01000552.1 GCF_003185805.1 Caulobacter sp. D5
CGGGGCCAAGGCCGGCTTCGAAGCCGAATTCCTCGTCGGGGGCGTCGTCGCCCGCGACCTCGTCAAGAACTGGGACCGCTACGCGCGCGCCCTGCCCCAGTCTTCCAATTCGACGGCCGGGAGCCGCTAAGCCATGCTCGAACGTCTCTTCCACCTGAAGGCCCAGGGCGCCAACGTCCGCACCGAGGTGCTGGCGGGCCTGACCACCTTCATGACCATGGCCTATATCGTCGTGGTCAATCCGGCGATCCTGGGCGAGGCCGGCATGCCGGTCGCCGCCGTCGCCGCCGCCACCTGCCTGGCCGCGGGCCTCGGCTCGATCCTGATGGGGCTGATCGCCAACTACCCGCTGGCCCTGGCGCCGGGCATGGGCCTCAACGCCTACTTCACCTACACCGTGGTCAAGGGCATGGGCGTGCCGTGGGAAACGGCGCTCGGCTGCGTGTTCATCTCGGGCGTGGCCTTCCTGATCCTGACCGTGGCGGGCATTCGCCAGATGATCGTGGCCGCCATTCCCCGGCCGCTGTTTTCGGCCGTCGCGGCGGGGGTTGGCTTGTTCATCGCCTTCATCGGCCTGAAGGACGCCGGCGTCATCGTCGCCAACCCGGCCACGGCCGTGGCCCTGGGCGATCTGACCACCCCGACCGCGGCCCTGGCCCTGATCGGCCTCGTCGTCATCGCCGCCCTGCAGGCCTGGCGAGTGAAGGGCGCGATCCTGATCGGCATCCTGCTGGCGGCCATCGCCGGCTGGCTGCTGGGCCTTTCGAAGTTCACCCCCGGCGCCTACAGCCTGACGGATCTCTCGGCCACCTTCCTGAAGATGGACGTCCCCGCCGCCCTGCACCTGCGCGGCGGCATGGGCGTGGCCCTGCTCGAGATCATCTTCGTCTTCCTGTTCGTCGACCTCTTCGACAATGTCGGCACCCTGGTCGCCGTCACCAAGAAGGCCGGCCTCGTCCAGCCCGACGGCACGATCCCGCGCCTCAACCGCATCCTCACCGCCGACTCGGCCGCCACCATGATCGGCGCGGCGGCCGGCACCAGCACGGTGTGCAGCTACATCGAGAGCGCCTCGGGCGTCACCGCCGGCGGCCGCACCGGCCTGACGGCCGTGGTGGTCGGGATCCTCTTTTTGATCACCCTGTTCTTCGCGCCGCTGGTCCAGGCCATTCCCGCCGCCGCCACGGCCCCGGCCCTGGTGCTGGTGGGGGCGCTGATGATCGGCTCGCTGGCCGAGGTCGACTGGAACGACCCGACGGTGGCCATCCCGGCCTTCCTGACGGTGATCACCATTCCGCTGACCTTCTCGATCGCCAACGGCCTGGCGTTCGGCATCACCAGCTACGCGATCCTCAAGGCCGCCACGGGCAAGCTGCGCAAGGGCGACTGGCTGCTGGTGGTCCTCGCCGCGCTCTTCGTGCTGCGCTTCGTCTATCTGGCGAAAGGCTGACCAAAACCCTTTGCGCAGGCGCGGCTTTCGGCTAAGACCGCGCTTCCGCAAGGCGGATGCACCCGTAGCTCAGCTGGATAGAGCGTTGCCCTCCGAAGGCAAAGGTCACACGTTCGAATCGTGTCGGGTGCGCCAGTCTTTCGCCGAAATGCGCGCCCGTAGCTCAGCTGGATAGAGCATCAGACTACGAATCTGAGGGTCGGACGTTC
>NZ_QHJY01000553.1 GCF_003185805.1 Caulobacter sp. D5
ACGCCCAACACGCCCCAGTAGGGACTTGGCCAGTAAGGGCCTGAAACGACGAAGGGCTGCTCCATCGCTGGAGCCGCCCTTTTCTTTGAACCTAGCCCGGACTAGCTCACCACCACTTGTCGGCCTTGGCCGTGAAGCCGGCGGCCTTCTCGATGGCGCCGGCCACCGAGAACACCGTGCCTTCGTCCAGCGGCTTGCCGATGATCTGCAGACCCAGCGGCAAGCCGTTGGCGTCCAGACCGGCCGGCAGCGACAGGCCCGGCAGGCCGGCCAGGTTGGTCGTCACCGTGAAGACGTCGTTCAGGTACATGGCGATCGGGTCGTTGCTGTTCTCGCCCAGGCCGAACGCCGCCGAGGGCGCGGTCGGGGTGAGGATGGCGTCGACCTTGGTCCAGGCGTTGTCGAAGTCCTCGGCGATGCGGCGACGCACCTTCAGGGCCTTCAGGTAGTAGGCGTCGTAATAGCCCGCGCTCAGCACATAGGTGCCGATCAGGATGCGGCGCTTGACCTCGTCGCCGAAGCCCGAGGCGCGGGTGTTCTCGTAGATCTCGGTCAGGTTGGCGCCGTCCTCGCGCAGGCCAAAGCGCATGCCGTCGTAGCGGGCGAGGTTCGACGAGGCTTCGGCCGGAGCGACGATGTAGTAGGCCGGCAGGGCGTACTTGGTGTGCGGCAGGCTGATCTCGACGATCTCGCAGCCGGCGTCCTTCAGCCAGGCGATGCCGTCCTGCCAGAGTTTCTCGATCTCGGCCGGCATGCCGTCGACGCGGTATTCCTTCGGCACGCCGATGCGCAGGCCCTTGACCGACTTGCCGACGAACTGGGTGAAGTCCGGCACGGCGATGTCGAGGCTGGTGGAGTCCTTCTCGTCGTGACCCGACATCGAGTTCAGCAGCAGGGCCGCGTCCTCGACGGTCTTGGCGATCGGGCCGGCCTGGTCCAGCGAGCTGGCGAAGGCCACGACGCCCCAGCGCGAGCAGCGGCCGTAGGTCGGCTTGATGCCGACGGTGCCGGTGAAGGCGGCCGGCTGGCGGATCGAGCCGCCCGTGTCGGTGGCGGTAGCGCCCAGACACAGGTCGGCGGCGACGGCCGCGGCGCTGCCGCCCGAGCTGCCGCCCGGGGTCAGGGCCTTGTTGCTGCCCTTGCCGCGCCACGGGTTGGTGACCGGGCCGAAGTAGGAGGTCTCGTTCGACGAGCCCATGGCGAACTGGTCGAGGTTCAGCTTGCCCAGCATCACCGCGCCGTCGCGCCACAGGTTCGACGTCACCGTCGACTCATAGCCCGGGACGAAGTTCTCGAGGATCTTCGAGCAGGCCGTGGTGCGCACGCCCTTGGTGCAGAACAGGTCCTTCACGCCCAGCGGCGCGCCGTCCAGCACGCCGGCCTCGCCCTTGGCGCGGCGCGCGTCCGAGGCGGCGGCCATCTCCAGCGCCTTTTCGGGCGTCTCGAGAATGTAGGCGTTGAGGCCGCGCGCGGCTTCGACGGCGTCGATGTGCGCTTGGGTCAGCTCGACGGAGGTGAAGTCCTTGGCGGCCAGGCCGTCGAGGGCGCCCTTCAGGGTCAGTTTCGTGAGCGCGCTCATTATTCGACCACCTTGGGCACGACGAAGAAGTTGCCGACGGTCTTGGGCGCATTGCCCGTGACCACTTCGGGTTCGCCGCCCATGGTGACGACGTCGTCGCGCAGCGGCAGGCCGGCGGCCACGACGCTGGTCAGCGGCTCGGCGCCGTCGGTGTCGACCTCGGCCAGCTGCTCGATCCACGTCATGATCCCGTTGAGTTCCTGAGTCAGGGCCTCGATGCGCTCTTCGGGTTCGGCGATGCGGGCGAGCCGGGCGACCTTGCGGACGGTCGCGGCGTCGATGGCCATGGGGCCTTCTCCAGTCAGATCTATAATCAGCGCGCGCTGACAATTCGAACGGGTGGGTTACCCGCCTAGCGTCGTCTTTGACAAGCCCGGCCTCCCCTTGGCGGGGCCTTTTCGCCCGACCTTTCTGATTGGCGGCGCTCTCGCTTCGGCGGGCGCAAAGGCGTAGAAGCCGCCCATGCCCGTTCTCGACATCGAAGAATTCACCGCCGCCATCCCCGACTACAAGCCGATCATCGGCCTGGATCCGGGCGAAAAGACCATCGGCGTGGCCGTGTCCGACGTCACCCTGACCGTCGCCAGCCCGCTGACCGTGATCCACAAGACCAAGTTCACCCAGGACGCCGAGGCCCTGTTCGACATCATCGACTACCGCAAGGTGGCCGGCATCGTCGTCGGCCTGCCGGTCAATATGGACGGCACCGAAGGCGTGCGCTGCCAGTCCAACCGGGCGCTCGCCCGCAACCTGCTGCGCCTGCGCCCCGACCTGACCATCACCTTCTGGGACGAGCGCCTGTCGACCGCCGCCGTCACCCGCGTGCTGATCGACGAGCACGACGTCAACCGCAAGCGTCGCGGCGAGGTGGTCGACAAGATGGCCGCCGGCTGGATCCTGCAGGGCGCCCTGGAGCGGATGCGGGGGATCCGGGGGGAGTAAATCACGTTCGGCGAAACCGCTTTTCTTCAACCTCTCCC
>NZ_QHJY01000554.1 GCF_003185805.1 Caulobacter sp. D5
CCCCCCCCCGCCGAAGGCGGTGCTGACCCCCTCCGGCCCTCTGGGCCACCTCCCCCAGAGGGGGAGGATCTACGCCGCCCCAAAACACCCGTTTGATATTTCGCACACGAAGCATATAGTCGGCGCATGTCGACGCCTCCCGCTCCCGCTCCCGACAAGCGCCTCGTCTTCCTGCTGGCCTCCGGCCATCGGCGGGTGCAGCGCTGGATCGAGGCCAAGCTGGCGGCCGACCGGCACGGCCTGACCTCGGCCCAGTCGGGGGTGCTGTTCTATCTGGGCGGCGCCGACGGGGCGCTGATCGGCGAGGCGGCCGAGGCGCTGGACCTGGCCCCCTCGGCCATGACCGGCCTCGTCGACCGCATGACCCGCGCGGGCCTGGTCGAGCGCCGGCCCGATCCCAAGGACGGCCGCGCCCTGCGCCTGCACCTGACCGACCACGGCCGCGCCGCCCGCGAGGAGGCGAAAGCCGGCCTCGCCCACCTCAACGCCCACCTCACCGAAGGCTTCACGGACGACGAGATCGCCGTGGTCGCCCGCTGGCTTGCGAGCCTGCAGACCAAGTTCCCCAAAGGAGACGTTACGCCATGACCGAGCACGTTAAGACCAGCCTCGAGGCGGGCGTCCTGACCATCACCCTGGCGCGTCCGGACAAGAAGAACGCCCTCAGCAACGCCATGTACGGCGCCCTGGCCGACGCCCTGGAGGGCGCCGAGCGCGATCCGGAGATCCGGGTGGTGGTGTTCCAGGGCGACGGCGACAGCTTCAGCGCCGGCAACGACCTGGGCGACTTCGTGGCCCAGGCCACCGGCGCCTTCACCGAGGAGCGCCACGTGTGGCGGTTCCTGAAGGCCCTGGCCAACGCCACCCGGCCGCTGGTCGCCGCCGTCCACGGCCAGGCCGTCGGCGTGGGCACGACCATGCTGCTGCACTGCGACCTGGTGTTCGTGGCGCCCGACACGCGCCTGACCGTGCCGTTCGTCAACCTGGCCCTGGCCCCGGAGGCCGCCTCCAGCTGGCTGCTGCCGGCCCGCATCGGCCACGCCCGCGCCTACGCCATGTTCGCCCTGGGCGAGGCGGTGGACGGTGCGACCGCCGCCGCCTGGGGCCTGGCCAACGCCGTGGTCCCGGCC
>NZ_QHJY01000555.1 GCF_003185805.1 Caulobacter sp. D5
ATAAGAATGCGGTGGTCAAATATTGGGACAAATATATCCGTGATGGCGACAGGGTCATTGCGACCGACTCGCATCTGTGCCCTCAAATAGTCCACTTTATGGATAAACCCTTTTTTTACCGTGTCGGGCGCACGCCCGTTTCCGCTCGCAAGAGCTTGTTTCACAAGGGAATGACATGCCGGATTGGCTGATCGCGATCGTGCTGGGCCTGATCGAGGGCCTGACGGAGTTCATTCCCGTCTCGTCGACCGGGCACCTGCTGCTGGCGGCCAAGGCGATGATGCTGCCGGCCACGCCTTGGGACACCTTTGTCGTGCTGATCCAGCTGGGCGCCGTGCTGGCGGTGGTGGCGCTCTACTTCCAGCGCCTTTGGGGCGTGGTCGTCGGCCTGCCGACCAGGCCGGAGGCGCGTCGCTTCGCGCTCAGCGTCATCATCGGCTGCATCCCGGCCTTCGCCGCGGGCCTGGCTTTGCACGGCGTCATCAAGCACTTCTTCGAGAACCCGTTCCTGCCGCAGGTGATCTGCGTCTCGCTGATCATCGGCGGGATCCTGCTGCTGATCGTCGACAAGAAGGCCCCGCCGGCCCGCGAGCACGACGGCATGAAGCTGTCTCTCAAGACCGCCTTCTTCATCGGCCTGTTCCAGTGCCTGTCGCTGCTGCCGGGCGTGTCGCGCTCGGGCTCGACCATCGTCGGCTCGATGCTGCTGGGGGTCGAGCGCAAGGCCGCCGCCGAGTTTTCGTTCTTCATGGCCATCCCGATCATGGTCGGCGCCTTCGGCCTGGACCTGATCAAGAGCTACAAGGACATCGACGCCAGTCAGTTCGGCATCATCGGCATCGGCTTCGTCGTGTCGTTCCTGTCGGGCCTGGTGGTGGTGAAGTACATGATCGACTTCATCGGCAAGCGCGGCTTCGCCCCGTTCGCCTGGTGGCGCATCGTCGCCGGCGTCGCCGGCCTGGCGCTGATCTACTTCCCGCGCTGACCCGTCGTCCTTCTCCCCTTGCGGGAGAAGGTGTCGGCGATAGCCGACGGATGAGGGGTCTCTC
>NZ_QHJY01000556.1 GCF_003185805.1 Caulobacter sp. D5
CCTCGATCTCGGCGATCAGCTTCTTGGCGCCGTCGTGCTCGACATAGGCCTCGTCCAGCAGGTCGTCCTCCACCTCGCCACGGCTTTCCGGATAGAGGATCTCCTCCTCAATCTGGGTGTGGACCTTGAGGGCCAGGGCGATCTTGTTGAACAGGGCCAGCTTCTCGCCGTCGCTTTCCAGCTGCTCGTACTCGTCGAACATCGCCTCGACCTCGCGATGGTCGGCCTTCAGCAGGCGGATCGCCAGAGGATCACGACGGCCGGTGCGGCGCGTGCGGCGGGCCGAGGCGGACTTGGACTTGGCTTTCGAGGTGGACTTGGCGGCTGCGGCCATGTGGCGTCTCCCTGAGTGTTCAGCTTCCCCGACTGGTCATTCAAACCCTCGCGCCGACACGGACGTTCCGTGCGAACATTTCTCAATATCTTCCGTCGGATAGCCGACGCTGATTGATCCTCCTGGCCAGATGTCCACCGGTGTCATATTCCTTGGTGAAACGATCCGGGGGAGGACGCGGCCCATGACCATTTCCAGCTTCGCCAGGCGCCTCGCCCTGGCCGCCACGGCCCTGACCGCCCTGGTCGGCGCCGCGCCGCTGCGTCTGACCGTGGCCGTCGACGGCAAGGCCGATCACCGGACGCTGCAGGCCGCCATCGACGCCCTGCCCGACGGCGGCGGCGAGATCGACATCGCGCCGGGGACCTATCGCGAGAAGCTGTCGATCCCTCGCAACGGCGTGCGGCTGGTCGGCAAGGGCAAGCGGCCGCAGGACGTGGTGCTGGTGTACGGCGACGCCTCGGCGACGGTCGGCGGGACGCTGAAATCCTCCTCGGTGACGGTGTCGGGCGACGACTTCCTGGCCCGCAACCTGACGATCCAGAACGACTATCATCTCAAGAACAGCCAGCCCTCGCAGGCCGTCGCCCTGGCCGTGATGGGCGACCGGGCCCAGCTCTACAAGGTGCGCCTCTTGGGCGCACAGGACACGCTCTACGCCGCCAGCCGCAAGGGCAAGCCGCCGAGCCGGCAGTACTTCCGCGACTGCTACATCGAGGGCCACGTCGACTTCATCTTCGGCGACAGCAAGGCCGTCTTCGACCGCTGCACCATCCACGGGATCGCCAACGCCACGGTGATGATCACCGCCCAGAGCAAGAACGCGCCCGAGCAGGACAGCGGCTACGTCTTCGACCGCTGCACGATCACCGCCCACCCGAAGGTGGGCGAACTGTGGCTGGGTCGGGCCTGGCGGCCCTACGCGACCGTGGTCTTCCTGCGCACCCGCATCGACGCCGATCTGCAGCCCAAGGGCTGGCGGGAGTGGACGCCGGGCAAGACCGAGACCTTCAAGACGGCCTACTACGCCGAATACGCCTCGACCGGGCGCGGGGCGAACCCCGCCGCGCGCGAGCCGACCGCCCACGCCCTGGACGCGAAGACGGCGGAGCGCTGGGCGCCCCGCCGCTTCCTGTCGGGTCCGGACGGGTGGAAGCCCGGCCGGTTCTAGATCTACTCGGCGGGCGCGGGCGCCAGCTCGTCCTGGACGAACAGCGCCGGCGCCGGCTTGCGGGCCGACCAGCCGAAGGCGGCGATGACCAGGTAGCAGACGGCCGGCAGCAGGAAGGCTAGGCCCAGGCCGAAATGGTCGCCCAGCCAGCCGGTGGCCGGCGGCACCAGGGCGCCGCCGACGATGGCCATGCACAGCAGGCCCGAGGCCTGCGGCGTGCGGTGGCCCATCCCCTCGATGCCGAGGGTGAAGATGGTCGGGAACATGATCGAGTTGAAGAAGCCGATGGCGATCAGGGCGTAGCCGGCCTGCGGGCCGACGCTGAAGGCCGAGACCAGGATCAGCACGATGGCGGCCAGCGAGGCGATCGCCAGCACCTTGCCCGGCGACACCTTGGCCAGCACGAACGATCCGACCAGGCGGCCGACCATGGCGCCGCCCCAGTAGAAGGCGACCATGCTTCCGGCCTTGGCCAGCGTCAGGCCCAGGGTGTTGGACTGGGTCAGGTAGCTGGTCATGTAGGTGCCGATCGACACCTCGGCGCCGACATAGACGAAGATGCACAGCACGGCGAAGGCCAGGCGCTTGTACTTCAGCATGCCCAGCATCTCGCCGACGCCGACGGCCTTCTCGGCCTGCGGGGCGGAGGTATTCTTGCGCAGCAGCCAGAACAGCACGGCCAGGGCCAGCAGCACGCCGGCGATGATCAGGTACGGCGTCTGCACGGCCTGGGCCTGGGAATGGCGCACGGCCGCCAACTGGACGGCGGTCAGGGTGGCCGGGTCCGGCGCCTTCTCGATGTGGCTGAGGATCAGGGCCGAGCCGACGAAGGGCGCCAGGAAGGTGCCGAACGAGTTCAGGAACTGGGCGAAGGTCAGGCGGGCCGAGGCGGTCTCGCTCTTGCCCAGTATGGCGACCAGCGGGTTGGCGGCGACCTGCAGGATGGTGATGCCCGAGGCCAGCACGAACAGGGCGGCCAGGAAGCCTTCATAGACGCCGGCGTTGGCGGCGGGGGCGAACATCAGGCAGCCGACCATCATGACCAGCAGGCCGACGACGACGGTGCGCAGATAGCCGACCTTGGCCAGCAGGAAGCTCGCCGGCAGCGAGACCACGGCGTAGCCGATGAAGAAGGCGAACTGGGTCAGGCCCGCCTCGAAGTTGGTCAGCGAGAACAGCGACTTCAGCGCCGGGGCCACGAGGTCGACCAGGCAGGTCGAGAAGCCCCAGGCGAAGAAGAGAAGAATCACGAAGGGCAGCAGAGCCGCCCCTTTTCCGTCCGCGCCGCCGTTCACCGGGGCCGCGCCGCCCATGCCTGCCATCTGTTTTCACTCCCCATGTCCGTCTTCGCGGGACGGCGTAGTCGCCCCGAACGTGACAACGTTGTCAACCTCTAAGCCCGTTTCTTCCCGTTGGGACCGGTATCAAGCGGAACCGGAGGGCCAGCGTCGCCGTTCAGCCGAAAGCTGGGAGAACGGGCATGTCTTCGATCTTCGTCGTGGTGTCGTGCGGGATCGTGGCGATGGTCGCCGCGATCGGCCTGGCCGACGCCTTCGTGCATCTGGCCTGCTGGGGCGCGCGGAACCTGAAGCGGCCGGAATAGCGGATCCTTCTACCCTTGCGGGAGAGGGTGGCGGCCTACGGCCCTCCGCCCCTGAAGGGGGAGCTGTCGCGAAGCGACTGAGGGGGAAGTTGCTGGTGAGCCAGCAGC
>NZ_QHJY01000557.1 GCF_003185805.1 Caulobacter sp. D5
CCGAAACGCTAAAACACATCACGGTCCCCGGGCTCCGCCCGGCCGCTCCGCGCCTCCCCACAAGCTTTCGTGGATCACCACGGGAGATCGAGATCGCATGCCTGCGCTGACCCCCTCCGGCCCTCCGGGCCACCTCCCCCAGAGGGGGAGGATCTAGAGGCGCCAAGATGCTCCCCCTCTGGGGGAGCTGTCGCGGAGCGACTGAGGGGGCCCGCGCAGCGGGTCTCCACCCGCCCTTAACCCGCGCTCCCTAAACTCACGCGCCATGACCAAGACCCGCGACGCCGTCACCGCCGAACAGCTGGCCACCTTGAGCCACGAGTTCCGCACGCCCCTGAACGGGGTGCTGGGCATGGCGCGTCTGCTGGAAAACACCAAGCTCACCGCCGAGCAGCGCTCCTATGTTTCCGCCCTGCGCGAGAGCGGCGACCACCTGCTGAGCCTGGTCAACGACGTGCTCGACTTCGCGCGCCTGGGCGCCACGGCGCTGGAGCTGCACCTGGCCCCCGTGCACATTGAGGACCTGCTGCGCCAGGTGGCCGAGCTGATGAGCCCGCGCGCCCACGAGAAGAAGATCGAGATCGGCTGGGCGGTCGAGCGCGGCCTGCCGCCGCTGCTGGCCGACGAGGGCCGCCTGCGCCAGGTGCTGCTGAACTTCGCCGGCAACGCCGTGAAGTTCACCGAAAAGGGCGGCGTGCTGATCACCGCCCGCGACGTCGGCGAGGGCCGCGTGCGCTTCTCGGTGGCCGACACCGGGCCGGGCGTCGCGCCCGAGCAGCGCGAGAGCATCTTCGAGGCCTTCGTCCAGACCGATCCCTCGCACCAGGCCCAGCTGGGCGGCGCGGGCCTGGGCCTGGCCATCGTCGCCCGCCTGGCCGCCGCCATGGACGGCGCAGCCGGCGTCGGCGAGGCCTCCATCAAGGAAGGGGGCGGCGGCGCCGACTTCTGGTTCGAGGCCCCCTTCGCCCGACATGACAAGACGCCCCCCGCCCCGCCGCTGGAAGGCCGGTTCGTCGCCGTCGTGTCGCCCAACCCGGTGGTCCGCGAGGCCGTCGGGGCCCAGGCCATCGCGTCGGGCGCCTGGGTCAGGAACCTGGCCGGCCTCGACAAGGTCGAGACCCTGCCCGCCGCCACCGTGCTGCTGGTCGACGCCGCCCTGGCCGCGCCGGACCGCCCGCTGGCCGCG
>NZ_QHJY01000558.1 GCF_003185805.1 Caulobacter sp. D5
GTCCGCACGCCAGCAACAAGCGTCTTCGGGGGAGGAGGCCACCGCCTCGACCAGAGCGGCCAGCGGTGGCTCGGCCACGACGGGCAGCCAGCCCGCGTGGGCCAAGCGCATGCACCAGCGCCAGACGATCGCCCACGGCGCGGCGAGCGCCGGCCACGCCGCCTCGTCGGGCCAGTCGGGCGGCGGCGCGTCCGTTGACCTTTCGGAGGAGTGAGCGATGTTTCGACGGCCGGAGATCCGTTACGGGACCACGCCCGAGCCCGACACGCCCTACCGCCGGGCCCGCCAGGCCTGGGACGACCGCGAGGGGCGCCTGGCCGTCACCGGCCGCCGCGCCTGGGCCGTGGCGCTGGTGCAGGGCGGGGTGATCGCCGTCCTGGCAGGCGCGCTGGTGTGGCAGGGCGCCAGGGGCCAGGTCGTCCCCTGGGTCGTGGAGGTCGACCGGTTCGGCGAGGCGCGCACGGTCGGCCCGGCCACCGCCGACTTCAAGCCCAGCGACTACATGATCGCCGCGCGCCTGGAGCGCTTCATCGAAGAGGTCCGCTCGGTGTCGTCCGACCCGGTGGTGGTCACCGACAACTGGCTGTCGGCCTACCGGTTCACCACCGACAGGGGCGCGGCGGCCCTGACCGCCTATGGCAAGACCAACGATCCGCGCGAACGGGTCGGCAAGGAGCAGGTCTCGGTCGACGTGACCAACGTCCTGCGCGCCTCGCCCACGAGTTTCCGCATCGCGTGGACCGAGCGCCACTACCAGGACGGGGCGCTGGCCTCGACCGAGCGCTGGTCGGCGATCCTCACCCTGGTCGATCGGCCGACCAACAAGGTCGACCGACTGAAGGCCAATCCGCTCCACCTCTATGTCGATGCCATCGACTGGTCCAAGGAGATGACCCCATGACCGCCGTCTTCCGGGAGGCCGCGGTCGCCGCGGTTCTGTCGCTCAGCGTCGCCGGCAGCGGCGCGGCCGCCCCGTCGTCCAGGCCGCCGACGCCGGTCGCCGCGGCCAACGCCGC
>NZ_QHJY01000066.1 GCF_003185805.1 Caulobacter sp. D5
AAGCCGGGCGAGCTCCTCGTCGTGCGGCCGAACCCGGCGCTGGCGGCCTTCCTCGACGAGGGCGGCTGGTTGCCGCGCGGGGTGCCGCTGATCAAGCCGGTGGGCGCGGTCGCCGGCCAGTCCGTCTGCCGCCTTGGCCGCGACCTCTTCATCGACGGCCGCCTGGTGGCGCGCGCCCTGGACGTCGACGGACAGGGGCGGACCCTTCCGGCCTGGAGCGGATGCCAGGTCCTGGGCCCCGGCGAGGTCCTGCTGCTCGCGCCGGCGTTTGGCAGTCTCGACGGGCGCTACTTCGGGCCGACCTCTGAGGGCGAGATCCTGGCCCGCGCCCGGCCGCTCCTGGTCGCGCAGCCGGAGGCGGCGCGGTGAGGCCGCTTGCACTGGCGCTGGCGCTCCTCCTTCTGGCGGCGGGACCGGCGCGCGCGCAGGACGCCGTGCGGTCCCACGTCGAGGCCGCGGCTGCGCGTTTCGACCTGCCGTCCGACCTGATCGAGGCCGTCATCGCCGCTGAGAGCGGGGGGCGGGTCCGGGCGGTCTCGCCGGCGGGCGCCATGGGCTTGATGCAGCTGATGCCGGGCACCTGGTCGGACCTGCGCGCGCGCCTGGGGCTCGGCGCCGATCCCTTTGACCCGGCCGACAACATCCTGGCCGGCGCGGCCTATCTGCGCGATCTCCTCGACCGCTACGGCGCGCCGGGCTTCCTGGCCGCCTACAACGCCGGACCCGGGCGCTATGAAGCCAGCCTCGCGGGCCGGCCTCTGCCGTTGGAGACGCGCCTCTATGTCGCCCGGCTCTCGGGCCTGCGGGGAGCAACGACTCCGGTGCGTCCCGACTGGCGCGCCGTCGGGCTCTTTCCGCCCGCCTGGTCCGAAGGCCTGGGCGTGACCGGCGCGCCGCTCGTCGGAGCGCCTGCTAGCGGCGGCGCGGGTTTATTCAGCCAGCGGCGGGAAGCTGGACGATGAGCACCGTGGCGAATGAGGGCGGGTTCCAGCGTGGGTGGCGGGGATGGCCAGATAAAAGCCGCGCCGTCGGTCGGGCGGCAAGGGATTGGTCGGATTGGGGTTTTTTCGCCGTCGCCGCCCGGACGCGGCTGGCGGTGGCCGGGCCTTTCCTTGCGTTTTCAGTCGCCGCAGCGCCGTCGGTTCGGCCATGAGCGAGTTCGACGACGAATTCCTCCTGCGCCCAGGCCGGGTCGGCTTCGACCGCTCGGCAAGGCCGGTCCGCTTCCTGGGCCAGGTGCGCCGCGCCGTCCAGGCGGCCTCGGATCCGGGGCCGGGGCATCGCGGCGGCAACCGGGCGCGCTCGGGCGGTCGCCTCGCTCGC
>NZ_QHJY01000559.1 GCF_003185805.1 Caulobacter sp. D5
TCCTCGGTGACGTCGACCACCATGGCCCAGGTCGCGCCCGAGGCCAGCCGCACCGGCGCCACCAGCCGCTCGGCCCGCTGGCCCTTGATCTTCACGCCCTCGATCACCGTCGGACCGCCGCCGGCGATCACCGCCTTGATCGCGTCGAGGCCAGGGTCGGCGTAGGCCTTCATCCGCAGGTCAGCCTCGGGGTGCGACACCCAAAGGCCGCCCGGCGAGACCAGCATGGCCCGGCCGTCGTCGAACGGCTTCAGGGCGGTCAGACGATTGGCGATATCGTCCAGGGCCAGGTCCGCGCCCATGACGCCCACGGTCTTGCCGTCGACGATCACCGGATAGGTGACCGAGGTCATCAGCAGCATCTTGGTTTCGCCGCCGTCGGTGATGTTGTCGCGATAGGGCTCCAGGATCGCCGGCCGGCCGCTGGCGGCGCTGGTCGTGTAGAAGTCCTCGCCGAACTCGGCGTCCTCTCCCTGCTCCAGGCTCAGGGCCTCGCCGCTCTTCACCCAGTAGCCGATGAAGCGGCCCTGCGGGGTCGAGCCCAGGTCGGCGCGGCCGGCAAAGGCGGCGTCGTCGCCCAGGGCGCCGGGGGCGAACATCAGCCAGGCGCCCAGCTCGGTGCGCGAGGCGCTGGCGATCGGCTTCAGCTGGGCCAGATAGACCGCGCGATCGCGCTGGCCCGCCTGGTAGCTGGCCGCGAACAGACCCGCCGACGAGCGCACGACCGCGTCGGCGTCGTCGAGGTCGTTCTTGATCTCCTGGGCCGTCTGGGCGGTGACGCTGGCGGCGTAGCGCTGGGCCAGGCTTTTGACCGCCTTGCCGCTCTGCCACGAGATCAGCAGGGAGCCGGCGATCAGCAGCACGCCCAGGGCGGCGCCGCCGGCGGTCATCAGCTTGCCGGCCAGCGACAGCCGGCCGAACGTCTTACGCACACTCATCAGGTCCCCCGACTCGACTTGAGGGCGAACAAGACGCGGTAAACCTTGCCGAACGCTGAATGGCCAGCCATCGTCCGGACCCTTAAGCAGAAGGCAGGGAAAGCCCGAATGGTCGTCGTCCACCACCTGAACAACTCGCGCAGCCAGCGCGTCCTCTGGCTGCTGGAGGAACTGGGCGTCCCCTACGAGGTCAAGCGCTACGAGCGGAACCTGCAGACCATGCTGGCCCCGCCCGAGCTGCGGGCCATCCATCCGCTGGGCAAGTCGCCGGTTATCACCGACGGCGACAAGACCATCGCCGAGACCGGCGCGATCATCGAATACGTCCTCGACACCTACGGGAACGGCCGGCTGATCCCGGCGGCGGGAACCCCGGAACGTCTGCGCTATACCTACTGGCTGCACTATGCCGAGGGCTCGGCCATGACGCCGCTGCTGCTGAAGCTGGTGTTCAGCGCCCTGCCCGCCCGCTCGCCGGGCCTGCTCAAGCCCCTGGTCAAGGCCATCGCCGGCAAGGCCCAGTCCGGCTTCGTCGATCCGCAGCTGAAGGCCCACATCGACTATTGGGACGCCGAACTGGCCAAGTCCGAATGGTTCGCCGGCTCGGACTTCACCGCCGCCGACGTGATGATGAGCTTCCCGCTGGAGGCCGCCGCCTCGCGCGCCGGGGCCAATTCGCGCCCCCGGGTGAAGGCCTTCCTCGAGCGTATCCACGCCCGCCCGGCCTATCGCACCGCCCTGGAGCGCGGCGGCGAATACGCCTACGCCGACTGAGCGAGGGGAACGCAACTCACGGTCAAGCTTATCGCCTGCGACATGGCGACGCTCGACCGTGATCTTAAGACTTCGATCACCACGAAGGCGCAAAAGATCGCCCCCTGACGTGCGCGATCCAGGCGCACCGTGCCCCGGAGATCGAGGTTGTCCCTGCAGCGTGTTCGAACCTGGCGTGATCTGCTTCACGCCCTGGGTCGAACACTGGCCGCAACCTGCGCGATTGTTCTGACGCTTCTGGCGGTGACGTTGTCCAGCGCCTCGCCGCGCGATCCGGGCCGCGTCGCCGCCGTCTTCCCGCCCTGGTGGTCGGCCGCCCACGCCGCCGGCGCGGCGACCACGGCCGGCGACATCGCCGGCGCCGGGTCCGTGCCCTTCATCCTGATCCTGCGCGGCGATCCCGCCACCCTGGGTCAGCGCCTGCGCGCCGCTGGCGCGATCGTCCTTCTCGACCCCGAGGCCGCCGGCGTCTGCGCCGCCAAGTCCGTTCTGGAACCCCGCCCATGAGCTCGAAGACCTCGAATCTCGACGTCCAGCGCCGCCTCGGCGGTCGCCTGATCCTGACCCTGACCTCGGTCATGGCCCCGATCGTCATCGGCGCCCGTTTCCTGGTGGGAGAGCACGTGCTGGGCATCGCCATCGCCGCGGTGATGACCGCCGCCCTGGCGGCCGGCGCCGTCCTGCAACGCGGCGAAACCCAGACGGGACGCATCCTGTCGGGCGTGGCGCTGATGGCCCAGGTCTCGCTGCTGGTCGCCGCCCTCGACGGCCACGCCTGGCAGATCGACATGCACATGGCCTATTTCGCGGCCCTGGCCCTGCTGGTCGTCTACTGCGACTGGACCGTCATCGCCGCCGCCGCGGCCACCGTCGCCGTCCACCACCTTTCTCTCAGCTACCTGCTGCCCGCCGCCGTCTTCCCGGGCTCGGCGAGCCTGGGCCGCGTGCTGGTCCACGCCGTCATCCTGATCGTCGAGGCCGGGGCCCTGATCATGGCCACCCAAGGCCTGCACCGCGTCATCGGCCTGGCCGAGCGCGCCCGCGCCAAGGCCGAGGAGGCCATGCAGGAGGCCCGCGAGGCCGACGCCGCCGCCGACCACGCCCGCCGCTCGGAAGAGGAAGGCCGCATCGCCCACGCCGCCGTCCAGGCCGCCGCCGAGCGCCAGCGCGCCGACATGGTCGACGCCCTCGCCCAGAGCCTGTCGCGCCTGGCCAAGGGCGACCTGTCGGTCCGTCTGGTCGAGCAGTTCTCCGAGTCCTACGAGCAGCTGCGCGCCGACTTCAACCAGGCGGCCGTCAAGCTGGCCGACGCCCTGGCCGTCATCGACGAGCGCGCCGGGGGCGTGCGCCGCGGCTCCGACCAGATCGCCGACGCCGCCTCGAACCTGTCGCGCCGCACCGAGCAGCAGGCCGCCAACCTGGCCGAGACCGCCAGCGCCATGGACGAGATCACCGCCACCGTGGGCCAGACGGCCGACGGCGCCCGCAAGGCCGCCGCCGTCGTGGCCCG
>NZ_QHJY01000560.1 GCF_003185805.1 Caulobacter sp. D5
GGCGAGGGCAGGGCCAGGCGTCCGACCGCCAGGCCCGCCACCAGGCAGGCGGCCATGGCCGCCCAGGCCGGCGGCTTGCGCATCGCAAAGCCGGGCCGCGCCGACGGCGTCGCCGGCTTCTGGACACGGATCTTCTCCTTGGCCTTTTCCTTCGGCTTGGGCTGCGGGAAGGCGATCACCTCGGCCGGCTTGGCGCCGGCGCCGGTCGCGGCCGACTTCAGGGTCGGGGGGACCGGTTCGCGCAGCACGCCGGCATGGGCGCCCGACAGCAGTCGCCGCAGGTCCTTCTGGGCCTGGATCCGCGCGGCCAGGGCCGGGTCCTTGGCCATGGCCGCGGTGATCTTGGCCATGGCCTCGGGCGGCAGCTCGCCGTCCACATAGGCGAAGACCTCTTCGTCGCTCACGGTCATGGCCTGGCTCCTTGGTCGATCAGCACGGCCTGCAGGGCCATGCGGCCGCGGGCGAGGCGGCTGGTGAGGGTCCCCATGGGGATTTCGAGGCTGTCGGCGGCTTCCTGATACGAAAGGCCCTCGATCAGCACCAGGGCCACCGCCGTGCGCTGGTCCTCGGGCAGGGCGTCCAGCGCCGCCTCGACGGCGCTCATCGCCAGATGGCTGTCCAGCGAGTGGGCGGCCGGGTCGGCGGCGTTGGCGCCGGCCTCGGGCGGGGCCAGGATCCGGCCGCGTCGGGCCCGGCTCCTGCTTTCGTCGATCCAGGCGTTGCGCATGATCCGAAACATCCAACTGTCTTGTCGCGTGCCCTCGCGCCACTGATCGCGGCGCGCCAGGGCGCGCTCCACGGTCAACTGCGTCAGGTCGTCGGCGTCGGCGGGATCCCGGGCCAGCACCCGCGCCATGCGGCGCAGCCGCGGCAGCAGGTCCAGCATGTCCTTTTGAAAAGAATCCAAGGTCCGCCTACGTCGCCTGAAGGAAGAAACGCGCCGTGCCCGGCGTTTAATCCACAACTCGATAATTATTCCACTCCACGCGCGTTCCGGCCATCGTTCTCGCGCGGCCAATGTTTTTCGTGAGTTCAGGAGATCGCGTTGCGAAGGAAAATCGTCCTGCCGGTCGTCGCGGCCTGCGCCCTGGTCCTGGGACCGGCGGCGGCCTCGCGCGCCCAGCTGCTGCCGGGCGGCCTGCCGTCCTTGCCCAGCCGGTTGCCGGTAGTCTCGGACGTCGTCGAGGGCGCGGAGGACCTGACGACGCGCACCGTCGAGGGCGTGCGCGACCTGGCGGGGCTGGATCGCCTGCGGTCCCTGCTCAAGGCCAATCCCCGTACGCTCGAAGCCGATGACCAGGGCCGCCCCGCCGTGCGCGGCGAGGTGCTGGCCGTGTCGCCCAGCCCTCAGGCGATCGAGCAGGCCCTGGCCAAGGGCTTCACGGTGCTGCGCCGCGAGCGGTCGGGCGATCTGGGCCTCGAGCTGGTCACCCTGGCCCCGCCGCGCGGCATGGACGCCCGCCAGGCTGTCCGCGACCTGCGGGCTCTGGATCCCGACGGCGACTATGACTTCAATCACATCTACGCCGGCGCCGGCGTGGCGGTCGCCATGGGGCTGGCGGCGACGGCCGCGTCGGACAAATCCGCGGCTGGCGGCGCGCGGGTCGGCCTGGTCGATGGCGGGATCGATCTTGGCCATCCGGACTTCAGGGGCGTCGCCATCGAGCAGAAGGGCTTCGCCAAGGGCGCGCCCAGGGCCGGGGCGCACGGCACGGCCACCGCCGCCCTGATCGCCGCCTGGGGCTACGGCGCGGCCGGACCCGG
>NZ_QHJY01000067.1 GCF_003185805.1 Caulobacter sp. D5
TGCGGGAGAGGGTGGCCTCCCGGAGGGAGGTCGGGTGAGGGGTCTCTCAGAACTCAAAGCTGCGTGCGGCGGTCCGGCCGGGCGGAGCGGCTCCCATCTGAGAAACCCCTCATCCGACCTGCTTCGCAGGCCACCTTCTCCCGCAAGGGGAGAAGGACGTTCAGGACCTCGGGAAGGCGTAGGCGAAGGGGTAACGGTCGGCGGGAACGCTCGTGTCCCAGCGCTCCAGGGCCCGCATCGAACGGGCGTGGTTGAACTCGGCCAGGGAGATGACCTGGGCCGAGGGGGCGGGCGTTTCCTGACGGATCGGGCGGGGGGCGGCTTGCATGGGAGACCTCCGACGCGGCGGCCGTTCGAGCGGCCTTGTGTGACCCGAGTAGGCGCTCGCCTTCCTGAACATCCCCGCCCCCGTTCGTTGTCTGGGGTTCATCCCCGCGCCGCAAAGCCGCCACCATTCCCAAGCTTCGAAAAGAGGGTGGCGCTCGCCCTGCCCTTGGGTCACAGTCCTCGCAAATAGAACAAACGTTTGAAGGGAGAGAGTCAGTATGGGCCAGGCGCGTGCGCCGAGCGGCGAGGCGCCGCTCTATTCCAAGGGCTACAAGGCCTCGGTGCTGGCCCTGCTGCTGGCGACCTACACCTTCAACTTCATCGACCGCACGATCATCGCCACCATCGGCCAGGCCATCAAGGTCGACCTGCACCTCTCCGACACCCAGCTGGGCCTCCTGGGCGGGCTCTATTTCGCCCTGCTCTACACCATCCTCGGTATTCCGATCGCCCGCCTGGCGGAGCGCTGGAACCGGGTGTCGATCATCTCGCTCTCGCTGGTCATCTGGTCGGGCTTCACGGCGCTTTGCGGCAGCGCGGCCAGCTTCGCCCAGCTGGCGCTCTACCGTTTCGGGGTGGGCGTCGGCGAGGCCGGCTGCTCGCCGCCCAGCCACTCGCTGATCAGCGACTATTACGAGCCCAAGAGCCGGGCCTCGGCCCTGTCGATCTATTCGTTCGGCATTCCGCTGGGCACGATGTTCGGCGCCATCCTGGGCGGCTGGCTGGCCCAGACCTTCAGCTGGCGGGTGGCCTTCGTCATCGTCGGCCTGCCGGGCATCCTACTGGCCCTGCTGGTCAAGCTGATCGTCAAGGAGCCGCCGCGCGGCCATTCGGAGATCAAGGAACGGCCGCTCGAAGCCGAAGACGTCGTGGTGGAGCCGGCCAAGCCGCCCTTCTCCCTGGCCGGCGAGTTCCGGGAACTGGGCGCGGTGATGGCCGTGCTGTTCGGCAAGTGGCCCGTCCTGCACATGATGCTGGGCGTCACCCTGGCCTCTTTCGGCTCCTATGGTTCGGGCGCGTTCCTGCCGCCCTATCTGGTGCGCGGCTTCGGGCTGAACCTGGCGCAGGTCGGCCTGATCGTCGGCCTGATCGCCGGCTTCTCGGCCGGCATCGGCACCCTGGTCGGCGGCTTCCTGACCGACTGGGCGGGCAGGAGGAGCGCCAAGTGGTACGCCCTGGTTCCGGCCATCGGCCTGCTGGTCGCCACCCCGATCTACATCGTCGCCTACCTGCAGCCCGACTGGAAGACGATGGCGCTGATCCTGCTGGTCCCCGGCATCTTCCACTACACCTACCTGGCCCCGACCTTCGGGGTGGTGCAGAACTCGGTGGAGCCGCGCCGGCGGGCCACGGCCACGGCCCTGCTGTTCTTCTTCCTCAACCTGATCGCCCTGGGCGGCGGCCCGGTGTTCACCGGCTGGCTGATCGACCACCTGGCCGGCTTCCACTTCAACCATCCGCAGGCCGGCGGCATCTTCGGCGCGCTCGGCGGCATGTTCTCGGCCGGCCCGATCGACTTCGCGAACGCCTGCCCCGGCGGGATCGCTCCCAAGGGCGCGGGCGTCGAGGCCGCCAAGGCCTGCGGCGCGGCCATGGCCCGCGCCACCCAGCAGGGGATCATCGTCACCCTGTGCTTCTACGCCTGGGCCGGCGTGCACTACGCCCTGGCGGCGATCGGCATGGTCAAACACATGAAGTCGCGGGGGTAAGACGGCGTTGAGGCCGGCGGGCGTGGCGCGTTCCATTCCGCCGGCCATATCGCTAAGGTTGGCCCATGCTCCAACGCTACCTGCGCCTGCTGGGCCTCGCCGTCGCCGCTCTGCTCGTCAGCTGGATGACCCTGGGCGTGACCGACACCCTGATCTATGAAGACCAGCCTCCGGCCGGGACGGCCGGCGTGATCGAACGCAAGATCAAGATCGAGGGACACCGACGGACCGTGCGCATGACCCCGACCCAGAACGCGGTGCGGCTGGCCGTCGAGAGCGTGCACGGCGTCTCCGGACTGCTGACCTTCGCCCTCGTCATCGGCCTGGCCTTCAACTGGCCGGGGCTGGAGGAGCCCGGGAAGCGCCGGCGCCCCGGCGAGCTGGCCTAAGTAATAACCCGCTTCCCTTGACTCCGCGGCCCCACGCGACGAAACCCCGGCCCCATGATCAGCCGCTACGCCCGCCCCGAAGCCGCCGCCATCTGGTCCAGCCAGACCAAGTACAAGATCTGGTTCGAGATCGAGGCCCATGCCGCCGACGCCATGGCCGAACTGGGGGTCATCCCCAAGCTCGCCGCCGAGACGATCTGGGAAAAGGGCCGCGACGCGGTCTGGGACAGCGACCGCATCGACGAGATCGAGCGCGTCACCAAGCATGACGTCATCGCCTTCCTGACCCACGTGTCGGAAATCGTCGGCCCCGAGGCCCGCTTCCTGCACCAGGGCATGACCAGCTCGGACGTGCTGGACACCTGCTTCGCCGTGCAGCTGTCGCGCGCCACCGACCTGCTGCTGGACGGCGTCGATCTCGTTCTCGCCGCCCTCAAGCGCCGCGCCCTCGAGCACAAGATGACCGTCTGCGTCGGCCGCAGCCACGGCATCCATGCCGAGCCGATCACCTTCGGCCTGAAGCTGGCCGGCTACTACGCCGAGTTCCAGCGCGCCAAGGAGCGCCTGGCGATGGCCAAGTTCGAGATCGCCACCTGCGCGATCTCGGGCGCCGTCGGCACCTTCGCCAATGTCGATCCGCGCGTCGAACAGCACGTGGCCGACAAGATGGGCCTGGCGGTCGAGCCGGTCTCGACCCAGGTCATCCCGCGCGACCGTCACGCCGCCTACTTCGCCGCCCTGGGCGTCGTGGCCTCGTCGATCGAGCGCCTGGCCACCGAGATCCGCCACCTGCAGCGCACGGAAGTCCTCGAAGCCGAAGAGCCGTTCGATCCGGGCCAGAAGGGCTCGTCGGCCATGCCGCACAAGCGCAACCCCATCCTGACCGAGAACCTGACGGGTCTGGCCCGCCTGGTCCGCTCGGCCGTGGTGCCGGCGATGGAGAACGTCGCCCTCTGGCACGAGCGCGACATCAGCCACTCGTCGGTCGAGCGCGGCATCGGCCCGGACGCCACCATCCACCTCGACTTCGCCCTGCGCCGCCTGGCCGGCGTGATCGAGCGCTTCAACATCTATCCCGACAACATGGCCAAGAACCTCGACAAGCTCGGGGGCCTGGTGTTCTCGCAGCGGGTCATGCTGGCCCTGACGCACAAGGACGTGTCGCGCGAAGACGCCTATGCCGCCGTGCAGGGCAACGCCATGAAGGTGTGGCGCGGCGAAGGCCGCTTCCTCGACTTCCTCAAGGCCGACCCGGTGGTCTCCAAGGCCCTGACCGACGCCGAACTCGAGGAGCTGTTCGACTTCGGCTACCACACCAAGAACGTCGACGTGATCTTCAAGCGCGTCTTCGGCGAACAGGCCTGAACCCTTTGAGCGAGCCGCCGATCCTTCGTCTGAACCCGGCGCTGGATCCGGCGGCCTTCGCGGCCGCCTATGCTCGCGACGGCGTGGTGCGGATCCCGGGGATCTTCGAGCCGGCCACGGCCGACGTCCTGGCGCGCATGCTCGAGCAGGGCATGAACTGGGACGTCATCTGCTCCACCGAGACCGGCAAGGCCGAGGTGCTGGACCGGGCGACGATCCAGAGGCTGGGCTCGGCCGGGGTCGGCGAGAAGCTGAAGGCCGCCACCCTGCGGGCCCGCAACGGCTTCGCCTATGTCTATCTCGGCTATCCGATGATCAGCGCCTATCTGAACGGGCGCGACAAGGGTCACCCGATCCACGACCTGACCGACTTCCTCAACAGCCCCGAGATGATCGCCTTCGGGGCGGCGGTGATCGGCGAGACCGGCATCACCAAGCTCGACGCCCAGGCGACGCTCTACCGGCCGGGCGACTTTCTCACCCGCCACGACGACACCGGCGAGGGCGACCGGCGGGCGGCCTACACCATCAGCCTGACGCGCGAATGGCGCAGCGACTGGGGCGGCCAGCTCCTGTTCCACGACGCCGAGGGCGACATCGAGCGCGGCTTCGCCCCGGCCTTCAACGTCATGACCATCTTCAAGGTGCCCCGGCAGCACTCGGTGGCCCCCGTCGCGCCCTATGCCGGCGCGTCGCGGCTGATGGTGACCGGCTGGCTGAAGGACAGCCCGCCGTCGGGCGCGCCGCGGGCGGGGTGACGCAAGCGCCCTCCCCCGGCGAACGCAAGCGCGGCTTCCCGCCGGTCGTCGATCCCGATGTGCGCCTGCTGGTGCTGGGCAGCCTGCCCGGCGACGCCTCGCTGGCGGCCGCGCAGTACTACGGCCATCCCCGCAACGGCTTCTGGCGGCTGGTCGGCGCGGCGATCGACCGCGACCTCGCTTCCCTGCCCTATGACGAGCGCCTGGCGGTCCTGCTGGCGGCGGGCGTGGGCCTGTGGGACGTCCATGCGGAAGCCCTGCGCCCCGGCAGCCTGGACGCCGCGATCAAGGACGCCGCCAACAACGACCTACTGGACCTGGTGGCCAGCCTGCCCCGCCTGCGGGCCATAGCCTTCAACGGCGGCACGGCGGCCAAGGCTGGCGAGCGCTTGCTGGCCGGATCGGGCCTGGCCCTGGTCCCCCTGCCCTCGTCGAGCCCGGCCTATGCGGCGATGGGGTTCGAGGCCAAGCGCGAGGCCTGGCTGGGGCTGAGGGCGTGGCTCTAGGACCCTCCCCCTGAAGGGGGAGGTGTCGGCGAAGCCGACGGAGGGGGAAGCGGCAATGAAACCGGCCGCCTCGGCGGAAGCTGAAAACGCCCCCCCTCCGGCCCTCCGGGCCACCTCCCCAGAGGGGGAGGATTTTTACCCCTCGGCCTTCACCGGCACGTTCTGGACGTGGGTCTGGAGGTAGTCGAACCGTCCCGTCCCGCTCCAGTCGTCATCGACCGACAGCACGGCGGTGAAGTCGGCCGGCGGCTGGCCGGCGGGCGTGAACTGGCCGCTCAGCGCGATCTGCCGGCCCTGCTCGGCCTGGCCGACCTCGCCCGAGACCTCGAACCGATGCCGGCCGCCGATCACCGCCTGATTGATCTCGGCCACGCCGTTGACGCCGGCCCCGTCGATCTGCAGTTCCAGCCGCAGGATCGGCGCGCCGGGCATGCCCAGCCGCCCGACGACCAGTTGAACTGCAACCGCCGCTTCGCCGCACACTTCGACGTCGTCCGCCATTTCGTTTCCCCCGAACGCGTGCGGCGGCTCCTGCCCCGCCACGACGTTCGGCCGCGAACCTATGGCCGCGCCGCCGGGTGCGCCGTGCGATTTCGCACAACGTCGGTCCACGAATAGAAAAGGCCCGGCCGGCGCATCGCCGGACCGGGCCTCGTCTCATCGCGTCAGGCCGACCTCAGCCGACGTTCTTCACCGGCACGTTGTCGACGTGGGTGTTGAGGTAGTCGAAGCCGCCGTGGCCGTTCCAGCTCTTGTCGACCACGAGGCCGGCGCGGAACTGCACCAGGAACGCGCCGATGGCGGGCGGCGGCACGCTGGCCACGAACTGGCCGTGCAGCGCGACCAGCAGCTGATCCTGGCCGAAGCCCGTGTGGTAGATGTTGCCCTGCACCGGGAAGCGGTGCTGGCCGCCGATGATCGCCTGGTTGATCTCGGCGATGCCGCTGACATGGCCCGAGGGCGCGTCGACGGTCAGGGCCAGGCTGACGATCGGAGCGCCGGGCGTGCCGACGTTACCGACCACGAGCTTGACCAGATAGAGCCCGACCGGGCTGATTTCGGTGGTTTGGGAGTGCAGGTTGCCGACGTCGTCAGCCATGTGTCGTCCTCCGGGTTAGCGGGACGGTCGCTTGGTCGCCGCCCCGTCTTTCGACGATGCGCCTCATGGGCGAGATCGCCGCCCGATAAAGCCTGAAGACGATTTCAGTTTTTTGACAACCTTGAGGTGTCCGTTTTCACAGAACCGAGATATCGGACAAGAGAAAAGGCCCGGCCGGTGCGAACCGGGCCGGGCCTCTTCGTTTTTTCGCCCCGGGGTTTTTCGCCCCGGAAGGCGGCGCGGCTTATTCGCCCGAGCGGATCTGCTCGCGGGCGAAGGCCAGCAGTTCGGCCATCTTCATGCGGACTTCGCCTTCGGACACGGCCACGCCCGAGCCCTTCAGGTCTTCGAAGACCTTGCGGACCACGTCGTCGTCGCCCGGCTGTTCGAAGTCGGACTTCACCACGGCGCGGGCGTATTCCTCGACCGTGGCGAGGCCCATCAGGCCAGCGGCCCATTCGCCGACCAGGCGGTTGCGGCGGGCGGTGGCCTTGAACTCCAGCTCCTGGTCGTTCGCGAACTTGCGTTCGAAAGCCTGCTCGCGGTCGTCGAAGGTCGTCATGAAAGCCCCAAGTTTTCCGAAACGCCTCCGCCGATGGGTTGCAACCCAGGGCGGTAGAGCGGCGATCCAGTGTAAGAGAGTAGATCGGTTTCGTCCCGTGCGAACATAGGGTGTCCGCGAGGCGAAGTGGTTCTTGTGGCGGCTCCATATCCCGTGGCGAGGCGGGGGGCAATCGCCCGCGACGCCGCAGGGCGAAGGTTTACCACGATGGCAGGCCACGTTTGCGCCAAAGGCCGCCTTCGAGTAGGTTCCAACAGACATTTTTCAGTGAGCGGCCTTGAGTCGAACGCCGCGCGCAGCTATCCGCCGCGCGCGCTTTTCGTTTCTCCAGGAGTCCTTACCGGGCTAGGGCGGCGCGCTTATTCGCAGGAAGGGCCTCGACGAGAGCCATGACCCGTCGCAAGAAGATCTACGAAGGCAAGGCCAAGATCCTGTACGAGGGCCCCGAGCCCGGCACCCTGATCCAGTACTTCAAGGACGACGCCACCGCCTTCAACGGCGAGAAGAAGGCCCAGCTCGAAGGCAAGGGCGTCATCAACAACCGGATCAGCGAGTACGTCATGACTCGCCTGAATTCGATCGGCGTACAGAACCACTTCATCCGCCGGCTGAACCTGCGCGAGCAGCTGATCAAGGAAGTCGAGATCATTCCGCTGGAAGTCGTCGTGCGCAACATCGCCGCCGGCTCGATCGCCACGCGCCTGGGCCTGACCGAAGGTCAGCCGCTGCCGCGCTCGATCATCGAGTTCTACTACAAGGAAGACAAGCTCAACGACCCGATGGTGTCGGAAGAGCACATCACCGCGTTCAACTGGGCCGCCACCCAGGAGATCGACGACATGATGGCCATGGCCCTGCGGGTGAACGACTACCTGTCGGGCCTGTTCAGCGGCGTCGGCATCACGCTGGTGGACTTCAAGATCGAATTCGGCCGCATCTACGAGGGCGACTTCTCGCGGATCATCCTGGCCGACGAGATCAGCCCCGACAGCTGCCGCCTGTGGGACGCCGCCACCAACGAGAAGCTGGACAAGGATCGCTTCCGTCGCGACCTCGGCAACGTCATCGAGAGCTATACCGAAGTGGCCCGCCGCCTCGGCATCATGAAGGAAATGCCCACCGTCATCCAAGGCGGCGTGCACTAAGTCAGTCAGGACGCCTCCCTGACGGGAGGCGTCGCGGCGCCGCGCGCTGCTGGGGAGATTTTGCGTTGAAAGCCACTGTCCACGTGTTCCTGAAGCCCGGCGTGCTCGACGTCCAGGGCAAGGCCGTCGAGAACGCCCTGCATGGCCTGGGCTGGCCGTCGGTGAAGGACGCCCGCGTCGGCCGCGTCATCGAGTTCGACCTCGATGCGACCGACGCCGAGGCCGCCAAGACCGAGGTCAAGGCCATGTGCGAGAAGCTGCTGGCCAACACGGTCATCGAAAGCTACCGCATCGACATCGCCTGAGGCCTGGGCCTTAAGCGAATGCAATTGGAAAGGGGCGGCTGATCCAGCCGCCCCTTTTTTCTTCAAGACATCGCCCCTGCAGCCGCCTCCCTCGCCCTTGTGGCGAGGGTCCATGCCGGCGACGGCTCAGACCTTTACCGTCCTGCGCAGACCTGAGCGGCTGAACGATGGATCCTGGGCACGAGGCCCAGGAAGGCGATCGCCAAAGACTTCAAGGCCTCTACGCTCTAAACCTTCGCCGAAGCCCACGGCCCCGAGATCGCCACCGTGATCCCCGGGTTCTGGATGTTGACGAACAGCGTGGTCCCGTCGGGCGAGAAGCAGGCGCCGGCCAGTTCGGAATTGCCCGGGAAGACGTTGCGGCCCAGCGTGTAGACCTTGCCCTCCGGCGTCACGCCGCGCAGGTGGTTGCGCAGGGTTTCCGAATAGCGGTCCTCGCAGACGATGACGTGGCCCCAGGGGGCGACCACCAGGTTGTCGGCGTAGTCGAGCACGCGGCCGTTGCCGCTTTCCACGAAGAGCTGCAGGCGGCCCGGCTGGTCGGCCTCGCCGGCCTGGCCCTCGAGGGCGCTGGGCACGTAGCGGAACAGCTGGCCCGCTCCGATCGGCCCGCCCGAGGTGCAGGCGAAATAGAGCTCGCCGTGACCGAAATAGAGGCCCTCGCCCCGGCAGAAGATCGCCGCGCCGGCCTTGTGGCCGCGGCGGCGGATGTCGTCGTGCGGGTTGTCGACGCCGTCCAGGTCGATCCAGCGCACGGTCTTCCAGCTGCGCGGCGCGAACGATTTCTCGACCTGGTTGCGGGTGTCGCCGCCTTCCGGGGCTTCCACGAGACCCAGGGCCTGCAAGCGCCCGCCGGCCGCCAGGTTCCTGCGGTCGTTGGGCAGGAAGCGGTAGAACAGGCCGTCGGCCACGTCCTCGGTCATGTAGACCACGCCGGTGCGCGGATCGATGCAGGCGGCCTCGTGCTGGAAGCGGCCCATGGCCGTCAGGGCGACCGGCTCGACCAGGCCGAGATGGGCGCTGGGCACCTCGAAGACGTAGCCGTGGCTCTTGCCGACCTCGAGGCCGGCGTCGAGCGTCGTCTCCTCGCAGCTCAGCCACGAGCCCCAGGGCGTGACGCCGCCGCAGCAGTTGATGATCGTGCCGGCGAGACTCAGATGCTGGCGCTCGGTCTGGCCGGTCCGCAGATTGTAGAGCTGGGTGGTCGTGCCGCCGGCCAGCGGCAGGTCGCCGTTGTGGAAGTCCCAGACCTTCGAACGGTCCACCTTGTCGACGTAGCGCATGCCCAGGCCGTAGGGACCGTAGTCGTGGTCGGTGACCGAAAGCTCGTGGTTGCGCACCAGCAGCACCCGGTCGGCGTCGACGCCGAAGCAGCCCATGCCGTCGCCCTTGCCCGGCACCAGCAGGCCGTCGCTCATGGTCTCGCCGACCTGGGCGATGACGCGGTAGCGGAAGCCCTTGGGCAGGTCGAGCATGCCCTTGGGATCGGGGATCAGCGGGCCGTAGCCCTCGACCTCGTTGAGATAGGTCTCCAGCTCCGGCGCCTCGTCCTGGGCGCGCGCGGAAAAGCCGGAGAAGGCCAGACTGGTGGCGGCCGCGCCGAGGAAGAGCCTGCGGGAAAGAGCCATGGGAACCACCTCGTCGAGTCCGCGAACGGACTATCTTTCATGTTTCGATGACGCCGCCGCGACGGCGCGGGGATCGGCCCGCCGGGGGTCCGGCGGGCCTGGTTCCAGGCGTCTGGGGAACGGCGACGCCTGGAAGGTCTCGTCGCTAGAAGGTCTTCTTGAAGGTCAGCAGGGTCGTGCGGCCGGAGTCGACCACGTCCGACAGGGCCAGGCTGTGCTCGCCGATGTGCGACCAGTAGCTGTAGTCCTTCAGCAGGTTGGCCACCGACAGGTCGACCTTGAAGCCGTTGTCGAAGGCGTAGCCGACGTGCAGGTCGACGCTGCGCAGCGGACGGACCCACAGGTTGTCCCACTGGCCAGCCTGGTCGAGCACGTCGTACGAGGCGAGGTACGCGCCGGTGTAGTGGTAGATCAGGTCCACGCTCAGGCCGCCGCGCTGGTAGAACAGCTGGGCGTCGGCCAGCCAGTCGGGGGCGTTCTGGATGCGGTTGTCGATCCCGTCGCCCAGGTCGACGCTGGTCCATTGCCGGGTGACGTTGACGCCCGCGCCAAGGCCGCTGAGCAGGCCCGGCAGTTCGGTGAACTTCTGGCGCAGCTGCAGTTCCAGGCCGTAGACGTCGCCGTCGCCGCCGTTGGTCGGCTGGCTGATGGTGGTCTTGCCCTCGGTGTAGGTGTCGGAGTTCACCGAGCTGGAGCCGTTGTCGTACATGTAGTCCGACAGGCGCTTGTAGAAGGCGCCGACCATGGCGTAGCCGCCCTTGCCGCTGCTCCATTCGCCCGACAGGTCGAGGTTGATGGCGCGGATCGGCTTCAGGTCGGGATTGCCCCGGGTGATGGTGACGTTGCCGTCATCGCCCACCTGCCGCCGCTCGCCGCCGGCCAGCTGGACGAAGGCCGGACGGGTGTAGGACGTCCACACCGAGCCGCGATAGACGCTGGCGTCGCTGGGCCGCCAGGTGACGAACACGCTGGGCAGCACCTCG
This sequence comes from Caulobacter sp. D5, assembly GCF_003185805.1. Classification (GTDB taxonomy): domain Bacteria; phylum Pseudomonadota; class Alphaproteobacteria; order Caulobacterales; family Caulobacteraceae; genus Caulobacter. The sequence continues at coordinate 10,777 of NZ_QHJY01000067.1, forward strand.
TTGTACTCGGTGCTGTTGAAGCCCCACGAACCGGTCTGCTCGCCGGCGCTGGTGGTCGGGATCACCCAGTAGGTGTTGTCGATCTTGGTGTGCTCGTAGCGCAAGCCCGGAACCACCTCGACGTCGCCGAAGCGGTAGTTGGCCATGGCGTAGACCGAGGCCACCGCCTCGTCGCCCTTCTGGGTGTTGCAGTTCATGTTGTTGACGAAGTTCGACCCGCAGGTGTCGAAGCTGGCGGCCGTCTTGTACTTGTAGAAGTAGTCGACCAGCGCCTGGTGGTTCACCTTCGGCACCCGCCAGGTGTACTCGCCCGGGAACACCTGGTCGTAATAGCCGGTGGCGATGCCCAGGCTCGCCCAGGTGACGCCGGCCTGGCCCAGCAGGTTGGCGAAGTGGTCGTTGGTCCAGTCGCGGTTGGTCACCCGGCGGTGGCTGTCGACGTACTTGCCGCCCAGCTTGATCCACTGCAGCGCCCCGCCCTCGAACACCCGCTTGGCGTCGAACTTGAAGCCGTACTTCTCCTGGCCGCTGTATTGCTCGGTCAGCTGGCCGGCGCGGCGCGCCAGCAGCGCGGTGTTGGCGTTGTTGAGGGTGTCGTAGATGGCCTGGGTGAACAGCGGCTGGGGCAGGTTGTCGGAATAGCCCATCGACAGGCCACCATAGGCCAGGTTGGAGCCGCTGTTGTAATTGTCGCTCTGATTGATGCGGACCGAGGCCTCGATGTGGTCGGGACGGTCGTTATCGCCCTCGCTGTAGAAGACCTGAGGCGACAGGGTCCAGGCGCCCAGGGTCTTGTCGAAGCCCAGCTGCACCGTGCCAAGGTCGGCCTCTTCGGGGTTGGTCTCGTACCAGACGCGGGTCGAGATCGCGTCGACGCTGAGATTGTAGCGGCCGCTGCCGGCGACGGTTTCCTTGTAGCTCTTGCTGGCGCTGACGAACTGGCTGAGCGTGGAGTTCTGCTCGGTCTTGGCGAAGGCGTAGGAACCGCGCAGATAGGCCTTCAGCGTGTCGTCCGGACGCCATTCCAGCGTGAAGTTGCCGCCCCAGCGCTCGGTGTAGCCGTTGGAGACGCCGACGTTCAGGCCGGTCTGGGTGATGTTCTTCTCGGGATCCAGGCCCGGATAGCTGTTGCCCGCCGCGTCCTTGACCAGGTAGCCCCAGCCGCCGTCGTTGGTGGCGGCCATCACGCCGGCCATCTCGCTGTTGGCGTAGCTGCGCTTGTCATAGAACGCGCTGGCGTAGACGCCGAAGCTCTGCTCGGGACCAAAGCGATGGGCCCACTCGGCCGACAGGCCGCCGCCCAGGCCTTCGTCGCCGTAGTCGCGGGCGCGGCTCTCGATGCGGCCCGAGGCGGTGATCGAGCCGTTGAAGTCGTCACGGAAGTCGAAGGCCGAGGGCGTGCGGAAGTCGACCGTGCCGCCGATGGCGTCGCCGTCCATGTCTGCGGTCGAGGTCTTGTTGAGCACGATGGTGTGCAGACCCGAGGGCGGCAGCAGGCTCAGCTGCACCTGGCGGCTGTAGGGCATGCCCTGGGCCACGGTGACGCCGTTGATCATGTTGACGTTGAACTCGGCGTTCAGCCCGCGGATCGAGACGAACATGCCCTCGCCGCGCGAGGCGCCGTCGATGCCGCCGAAGAACGACGAGCCGGTGTTCATGACGTTGACGCTGGGCATCATGCCCAGGGCCTCGGCCACGTTGTGCACGGCCGTGTGCTCCAGGTCCTCGGCCGACAGCACCGAGACGGCCGTGGCGGCCTTCAGTTGGGCCTGGGCGGCGTCGTTGCGGTTGGCGACGATGACCACCGAGTCGATCTCGGTGGGATCGGCGGCGGCGGTCTCGGCGGCTTGCGCCTGGGCGCCGGCGGCCACGGCCGCGCCCAGGACGGCGCTGGCCAGCAGGGCGCGCTTGAAGCGGCGCGGCGCGGCAAGGCGCGAAAGGTTGAAACGTTGCATGAGGCCCCTCTCGACGTCGCATCGGGCGACGGGGGGCCTAGTACGGGGGCCACAACAAGATTCTGTGACGATTCTGCGGAAAATTCACAAAATGCAAAGTTCAGACACATCAATCTCACATTTATCTCGCACAAATCCCACGAACCCAACATAATCCCTCTCAGCCATCGCATCGAAGGAAGCCGGGCTTGAAACGCGAAGACCGCCAGCGCGAGATCCTGAGCCGGCTGCGTCCGGGCGAGAGCCGGGCCCTGGCCCAGATCGCCCACGAACTGGAGGTCTCCGAGGAGACCATCCGCCGCGAGCTGCGGGTGCTGGAAGCCCAGGGCTCGGTGCTGTGGACCCACGGTTCTGTGCGTCTGGCCGCCGCCACGGCCGAGGGACCGTTCGACCGCCGCCTGCAGGAGAACGTCGCCGAGAAGACCCGCATCGCCGAAGCGGCCGCCCGCTTCGTCGGCGACGGCGACACCATCTTCATCGACGCCGGCACCACCGCCTGCTTCGTGGCCAGGGTGCTGGCCGGCGTGCGCCGCGACCTGACCGTGATCACCAACTCGCTGACCGTGGCCCAGACCCTGGGCGGCCGCAACGGCAACACCCTGTTCCTTGCCGGCGGCGAGCTGGACTACGACTACAAGGCCTTTTCCGACCACGCGGCCCAGGCCTATCTGGCCCAGTTCACCCCGCACCTGGCCATACTGACCGTCAGCGCTATCCACGCCGACCACGGCCTGATGGACCGCCACGCCCGCGAGGCCGCCATGAGCCGCATCGCCTATGGCTGCGCCGACCGCGTGCTGCTGGCCGCCGACCACACCAAGTTCGGCCGCCTGGGTCTGATCCGCACCGCCACCGCCGACGATGTCGACATCCTGGTCACCGACCAGGCGCTCGACGAAGCCTATGCGGCGATGTTCGCCGGTTCGACCGTGGTGGTGGCGTAATGCGCGCTCTGGGTCTCGCCGCCCTGCTGCTGGTCCTTGCGCCCGCCGCCGCGCAGGCGGGGGAGCTGCGGATTATGAGCTACAACATCCGCTACGACAATCCCGACGACGTTCCCGACTGGCGCGCCCGGCGCGGGCCGATGGGCGAGCAGATCCGCCGCGTCGCGCCCGACGTGCTGGGCGTGCAGGAGGCGCTGCCGCCGATGGTCGGCGACCTGGCGCGCGCCCTGCCCGGCTACGACCACTACGGCGTCGGCCGCGACGACGGGGCGACGGCCGGCGAGACCACGACGGTGTTCTGGCGCGCCGACCGCTTCGAGAAGGTGGCGGCCCAGACCCAGTGGTGCTCGCCGACCCCGGACGTTCCGGGCAAGGCCTATGACGCCGCCCTGCCGCGCACCTTCACCCGCCTCGTGCTGCGCGACCGCAGGAGCGGCGCGCTGCTGGACGTGCGCAACGCCCATCTCGACCACCGCGGCCCGATCGCCCGCGAGCGCTGCGCGGCCCAGATCCGCGACCTGCCGGCCTGGCCCGGCGCGCTGCTGGTGACCCTGGGCGACTTCAACAGCAGCCCCGCCGAAGCCCCCCACCGTCTGCTGACCGCGCCGGACGCGCCCTATGTCGACGCCCGCGCCGCCAGCCCGACGGTTTCGGGACCTGAAGGCACGTTCAACGACTTCTCCCCCAGCCCGCCGCCCGCACCGCCGATCGACTTCGTCTTCGCCGACCGCCGGCTGAAGGTGCGCAGCTTCGCCACCCTGACCGACACCGCTTCGGGAAAGGTGATCTCCGACCACTTCCCGATCGTCGCCGACCTGGTCGCACACTGACGCTCCGCACAGCCCCCTTGGGAGGACAACCCAGGATCTTTGGGCTATGACTGGGCCGTGACCCGCCCGACCACCCTTGCGAGATGGCTTGCGCGCGACGCCTTCATGGCGCTCGCGGTGCTGGCGATCGTGCTCAAGGTGCTGATCCCGGCGGGCTTCATGCCGGGCGCCGAGCCTCGCAACGGCCTGCCCTTCGCCCTGGTGCTCTGCACCGCCGACGGCGCCAAGACCGTCTCGCCCGGCGCGCTGTTGGACACCCACCAGAGCGACCAGCGGCACGACCAGAACGACGGCAAGCAGCAGCATCACGACGGCCCCTGCCCGTTCGCGGCCCAGGGCCCGGCCGCGCCGCCGGTCGAGGTCGCTCTCGCCGCCGAGACGCTGGTCGCCATCGAAACCGAAGCACCCTCGGCGCTCGCCCGCACCGTCGCTCCCGGCAGGGGTCTCGCCGCCCCGCCGCCGCCGGCCACCGGCCCTCCGTCCCTGCTGATCTGATCCGGCCGCCCTCGGCCGGCTGAACGCCCGCGCGTCCATGGCGACGCGCGCAGATCATCACGGTCGCCGTGCGCGGCCGAAGGACGAACAAACCACCATGAAGTCTCTCCTGCTGGCGTCTGTCGCCATGCTCGCCGTCGCGCCTGCCGCCTTCGCCGCCGACGCCGCCCCCGCTCCAGCCGACGCGGACACCGACGTCTCATCGGTCATCGTCACCGCCCGTCCCAATCCCGAGGAGCCGGCCGTGGTCGCCGCCGCCCGCCGGCGCCTGTCGGAAACGCCGGGCGCGGTGTCGGTGATCTCCCAGGAATCCTTCGCTTCCCGCCAGTCTCTGGCGCTGGACGACGTGCTGCGCGACGCCCCCGGGGTCTACGCCCAGCGCAAGTGGGGCGGCGACATCCGCATCTCGATCCGCGGTTCGGGGATCGGCAACGCCAGCCACAATCGCGGCCTGCTGCTGGCCCAGGACGGCGTGCCGCTGAACGAGGCCGACGGCTATGGCGACAGTCAGGTCGCCGATCCGCTCAACACCCGCTACGCCGAGGTCTATCGCGGCGGCAACGCCCTGCGCTTCGGCGGCGCCTTGCTGGGCGGGGCGATCAACATGGTCACCCCCACGGGCAAGGACGCGGGCTTTGCGAACCAAGTGCGCATCGACGGCGGCTCCTACGGCCTGATCCGCGAGCACGTCGCCCTGGCCCGCCAATCGGGCGACTGGGACGTCTACGCCGCCGCCACCAACCAGACCGCTCAGGGCTGGCGCTCGCAAAGCCAGCAGAACATCCAGTTCGGCAGCCTGAACGTCGGGCGATCGTTCGGCGAGGACCGCGAGGTGCGGTTCATCCTCAACGGCTCGAACGTCAATCAGGAGATCCCCGGCGCCCTGACCCTGGCCCAGTTCGAGGCCAATCCGCGCCAGACCGCCGCCGCCAGCGCCGCCGCCGACCAGGGCCGCAACCAGCGCGGCCTGCGCGGCTCGCTGCGCACCTCCTGGCGGCTGAACGAGCAGCTGGTGTTCGAAGGCGCGGTCTATGCGGTGTGGAAGGACCTCGACCACCCGATCTTCCAGGTCATCGACCAGCAGAGCCGCAACTACGGCGCCTTCGGCCGCTTCGACTGGGATGGCCAGCTGGGCGGCCTGCGCGCCGACGCCTTCTTCGGCGCCTGGTGGCGCCAGGGCGACATGGACTCCAACTTCTACGTCAACAATCGCGGGGCCCGAGGCGCGCCGACCTCGCGCACCCAGCAGAACGCCAAGGCCATGGACCTGTTCGGCGAGGGCCGCCTGTTCGTAACCGAGCAGCTGGCCGTGGTCGGCGGCGCCAGCTGGGGCCGGGCCGAGCGCGACTATGTCAGCTTCGCCGTGCCGGGCGTGTCGACGACCTTCAACCTGACGGCCGACAAGACCTATGACTGGTTCTCGCCGCGCGTCGGCCTGCTGTGGCAGAACTCGGCCGGCGACCAGGTGTTCGCCAACCTCACCCGCTCGGTCGAACCGCCGAACTTCAGTTCGATGAGCCCGACCAACGCCGGCTTCACCCCGGTGCAGGCGCAGGAGGCCTGGACCGGCGAGGTCGGGACCCGCGGCCATCGCGGCCCGCTGACCTACGACCTGACCGTCTATCGCGCGAACCTGAAGCACGAGATGCTGCAGTACACGGTCAGCAGCACGATCCCGGCCACCACCTTCAACGCCGACAAGACCATCCACCAGGGGATCGAGGCGGCGCTGGACTGGGCGGTGGCTCCGCGCTGGCGCATTCGCCAGACCTGGACCTGGTCGGACTTCCGCTTCGACGGCGACGGCCAGTACGGCGACAACCGCCTGCCGATCGTGCCCGAGCACTTCTATCGCGCCGAGGTGCGCTACGACGGCCGGGGCGGCTGGTTCGTGGCCCCGTCGGTCGAGTGGTCGGCCAGCGACCAGTGGATCGACTACAAGAACACCAAGGCCGCGCCGGCCTACGCGATCCTCAACCTCAACGCCGGCTGGAAGGCGACCGACAAGGTCTCGCTGTTCCTCGACGCCCGGAACCTGACCGACAAGGCCTATGTGTCCAACACCCAGGCCGCCACGGTCTGGACCGCCTCGAGCGCGGTGCTGTGGCCCGGCGACGGCCGATCGGTCTATGGCGGCGTGACGGTGGCGTTCTGAGCATGGCCACGATCGAACCGACACCGGCGACGGGGGCGGCCGGCGAGGTCTACCGCGCCTTCTGGCGCTGGCACTTCTACGCCGGCCTGCTGGTGCTGCCGGTGCTGATGCTGCTGGCCCTGACCGGCGGGCTGTATCTCTTCAAGGACGAGCTGACGGCGATCATCCACCGGCCGCTGGTGGTGGTCGCCGACGGCCCCGCGACGACGCCGGTCGCGACCTGGATCGCCAACGCCGAACTGACCTCGGGCGGCAAGGTCCGGCGGCTGGTCGTGCCGGCGCGGGGCGACCGCTCGGTCCAGCTGGAGGTCGACACCGACGAAGGCCCGCGCACGGCCTATGTCGATCCCCACACCGGCCAGGCCCTGGGCGTCACCGCGCACGGCGGCCTGATGGGCCTGGTCAAGCGGCTGCACAGCCTCGACATCGCCGGGCCGATCGCGAACCTGCTGGTCGAGGTCGTCGCCGGCTGGACCATCGTGCTGGTGGCCACCGGGGTCTTCCTGTGGTGGCCGCGCGGCCAGGGCGGCGGGGTGGTGACGGTGCGCAGCCGTCCGGCCAGGCGCCTGTTCTGGCGCGACCTGCACGCGGTGACCGGCGCCTTCGCGGGGCTGGTGATCGTGTTCCTGGCGGCCACCGGCATGCCGTGGTCGGCCTTCTGGGGCAAGGAAGTCCGCCAGATCACCACGCAGGCCGGCTGGGGCCGCCCCAAGCCGCCGGTGGCCGAGGGGCACCACGCCGGCGCGCCCGCTCCAAGCGCGCCTGCCCCAAGCGCTCCCGCTGAAGGCGTCCCCTGGGCGCTGCAGACCCACGCCGCGCCCGTCTCCATGGCCCATCACGCCAGCCTCGACGTCGATACGATCGTCGCCAAGGCCCGCGCCGCCGGCCTGACCCGGGGCTTCACCCTGACCCTGCCCAAGGGCCATGGCGGAACCTGGACCGCCGCCTACATGCCCGACAAGGTGGAGGCGACCCGCGCCGTCTATCTCGACGGCGGCGACGGCCGGGTGCTGGCCGACCTCGGCTACCGCGACTTCGGACCGGCGGCCAAGGTCATCGAATGGGGCATCGCCGTGCACCAGGGCCAGGAATTCGGCCTCGCCAACAAGCTGGTCATGCTGGCCGGCTGCATCGCCGTCTGGCTGCTGGGCGTCTCGGCCGTGGTGATGTGGTGGAAGCGGCGACCGAAAGATCGCCTGGCCGCCCCCGTTCCGCCGGCCCGCCCTGGCGCCTATCTGGGCCTTCTGGCGGTCGTGCTGCCGCTGGCCGTTCTCTATCCGCTCGTCGGCGCCACGCTGGCGGCGGCGCTGATCCTCGACCTCGTCCTGCGGCGACTTCCCCCCGCGCCGCGTCTCGGAGCCTGACCGATGAAAGCCTTCGCTCTTCTTCCCCTCGCCTTCGCCGTCCTGGCGAGCCCCGCCCTGGCCGCGCCGCCCGCTCCGAAAGTGACCGTCGCCGACGCCTGGTGCCGCGCCGCCCCGGCCGGGGCCATGGCCGGCGGCTGCTACGTGACCCTGACCGCCGGCGCCGACGACCGCCTGGTCGCCGTCGAGACCCCCGCCGCCAAGCGCGGCGAGATCCACACCATGTCGATGGACGGCGGCGTCATGCGCATGCGCAAGCTGGCCGACGGCATCGCCCTGCCGGCCGGCAAGGCGGTGGCACTGAAGCCGGGGGCCGAACACCTGATGATCATCGGCCCGAAGATCGCCCTGACGGCCGGGGCCAAGGTTCCCCTGACCCTGAAGTTCGCCAAGGCCCCGCCGGTGACGGTGCAGGCCCCGGTCCGCGCCGTGGTGAAGCGTTGATGCGCGCGCTGTTCCTGGCGGCCGCGCTCGCCGCCGCCCTGCCCCTCGCCTCCTGCGGCCAGAAGGACCCGGCGCAGGCCCCGCGCTCGACGATCCAGATCGGCGGGCCGTTCAACCTCGTGGACACCAAGGGCAAGCCGGTCACCGAGAAGGGCCTGCTGGGCAAGCCGACGGCGATCTTCTTCGGCTTCACCTACTGCCCCGAGGTGTGCCCGACGACCATGGCCGACATGACCGCCTGGCTGAAGGCCCTGGGTCCCGACGCCGACAAGCTGAACGTGGTGTTCGTCTCGGTCGATCCGGAGCGCGACACCCCCGCCCAGCTGAAGCTCTACCTGTCGAACTTCGACCACCGCATCCAGGGCTTCACCGGAACGCCAGACGAGATCGCCAAGACCGCCAAGGCCTATCGCGTCTATTACAAGAAGGTCCCGCAGGAGGGCGGCGAATACACGATCGACCACTCCTCGGCGATCTACCTGTTCGACGCCAAGGGCGGCTTCGTCGAGCCGATCGCCTACCAGTCGCCGCCCGACCGGGCGGAGGGCCAGCTGCGCAGGCTGCTAGGAAGCTGAACCCTTCCGGCGGCGGCCAAGGCTTCCTACCTGCGCTTGGAACAAGACGGGAGGACGTCATGGCCGCCTTCGAATTGGCTGAGGTCAATATCGGCCGCCTGCGGGCGCCGATCGACGATCCGGCGATCAGGGACTTCGTCGACAACCTGGACCGCATCAACCAGCTGGCCGAGGCCTCGCCGGGCTTCGTCTGGCGGCTGAAGGGCGACGGCAACAACGCCACCGACCTGGCCGTCGGCGGCGATCCGCTGATGATCCCCAACCTGTCGACCTGGACCGATATCCCCGCGCTGGGGGCCTATGTCTATCGCTCGGCCCATGTGGAGATCATGCGGCGGCGGCGTGAGTGGTTCGAACCCAGCGAAGGTCCGCACCTGGCGCTGTGGTGGGTTCCGGAGGGCCATCGCCCGACGCTCGAAGAGGCGCTGGAGAAGCTCGCCCTGCTGGCCGCCCACGGCCCGACGCCCGCGGCCTTCACCTTCCGCCAGCCCTTTCCCGCCCCGGCCGGCGAAGACGTCGAACCCGTCCTCGACGAATGCGCGTGACGTTTCGGCCTTCCGGCGCCTGACATTCGATCCGAACGGTGCTACAGGCCCGCGCCATGAAAGCCGCCGTCGTCGTCTTCCCGGGTTCCAACTGCGATCGTGACTGCAAGGTCGCCGTCGAACGCTCCACCGGCGCTCGCGTCGAGATGGTCTGGCACCAGGAGACGGCCCTGCCGGACGACCTGGACCTGATCGTCCTGCCCGGCGGCTTCTCCTATGGCGACTACCTGCGCTGCGGGGCCATGGCCGCCCAAAGCCCGGTGATGCGCGAGGTGGTCTCGGCCGCCAACAAGGGCGTGGCCGTCGTGGGCATCTGCAACGGCTTCCAGGTGCTGACCGAAGTCGGCCTGCTGCCTGGCGCCCTGCTGCGCAACGCCAAGCTGAAGTACATCTGCAAGCCGGTCGATCTCGACATCGTCAACGGCCAGACCCGCTTCACCGCCGCCTTCGGCGAGCAGCGCGACGCGGTGATGACCGTCGGCAATGGCGAGGGCAACTTCTTCGCCGACGAGGAAACCCTCGACCGCATCGAGGGCGAAGGCCAGGTGGTGTTCCGCTACAAGGAAAACCCCAACGGCTCGGCCCGCGACATCGCCGGCATCGTCAACGCCGGCGGCAACGTCCTGGGCCTGATGCCCCACCCCGACCGCTCGTTCGACGCCGACCTCGGCTCGGAAGACGGCGCGATCCTGTTCCGCAGCGTCTTCCAGAGCGCCTGAAGCTGCGACTGCTCGCCGCCCACCAAAAAGGGCCGGCGGAGCGAACGCCGGCCCTTCCTCCGATGGAGCGCTGCTAACGCTCTAGATCAGCGTTCGCGGTCGCGATCCGGCTGATTGTTCTGGCCGCCCGGGTTGCGGCCCTGTTCGTTCTGGCGCTGCTGTTGCTGCTGGCCCGGGGCCTGTCGCTGCGGGTTCTGCTGCTGTTGCTGCGGATTGCGGTTTTGGTCGCCCATGGGCTTCTCCTCTTCGGTCCGCGCGCTGGCTGCGCACGAGACAGAAAACGGACCGAGGACTCGCCGCGTTCCTCCGGCGGAGCTGCCTTAGTTCCTGCTTAGCTAATGTTTTCGCAGATGTTTTCGCGCCATGCGTCAGAGCGCGGAGCGGATGTCGGTATGGGCGAAGTCGTCGCCCTTGTAGAGCAGCGGCGCGTTCAGCGACTTGGCCAGAGCGTAGGAGAAGCTGTCGCCATAGTTCAGGCGGGCGGGATGACGCCCCTTGCCAAAGCGTAGCCTTGCAACCGCGGCAATGGTGGCCTGCTCGGCCGTCACCGGTTCGATGACCAATCCCAACACGGCCAAATCCGCATGCAGAACATCCAGCAGATCATCGATCGCGATCTTCTTCGCATAGACCTCGACGAGTTCGACGAACGACGCCGCCGACAGCCTAGGCGCCGTGACGGACATGATCGCATCGTAGAAGGCCCCCGCCTCGGGCTCCTTCAGCAGGATCGCCGCCAGCGCCGAGGTGTCAACGATCATCCGATCGGCTGCCCCCGCTCGTCATAGAGCTCTTCATCTTCGATCTGCTTCCACGGCCTGGGATCGGCGGTTCGAGGACGCGCATCGAGCCGCGCGAAGAAAGCCGTCTTCCGTTCTTCGTAGGCCTGAGAACCGAGCGCGGGACGCGCCAACCGATCGATTTTCTCGGCGAGCGCCCGGCGTACAGCCTCGTCCGGGCTTTCCCCAGTAATCTCGGAAAGTTCGCGGGCCAAACGCTCGATCTCGCCCCGACTGATCTCGACACCCATGCGAGAAGCGCCTTTCTGGTCACCAGAAATATAGCGGAATCCCCCCAGCCGCGCTAGAAGGCGCGCCCATGAGCGCACCCTCCACCGCCCCCGCCAAGTCCATGGCCGATACGGCCGCCGAATTCGGTCTGAAGCCCGAGGAGTACGCGGTCGTCCTCGACCGCCTGGGCCGCGAGCCCAACCTCGTCGAGCTGGGGGTGTTTTCGGTGATGTGGTCCGAGCACTGCTCGTACAAGTCGTCGAAGAACCAGCTGAAGAAGTTCCCGATCAGCGGCCCGCGGGTGATCTGCGGCCCCGGCGAGAACGCCGGCGTCATCGACATCGACGACGGCGACGCGATCATCTTCAAGATGGAGAGCCACAATCACCCGTCCTACATCGAACCCTACCAGGGCGCGGCGACGGGCGTGGGCGGCATCATGCGCGACGTCTTCACCATGGGCGCGCGCCCCATCGCCCTGCTGAACGCCCTGCGCTTCGGCGAGCCGGGCCACGCCAAGACCAAGCGCCTCGTGGACGGCGTGGTCGCCGGCATCGCCGGCTACGGCAACTGCGTGGGTGTGCCCACGGTCGCCGGCGAGACCAACTTCCACAAGGGCTACAACGGCAACATCCTGGTCAACGCCATGTGCGTGGGCCTGGCCAAGTCCGACAGCATCTTCTACTCGGCCGCCCCGGGCGCTGGCCTGGCGGTCGTCTATTTCGGCTCCAAGACCGGCCGCGACGGCATCCACGGCGCGACCATGTCGTCGGCCGAGTTCTCGGAGGATTCCGAGGAGAAGCGCCCGACCGTGCAGGTCGGCGACCCCTTCGCCGAGAAGCTGCTGATCGAGGCCACCCTCGAACTGATGGCCACCGGCGCCGTCGCCGCCATCCAGGACATGGGCGCGGCCGGCCTGACCTCGTCGTCGGTCGAGATGGCCGGCAAGGGCGGCGTCGGCATCGAGCTGAACATGGACATGGTCCCGCAGCGCGAGACCGGCATGTCGGCCTACGAGATGATGCTGTCGGAAAGCCAGGAGCGCATGCTGGCGGTCCTGAAGCCCGGCCGCGAACAGGACGGCCACGCCATCTTCGAGAAGTGGGGCCTGGACGCCGCCGTCATCGGCTACACCACCGACACCGGCCACCTGGTGCTCAAGCACCACGGCGAGACGGTCTGCGACGTGCCGCTGGCCCCGCTGTTCGACGACGCGCCGCTCTATGACCGTCCGTGGACCGAGCCCAAGGTGGACGCCCGCCTCGACCCCGGCCACGTGCCCGCCCCCGGGAACTGGGAAGAGGCCGTGCTGAAGGTCATCGGCTGCCCCGACATGGCCTCCAAGCGCTGGCTGTGGGAGCAATACGACCGTCACGTGATGGCCGACACCCTGGAAGACAGCGCCACCGGCTGCGACGCCGGCATCGTGCGCATCCACGGCACCGGCAAGGCCGTGGCCGTGACCAGCGATTGCACCCCGCGCTACGTCCAGGCCGACCCGTACGAAGGCGGCAAGCAGGCCGTCGCCGAAGCCTGGCGCAACCTGACGGCCGCCGGCTCGCTGCCGATCGCCATCACCGACAACCTGAACTTCGGCAGCCCCGAAAAGCCCGAGACCATGGGCCAGATCGTGCGCGCCACCGACGGCATGGCCGAGGCCTGCCGCGCGCTGGACTTCCCGGTCGTGAGCGGCAACGTCAGCCTCTACAACGAGACCAACGGCGTCGCCATTCCGCCGACCCCGACCGTCGGCGCCGTCGGCCTGCTGACCGACTTCGACCTGCGCACGGGCTTCGGCAACGTCGCCGAGGGCGACACCCTGGTGCTGATCGGCGAGACGCACGGCGAACTGGGCGCCTCGATCTATCTGCGCGAGATCCTGGGCCGCGAGGACGGCGCCCCGCCGCCGGTCGACCTGGCGATCGAGCGCAAGAACGGCGACTTCGTGCGCGGCCTGATCGGCTCGGGCCTGGTGGCCGGCGTCCACGACCTGTCGGACGGCGGCCTGCTGGTCGCCGCGGCCGACATAGCCCTGGCCAGCAAGGTCGGGATCACCCTGAACGCCTCCAGCCACGCCCACGCCCACCCGTATCTCTTCGGCGAGGACCAGGCCCGCTACCTGGTGGCGACGCCCGATCCGGACGCCCTGCTGGAAGCGGCCAAGGAAGCCGGCGTGCACGCCAACCTCGCGGGCGTGGCCGGCGGCGAGGCCTTCGCCTCGACCGACCTGTTCTCGATCCCGCTGGCCAAGCTGCGCGAGGCGAACGAAGCCTGGCTGCCGGCGTTCATGGGGTGAGGTGAAAACCTCGCCCATCACCAAAGGAACGCCATGCGCCTGCCGCTGATCGCCGCCCTCCTGCTCTGCCTGACCGCCTGCGCCCCGACGGCTCCGCCGCCGGGGCCCGTCGCCCAAGGCGACAGCGTCGAGGCCTGCTCGGCCCGGGGCGGCCAGATCGAGACCGTCGGCCGCCGCGGCCTGCCAACCTGCGTCGTGCCCTACGCCGACGCCGGCAAGGCCTGCACCAGCGGCGCGCAATGCCAGGGCGGCTGCGTCCTGGAAGGCAATCTGGAAAGCCGCGACGAGCCGGTCACCGGCCAGTGCCGCCGCTCCAACGTGCAGTTCGGCTGCTACGCCAAGGTCGAGAACGGCCGCGCGACGGCGACCATCTGCGTCGACTGACACACCCGATCTTCGGATCGGTGTCTATTTCCACTTCAAATGGAAATTCGGACGGCTACGCTCCAGCCCGACCGCGCGCGATCTTCTCGCGGCCGAGTTTCGCAGGAGCGTGATGACCGATCTGCTGGCGCCCACCAAGGTCGCTCCGCTGGACGCGGACCTGGCCGCTCTGCTCGACCACCAAGGCTATCTGCTGCTGCGCGGCGCCGTGCCCGAGGCCTGGCGCGAGGCCATGCGCGCGGCCTTCGACGCCGGCGTCGGACCGCCGGAACAATGGGGCGCGCCCCGCGCCTTCGGCTGGCGCCACGCCCTGGTCGATCTCGACCCGACGGTGCAGAAGGCCTGCCGCGTCCCGGCCCTGCTGGGCGCCGTCGCGCGGATGATCGCCGGCCCGTTCTTCCTCAGCCAGGTCGAGGGCCGCGAACCGCTGCTGAACAATGGCCACCAGCCCCTGCACCGCGACGGCGCGGGCCTCAAGACCGTCTCGGCGATGGTCTATCTCGACCCCTATGGACCCGAGAACGGCGCGACGCGGGTGATGTCGCGCCATCTCGACGACGGCCAGCTGGACGAGAGCCATGCCCTGGTGCTGTCGGGCGAGGCGGGCGACATCCTGGTGTTTGACGCCGACCTGCCGCACGGCGCGACCCTCAACCGCTCGGGCGCGCGGCGGCGCTCCCTGCTGGTGAGCTTCATGCACGAGAGCCACCGCGCCGGCGAAGACGCCTGCCGCGCGGTGCGCACCGTGCGCATGGACACCAGCGAGATGTTCGTTCCCTAGAGGCCTCTAGGCCTTGGCGGGACGGCGGCGGCGCGGAACGCGGACGGTGGCTTCGCCGTCCATGACGACATCGTCGCCGACCAGGGCGGCGCAGGTCAGGGTCACGCGCGCGCTTTCCTGGTCGATGGCCGAGACCGTGATGCGGGCGGTGACCACGTCGCCGATGCGCACGGGCCGGTGGAAGGCCAGGGTCTGGCTGAGATAGATCGCGCCCGCGCCCGGCAGGATGGTGCCGACCACCGCCGACCCGAACGAGGCCGACAGCAGGCCATGGGCGATGCGGCCGCGATAGGCGGTCTTGGCGGCGAAGGCCTCGTCGACGTGCACGGGATTGAAGTCGTCCGACGCCTCGGCGAACAGCTGAATGCGCTCTTCGGTGACGGGCACGAGCTTTTCGGCCGTCATGCCGACGAAGAGCTCTTCGAGGATGTATCCGCCGGAGGGATGTTGTTCGATCATGACGCGGCGTTAGCACGGGTCGCGGCGCGTCGCAAAACCGTTACCGGCCTTCAGGTTCAGAAGCGCTCGGCGGTTGGCCGATCAGTTGGGCGCAGATCGACTCGGCGAGGACGGCGTCGCGGGCGGCGATGGCGTCGGCCATCCGCCGGTGCAGGGCGACATCGACCATCTGATCATCGGGCGCCTGCTTCTCCATCTGCCAGATCCAGAAGCGGGTGGCGGTGTTCTGCAGGCTGACGACGAAGCGGGCCAGGGTCGGGTTCTGGGTGGCGAAGGCGACGGCGCGGTGGAAGGCCAGATCCATGGCCAGCATGGCGCGGAAGTCGCCCGCCGCGATCGCTTCTTCGGCCCCGTCGAAGGCCGTCAGGATCGCCGGCAGGTCGGCCGGGCGATGGTTGCGGGCGGCCAGGCCCGCGGTCTTGGCCTCCAGCATCAGCCGCACCTGAAAGGCGTGCTCGATCTCGGCCACGTCCAGCGGCGCGACGATGGTGCCGACGCGGGGACGGCGCACGACCAGGCCCTCGATCGCCAGCCGCCCCAGCGCGTCGCGCACGCCGGCCAGGCCTCCGGCGTAGCGCACGGCCAGGGCCTTTTCCTCCAGCACCTGCATGGGGGCGAGGTCGCCCAGCAGGATGTCCTGCAGGATCAGCTCGTACAGCCGCGCCTTCTGCAGCCCCGGCGACCAGGCGCCGTGCGGCTCGACGCTGTTGCGCGGCCCCTTCATCGCGGCGGTGGCGGACGGTCGGTCATGCTTCGCAGTTAAGCCAAAAGGCCCCGAGCGTCATTCCCGACGGGGTCTAAAATGTAAGAGACGCGAACGGCGATGCTGGCTTGGAAAGCCGCCGATCCCGTCATCTATAGGCGGCCGATGACGGCCCCCTTCCCCTCCCCCGATCATATCGCGACGGCCTTCCGGCTGGCGCTGGACGCCGCCGACCGCTTCGTCGGCGCCACCGCGCCCAACCCGCCGGTGGGCTGCGCGGTGCTGTCGGCGGACGGGACGGTGCTGGCCGTGGCGGCCCACGAGGCGGCCGGACA
>NZ_QHJY01000561.1 GCF_003185805.1 Caulobacter sp. D5
GCAGGAGGCGAACAGCCGCAAGACCGGCGCCTCGGGCCGATCCAGCCCTCGCCCGCCCGAGCCCGCCGTCAGGGTCAGGCGCACGGCCGCGCGGCCCTCGGTGAGACCCGCCTCGGCGGGGGCGGCCTCGATCAAGGCGCGGGCCGCCGCGCGATCCAGCGGCGGTAGGCCCAGGGTCTCGCAACCGGCGGCCATGCGGTCGAGGTGATCCGCGACGTGACGGACCGCCCCGTCGACCGCCAGCAGGGTCTCGAACAGGCCGTCGCCCAGCAGCAGGCCCCGATCAGTCAGCGGAACGGCGTCGATGCTCATGCCCCCTCCCCGGTCAGCGCCCGGCGCAGGGCGTCGATCTTGGCCTCGGTCTCCAGGCGCTCGGCCAGCGGGTCGCTGTCGGCGACGATGCCGGCCCCGGCCTTGGCCTCCAGCCGCCAGCCCCCGGCGTCCTGGACCAGCCCCACCGAGCGGATCAGCACGCTGGACTCGAACGCCCCGTCGAAGCCCGCCCAGAACAGCGAGCCGCAATAGGGGCCGCGCGGCCCCTCCAGGCTGGCGATCACCTTCATGGCCTGCACCTTGGGCGCGCCGGTGATCGAGCCGGGCGGAAAGGTCGCCCGCAGCAGGTCGGCGACGCCGAGGCCCGGCTTCAGCCGCCCCTCCACCGTCGAGACCAGGTGATGGACGTTGGCGTAGGTCTCGACCTTGAACAGCTCGGGCGTGCGCACGCTGCCGGCCGGGCTGACCCGGGCCAGGTCGTTGCGCATCAGGTCGACGATCATCAGGTTCTCGGCCCGGTCCTTGGCGCTGGCCAGCAGCTCGGCGGCCAGGGCGCGGTCCTGCGGCGGCGTCGCGCCGCGCGGCCGGGTGCCCTTGATCGGCCGGGTCTCGATCGCCCCGCCGCGCACCTTCAGGAACCGCTCCGGTGAGTTCGAGACCATGGCTCGGCCCGGCAGACGCAGCCAGGCCGCGAACGGCGCCGGACTAGTGCTCCGTAGACGGACGAAAAGGTCGAAGGGATCAGCCTGCCCCGCCAAGCGACCGCGCCAGGCCCGGGCGATGTTGGCCTGGAAGATCTCGCCGGCCAGGATCCGCTCGACCACCTCCGCCACCGCCGCCTCGTAGGCGGCGGGCG
>NZ_QHJY01000068.1 GCF_003185805.1 Caulobacter sp. D5
TGCCGCGATCACTTCCCCCTCAGTCGCTCCGCGACAGCTCCCCCTTCAGGGGGAGCATCTGATCTACGCCTTCAGCCGCAGCACGTTGTCCACGGCCCGCTCGGCCACCGGCAGCGGCGTGTCCACGGCCTGGCGCTGGACCAGGCAGCCGTACCAGCCCAGGCCCTTGTAGGTCTCGTAGCCGGGGGTCAGGGCGTAGCCGATCGTGCGGTCGCCATCGGCGTAGCTGCCCATCGAACCGTGCGAGGTATTGAGCTTGAAGGTTTCCACCAGCACGCCCTGCCCGTCCGAAGCCGCCAGCACCCGGTGGTTCTGGTCGAGCAGCAGCACGCGCGAGCGGCTCTTCTCCTCGTCGGTCATGCGCACGCCGTCGACGATGGCCTGGGCCTGCGGGCGCCAGTCGAAGTGAACGCCCAGCACGCCGATGACCTTGCCCTTGGCCTCGCCGCCCTCGCGGATGGCGGTGGCGTAGGTGGCGACCGGGGCTTCGTCCAGCAGGCGCTGACGGGCGATGTCGGCCACGGCGAAGTCATCGCCGCTCTTGGTGCGCATGGCCTCCTGGAACCACGAGGCGTTGGCCACCGACGCGCCCTGAACGCCGCGATACTTGTCGGGCCGGCCGCTGGCGATCACCCGCCCGGCCGTGTCGCAGATCCACAGGTCCAGATAGACGGTGTAGGCGTCTAGAATGACGCGCAGGCGCTGGCTGGCGTAGTCGGCGGCCTCGCGCGACGGGGCCATGGCGCAGTCGACAACAGCGCTGTCGGTGGCCCACCAGCGCACGTCGCAGGTGCGCTCATAGAGGTTGCGGTCGATGATCTCGATGGCGTTCAGGGCCAGGTCCGCCAGCCGCTGGCCGCGCAGGTGCGACAGGATCGCCCCGCCGATGGCGGTCAGTTCGTCGAGGTCGGCGCGCACCTGGCTTTCCAGGGCCCCGGCCACCTCGTCGATCTGGGTGGAAATCTTCTTGAACTCCTCGGCGACGATGGCGAAACCCTTGCCGGCCTCGCCCGCGCGGGCCGCCACGATCAGGGCGTTGATCGCCAGCATCTTGGCCGCGCGATTGACGGTCGAGATCTCGCCGATCTTCTGGCCTGCGACGATGCTCAGCCGCTCGGACAGGTCGAGGATGCGTTCCGGCCGGAGGCTGGATTCTTCGACGGACATGGATGCCCCCCCCGGGAACGCGAATCGAAAGCTCCGGTAAGGTTGACACCAGCGTCAGCTTTCCACCGCCCATTTCAGAAGGAAACTTCGCGTGGCGGGGGAACGGGCGAACAGCAGCCCCCAAATCGCACAGCTTTCGAGCAGAGATTGCTCAAACAATCCGCATAACGGCGTTATCCATCAACCAAGCGTCACAAGGTGCTTGGCGGCCACACCTTATGACACCGGTGGACATTTCTCGAAGAGGCGGGCAGGGTCGCCTCGCCAGGACGAGACGCGATCGACGCTCGCCGGCCTTCGGGGAGAGACACGCCGCCATGACCATCCGCCCTATCCTCCCGCGCCTGCTCGCCGGCGCCGCGGCGCTCGCCCTGCTCGGCGGCGCGACGGCGGCCATGAGCCAGACCCTCGCCTTCCCCGGCGCCGAGGGCGCGGGCCGGCTGTCGCAGGGCGGCCGCGGCGGGGCGGTGATCAAGGTCACCAACCTGGAGGATTCCGGCCCCGGCTCGCTGCGCGCCGCCATCGAGGCCAAGGGGCCGCGCACCGTGGTGTTCGACGTGGCCGGCACGATCCAGCTGAAATCGGACCTGAAGATCAGCGAGCCGCGCATCACCATCGCCGGCCAGACCGCGCCGGGCGGCGGGATCACCGTGCGCGACCACACCCTGGTCGTCGCCGCCGACGACGTGGTCATCCGCTTCGTCCGCTCGCGCCTGGGCGACGAGAGCAAGACCGAGAGCGACGCGATCTGGATCAACAAGGGCCGGCGGATCATCCTCGACCACGTCTCGGCCAGCTGGTCGGTGGACGAGACCCTGTCGGCCTCGGCCCGCTACGGCGAGGAAGGCCAGGGCTTCTTCGACCTGACGGTGCAGTGGTCGATCATCGCCGAGTCCATGGCCCATTCGCTGCACGCCAAGGGCGACCACGGCTATGGCAGCCTGATCCGCGGCGGCATGGGCTCGAAGATCAGCTTCCACCACAATCTGTGGGCCAGCCACATGGCCCGCATGCCCCGCCCCGGCAACTACGACGGCCCCGACAAGGACCCGGTCGGCGCCCTCTTCGATTTCCGGTCGAACGTCTTCTACAACTGGGGCAAGGGCTATGCCGGCTACGACGCCGACAAGGCGGCGCTGGCGGCCTACAACTTCGTCGACAACGCCTATGTGCCCGGCCCCAGCAGCGGCAAGCCCGTGGCCTTCCAGGAAAGCAACACGCTGGCCCGCGCCTATTTCGCCGGCAACAGCATGGCCGGGGCGGTTCCGGCCGATCCCTGGAGCCTGGTGACCTTCACCATCCCCGAGCCCGCCGGCTATCGCCAGGCCGCGCCGATCGAGGTCGCGCCGGTGACGCCCGAGCCGGCCGACAAGGCCTATGCGCGCGTACTGGCCGACGCGGGCGCCTCGGTGTTCCGCGACAGCGTCGACGCCCGCATCGTGGCCGGGGTGCGCGACCGGACCGGGACGGTGATCAACAGCCAGAAGGACGTCGGCGGCTGGCCCGCCCTGCCCGCCGGCAAGGCCGCGCCCGATACGGACGGCGACGGCATGCCCGACGCCTGGGAAAAGGCCCACGGCCTGAACCCGAAAAGCGCCGCCGACGGCCCCGCCCTGGCCAAGGACGGCTCGGGCTACACCAACCTGGAGCTCTATCTGGCCGACGCCGCCAAGCGGCGCGGTTGACGCCTCCGCCGGGCTCGGGCGAGCTAGCGCCTCAACTTTGGGGCGCACCATGCTTAAATACCTGGATACCGTTCGAGAACTGCTGATCGTCTATGTGGTCATGCTGCTGGCGGCCGCGGGGTCCTACGCCTTCTTCGAGGGCAAGACCTATCTCGACGGCGTCTGGTGGGCCTGCGTCACGGCCACGACGGTCGGCTATGGCGACATGTACCCCGCCACTCTGGGCGGGCGGATCACGGCCGTGGCGCTGATGCACGTGACCCTGCTGCTGATCCTGCCCCTGCTGATCGGCAACATCTGCTCGCGCTGCATCAAGGACGCCAACGAGTTCAGCCACACCGAGCAGGAGGAACTGAAGGCGACGCTGGCCCGACTGGAGGCCAAGCTCGACGGGAAGACCTAGCCGGCCTCCAGGCACGCCTCGCGCAGCCGCGCCAGGGCCTTGGGCGTGTCCTTGCGCAGGCCGGCGCGCAGCAGGGCCTTGGGGATCACCCAGTCCACGGCCAGTCGGTTCTCGTAGAACACCCGCGTGCCCGCGCCGCCGGCCAGGGGCTGCAGCCGCCACTCGCCCTCCTCGGCCTTCAGGTCGCCCTCGACCAGCCGAAAGCGGATGCGCCGCCGCCCCTCGTAGTCCGAACGGAAGACGATGCGCATGCGGGGAAAGAACAGGCTCTTGCGGGTGACGTGCTCGCGGACATCCCAGCCCCGCTTCTGGTCGCCCGACAGCACCGCACAGCGTTCGAGATTGGTGATCATCCGCGCCGCGCTCGCGCAGTCGGTCAGCACGGCCCAGACGTGGTCGGGCGGGGCGGCGATGTCGATCACCCCGCGCACCTGGCCGCCGGTCGCCCCGGCCGGATCGGGCGAGACCTCGGCATGGGCTTCGCCGCGCGCCAGGCTGGCCCGGGCCTCCGGCGACAGCTCGAAAGCGCTGGCTGGCGCGGCGACGGCCAAGGCGAAAATCAGGAGCGATATCGTCCGCAACGGCGTCTCCAGGTTCGTCCCCGAAGACAGCTACGTATCCGCCAGGCGATCAGATGCGGGTCAGCCGATCCGCTTCATGCCGAGGATCTGGACGGGCGCCTTCAGCATCTCGTCCTTCATCGCCTCGGTGTAGGCCGGGCCGCCCGTGGGCATGGCCAGGATCTTCTTCACGATCGGCAGGCCCTCGACCACGGTCCCGAAGGCCGCAAAGCCCAGGTTGTCCCCTTTCGCGCCTGGATGGGCGTCGAGATAGGGCATGGCGCTGGCGCAGATGAAGAAGTCGCAGGTGGCCGTGCCCGGCGCGTTGCGGGCCAGCGAGATCGTGCCCGGCTTGTGGCGCAGGCCGGTCTTCGTCGTGCTCTCGTGGGCGATGGGGGCGAAGCGCCGCGCCCGCTGCGGCGGCGCGCCCTGGATCGAGCCCGCGCCCTTGACGCCCTTGGTCCGCGAGGCGCGATAGAAGGTTCCGCCGTCGTACTTCTTCGCATCGACATAGCGCAGGAAATTGGCCGCCGTGATCGGGGCCTTCTTGTCCTCCAGCTCGACGACGATCAGCCCGGCGCTCGTCTGGATCGCCACCTTCGGCTTGCCGGCGGCGAGAGCCAGGCCCGGCGTGGCGACCACCAGGCCGGCGGCGCCGATCAGGGTGCGGCGGGCGATGTCGGTCATGGGGCCTCCTGGCGAGTGGTGCGTGATCCTCGTCCTTCGACAAGCTCAGGATGAGGATCAAGGTTGGTTTGGTTCTACGCCGAGAGGCGGCGCCGGCGTCAACATTGAAACCTCATCCTGAGCTTGTCGAAGGACGAGGTTTCGCCGCTCAGCCCTTCCCCCAGCCGCCGCCGCCGGGCGTCTCGATGACCACGCGGTCGCCGGCCGAGACCTGGGCCTCGTCGGTCGCCGCCAGGGGCTGGACCGTCCCGTCCGCTCGCTCGATCCGCGCCAGGCCCAGCGCCCCGCTGCCCCCGCCATGCAGGCCGAACGGCGGCACGCGGCGGCGGTTGGAGAGCAGGGTCACCGTCATCGGCTCGCGGAAGCCGATGGTGCGCACCACCCCGTCGCCGCCCCGGTGCTCACCGGCCCCGCCCGAACCGCGGCGGATCGAGAAGGCCTCGACCCGCACGGGATAGCGGGTCTCGAGCACCTCGGGATCGGTCAGGCGGCTGTTGGTCATGTGGGTCTGGACGGCGTCGGCGCCGTCGAAGTCCGGCCCCGCCCCGGCCCCGCCGCAGATGGTCTCGTAATACTGCCGCCGCTCGTCGCCGAAGGTGAAGTTGTTCATCGTGCCCTGCGCCGCGGCCATCACGCCCAGCGCGCCATAAAGGGCGTCGACCACCACCTGGCTGGTCTCGACATTTCCGGCCACCACCGCCGCCGGATAGCGCGGCTTCAGCATCGAGCCCTCGGGAATGACCAGCTCGACCGGCCGCAGGCAGCCGTCGTTCATCGGGATCTCGTCGTCCACCAGGGTGCGGAAGACGTACAGCGCCGCCGCCCGGCAGATCGAGGCCGGAGCGTTGAAGTTGGTCGGCACCTGATCGCTGGTGCCGGTGAAGTCCACGCGAGCGGTGCGGGCGGCCTGGTCCACCGTGATCGCCACCTTCACCACGCTACCGTCGTCGAGTTCGTAGGCGAAGGCGCCGTCCGACAGCCTGGCCAGCACCCGGCGCACGGCCTCTTCGGCGTTGTCCTGCACGTGGGCCATGTAGGCCTCGACCACGTCCTGGCCGAACTCGGCGACGAGGCCGGTCAGGCTTTCGGCGCCGCGCGCGCAGGCGGCGACCTGGGCCTTGAGGTCGCCGATATTCTGATCGGGATTGCGGGCCGGCCACTTGCCCGAGGCCAGCAGGGCGCGGGTCTCGGCTTCCAGGAACCGCCCGCCCTCGACCAGCAGGAAGTTCTCGATGAGAACCCCCTCCTCCTCGACCGTCTTGCTGCCCGGCGGCATCGAGCCCGGGGTGATCCCGCCGATGTCGCCCTGGTGGCCGCGCGCGGCGACGTAGAACAGCAAGGCCCCCGCCGCATCGAACACCGGCATGACCACCGTCACGTCCGGCAGGTGGGTGCCGCCGGCATAGGGGGCGTTGAGCATGTAGACGTCGCCGGGCTTCATGCCCCGGCCATCGCCCGTGCGACCATCGCGGATCGCCCGCACGCTGTCGCCCATCGAGCCCAGGTGCACGGGCATGTGCGGGGCGTTGGCGATCAGGTTTCCGTCGCGATCGAACAGGGCGCAGGAGAAGTCGAGCCGCTCCTTGATGTTCACCGAATAGGCGGTGTTCTGCAGGGCGAAGCCCATCTCCTCGGCCACGGCCATGAAGAGGTTGTTGAACACCTCCAGCATGACCGGATCGGCTTCCGTGCCGGCGGCGCGGCGCGGCGCGAGGGCCTCGACGCGGTCGAGGATCAGGTTGTGATGAGCATCCACGCGGGCGCGCCAGCCGGGCTCGACCACGGTGGTGCCGGTCGCCTCGCGGATGATCGCCGGCCCCGCGACCTCGGCGCCGACCGCCAGGCCCGCGCGGTCGAGCACCGGCGTGTCATAAGCCTGCCCCGCCAGACGCGCGGGCACGGTGGCGAGCACCCCGCCCTGCCCGCCTTCGCCGGCGCCCAGATCGGGCGCGGCGCCGGCGTCGGCATGGCCGATCGCCTCGACGCTCAGGGTCTCGACCACCAGCGGCGTGGCCGGCGAGACGAAGCCGAAGCGGCGCTGGTGCAGGGTCTCGAAGGCGGCCTTCACGCCTTCAGCGTCGGTCAGCGGCACGCGCAGCGGCGTGTCCGTACCGGCATACTTCACCAGCAGGGCCGCCTCGGTTTCGACCGTCACCAGCGGCGCGTCCTGGGCGCGCAGGGCGCTTTCCGCCTCGGCGGCGAGGACGGCGGCGCGGGCCGGCAGGGTGGCGGCGGCTTCATCCAGGCGCTGCTCGACCGTGGTCTCGCGCAGCAGGCGCAGGTCGGCCAGGCCCATGCCATAGGCGCTGAGCACGCCGGCGAACGGGTGGATCATCACCGTCTTCATGCCCAGGGCGTCGGCCACCAGGCAGGCGTGCTGCCCGCCCGCCCCGCCGAAGCAGGCCAGGACATAGCGGGTGACGTCGTAGCCGCGCTGGATCGAGATCTGCCGCACGGCCTTGGCCATGTTCTCGACGGCGATCGTCAGGAAGCCTTCGGCGATCTCGGCGGGGGTCATGGCGCGGCCGGTGGCGGCGGCGATCTCGGCGGCCAGGGCCTCGAAGCGCTCGGCGACCACGGCGCGGTCCAGCGGCTGGTCAGCGTTGGGACCGAAGACGTGCGGGAAGAACTCGGGCTGCAGCTTGCCCAGCATGACGTTGCAGTCGGTCACCGTCAGCGGCCCGCCGCGTCGGTAGCAGGCCGGACCGGGATTGGCCCCCGCCGAGGCCGGACCCACCCGCAGCCTTGCACCATCGAACGAGCAGATCGAGCCGCCGCCGGCCGCCACGGTGTGGATGTTCATCATCGGGGCGCGCATCCGCACCCCGGCCACCACCGTCTCGTAGGCCCGCTCGTACTCGCCGGCATAGTGGCAGACGTCGGTCGAGGTGCCGCCCATGTCGAAGCCGATGACGCGGGAAAAGCCCGCCTCCGCCGCCGTCTTGGCCATGCCCACCACGCCGCCGGCCGGGCCGGACAGGATGGCGTCCTTGCCCCGGAAGGCCCGGGCGTCGGTCAGGCCGCCGTTCGACTGCATGAAGAAAAGCCGCGTCTCCTCGCCCAGCCGCGAGGCCACCTGATCGACATAGCGGCGCAGGATCGGCGACAGATAGGCGTCGACCACCGCCGTGTCGCCCCGGCCGACCAGCTTCATCAGCGGGCTGACCTCGTGGCTGGCCGAGACCTGGGTGAAGCCGATCTCGCGGGCGATGGCGGCGACGCGCGCCTCGTGGTCGGTGAAGCGGAAGCCGTGCAGCAGCACGATGGCCACGGCCCGAAAGCCGGCGTCGTAGGCCGCCTGCAAGCCGTCACGGGCGGCGGCCTCGTCCAGCGGCCGCACCACCTCGCCGTCGACGCCGATGCGTTCGTCGATCTCGACGACGCGGGTGTAGAGGGCCTCGGGCTTTATGATGTTGCGGTCGAACAGCTTGGGCCGCGCCTGCTGACCGATGCGCAGGGCGTCGGCGTGGCCTTGCGTGATCGCCAGCAGCGTCGGCTCGCCCTTGCGTTCGAGCAGGGCGTTGGTGGCCACCGTGGTGCCCATCTTCACCGCCTCGACGCTCCCGCCGCCGCCCTGCTCCAGCAGGGCGCGAACGCCAGCCACTGCGGCGTCCTCGTACTGCTCGGGGTTTTCCGACAGCAGCTTGTGGGTGACCAGGCGCCCGTCCGGCCGGCGGGCGACGATGTCGGTGAAGGTGCCGCCGCGATCGATCCAGAATTCCCAACCGGTCGCGCGCGGGTCTTCGAGGGTCATGGGGCGGGAGACTCCGGAACGTTCGTCCCGTGAATAGCTCCCGCCCCTGCCTACGTCATTACTTGAAGACGCCCAGCAGCGTCGCGACGCCCCACAGGCCCAAACCGAGGAAGATCAGCGCCGCGCCGATGCGCACATACATCAGCGGCACGATCTTGGTCGCCGCCTCGCCCAGATAGACGGCCGGCACGTTGGCCAGCATCATGCCCAGGGTGGTGCCCGCGGCCACCAGCGGCACGTTGTGGAACTGGGCGCCCAGGGCGACGGTGGCGATCTGGGTCTTGTCGCCCATCTCGACCAGGAAGAAGGCCACGGCCGTGGTCAGGAACACGCCGTAGCGGCCCACCGCGCCGCCGTCCTCGTCGTCGGCCTTGTCGGGGATCAGCGCCCAGGCGGCCATGGCGATGAACGAGAGAGCGATCAGCCACTGGAACCAGGCGCCTTGCAGGTACTGGGCGACCAGCGAACCGGCCAGGGCCGCCAAGGCGTGGTTCAGCAGGGTGGCCGCCAGGATGCCGAGGATGATCGGGATCGGCTTCTTGAAGCGCGTGGCCAGGATGATGGCCAGCAGCTGGGTCTTGTCGCCGATTTCGGCCACGGCCACGACCAGGGTCGAGACGAGCAGGGATTCCATGAAACACCGTTGCGGGGCCGAGCGCAGACAAGACGACAGCGACCGTTTCCCCGCCCAGCCCGGACGGGAAACGACGCCGTTGGTCTCGCCAAGAAAGCTGTCGGTGCTTCCTTCACCCGCGCCATGGTCCCGAAAGACCAAGTATGTTGACGACGGGCCCCGCTGATAGGCGCGGGCGGCTACTCCCCAAAGGGTGAGGGGCGTTTAGCCGGAGCCGCCCGCCGGATCAAGCAGAGAGCCATTCGCAAGTGGGCAGGGGGTCGACTGGCGGAACTCACAGACCCTCTCTCTCAGAGAGAGGGA
>NZ_QHJY01000562.1 GCF_003185805.1 Caulobacter sp. D5
CGGGGCCTTCCTTGATGACCGGCGCGCCGGCGCCGCCGTCGGCCTTGGCGCCTTCGCCGCCCTCGCCGTGGCCGCCTTCCTTCTTCTCTTCCTTTTTCTTTTCCTTCTTCTCGCCATGCTCGCCGGCCGCGGCTTCGCCCTCGGCGGCCGGCTTGGGCTTCATCAGCAGGAAGGCCGTGGTCCCGCCGCCGATCAGCAGCACGAGCGCGCCGGCGGCCCCGGCGATCAGGATGATCGGCGGCTTCTTCTTGGCGGAAGCTTCACCCTCGACGGCGCCCTCTTCGCCTTCCGGGGCGGGAGCTTCCTTGGGCGGTTTCTTGGCCACGCGCGAGTTCCTTGAAAACTATGGGTCCTACTTGTGCGCGAGCATGGTTAACGATCTCTTTTGACGGCCATTTGGTCGCAGGCTGAATCTGCCCGGCGCATCCCCTCAAAGCGTCGCCGTTAACCACCCTCTTCGCTGATTTCATTACGTTTTTCGAGTTGGCACGAGGATTGCTTGTAGGGTTTCGGCGCATTTGTCGCGCCAAACTGCGAGTTAATCGTCATGGACAACGCGCTGTATGTGGGCCTTTCGCGGCAGATGACGCTCCGTCGTGAGCTGGACATCGTCGCGAACAACATCGCCAACGCCAACACCACCGGCTTCAAGGTCGAGGACCTGATGGTCCGCACCGAAGCGGCCAAGCCCGCGCGCACCGCTGGCGGCCCCGCGCCGATCAAGTTCGTGATGGACGATGGCGTCGTCCGCGATTTCAAGCCCGGCGCCCTCAACCAGACGGGCGGCAGCCTCGACCTGGCCCTCGAGAACCAGGGGTTCTTCAAGGTCCAGACCGCCGAGGGCGAGCGCTACACCCGCGACGGCCGCTTCACGACCAACCCGGAAGGCGTGCTGACCACCCAGCAGGGCGCTCCGGTGCTCGACGACGGCGGCGGCCAGATCACCCTCGACCCGCAGCTGGGCGCCGTCACCATCGGCCGCGACGGCATCGTCAGCCAGGGCGCGGCCCGGGTCGGCAAGATCGGCGTCGCCCGCTTCTCCGACCTCTCCTCGCTGCGCAAGCAGGGCGACAACCTCTATCGCAACGCCGGAAACGAGACCCCGCAGTCGGCCACCGACGCGGTCATTCACCAAGGGATGCTGGAGGGGTCGAACGTCCAGCCCGTCCAGCAGATCACCAAGCTCATCGAGGTCAGCCGCGCCTACGAGAGCATCGCCAAGATGATGGACCAAACCGCCGAACTCTCGCGCTCCGCCGTCGAGCGTATGGGCAAGGTCCAGTAAGGGATTAACGACAGATGCAAGCGCTCCGCACCGCCACGACCGGCATGGCTGCACAGCAGCTGAACGTCGAGGTCATCTCGAACAACATCGCCAACATGAACACCATTGGCTACAAGCGCCAACGGGCCGAGTTCCAGGACCTGCTGTACCAGACGATCGAGCGCGCCGGCGCCCAGTCGTCCAGCGACGGCAACGTGGTCCCGACCGGCATTCAGATCGGCGGCGGCGTCAAGGCCGGCTCGGTCTACCGCATCACCGAGCAAGGCACCCCGACGGCCACCAACAACCAACTGGACGTGGCCATCCAGGGCAAGGGCTACCTGCAGATCCTGATGCCCTCGGGCGAGACGGCCTACACCCGCGCCGGCAACTTCTCGACCAACGACCAGGGCCAGATCGTCACCGAGGACGGCTACACGGTGCAGCCCGGGATCACGATCCCGGAGAACGCCACGGCCATCACCATCGGCAAGACGGGCCTCGTGCAGGTCACGCTGGACGGCCAGGCCGACCCGCAGACCGTGGGCCAGATCGAGCTGGCCAACTTCATGAACGAAGGCGGCCTCGAGGCCATCGGCGACAACCTCTATCTGGAGACCGGCGCCTCGGGCGCGGCCAACGTCGCCGCCCCCGGCTCCACCGGCTTCGGCACCCTGCTGCAGAACTACACCGAAGCCTCGAACGTCGACGCGGTCAGCGAAATCACCTCCCTGATCGTCGCCCAGCGCGCCTACGAGATGAACTCCAAGGTCATCACCACGGCCGACCAGATGCTCCAGGCCACCTCGAACCTGAGGTCGTAAGCTCATGAAAAGCCTGCTCCTCGCCGCCGCCGCCCTGCTGATCGCCGCCCCGGCCGCCTTCGCCGGCCAGCCGGTCGACCTGCGCAACGACACCACCGACGCCGACGGCGTCGTCACCCTGGGCGAACTGTTCGAGGGCGCCGGCTCGGCCGGCGGCGTCGTGGTCGCCCGCCGCGCCG
>NZ_QHJY01000563.1 GCF_003185805.1 Caulobacter sp. D5
GAGGGGGCGACCGCCGCAAGGCGCCGGCTTTCCCCCTCAGTCGCTCCGCGACAGCTCCCCCTGAGGGGGAGCATCTTCCTGGCGAGGCGTCTGATCAGATCCTCCCCCTCTGGGGGAGGTGGCCCGGAGGGCCGGAGGAGGGGGGGCGTTTCAGCTTCCGAATTCTCGGCCGGTGTCCTCCCCGCGCCAGGGCCGGCGAGAAGCCCCAGCCCCTCAGTTCCCGATCTTCGTCCAGGGCCGCTGCACGCATACCGGCGCGCCGTCGATCACCGCCACCCGCGCCGAGCCCGGCGGGGCGTAGAAGGCCTGCCGCCCGCCGACGCTGACCGCCAGGGCGATCGGGCCGCTGAAGTCGCAGACCGGCGCCTCGCGGCGTCCGCCGGCCTGGTCGTAGACGCGGTGGGTGCACTCCATATGGCCGGCGCCGCGCGCCAGGCTGACGCCGTCGAAAGCGAAGGTCATCGGCTTGCGCTGCCGGGCCTCGAAGGCCGCCTGGTCCAGGACCAGGCAGGGCGTTCCGGCCAGGCTCCAATAGGCCTCGGCGGCGCCGGCGGCCTCGCGCTGCTTCCAGGCGACGAAGGCGACCAGCGGCGCGGCGATGACGAAGGCGATCGCCGCCCAGAAGATCCAGCCGCCGCGTCTGGCGCGGCCCTCGACCCGCACGGCTCCCGGCCGTCCTCCGATCCCCGCAGCGTCCATCCTGGTCCTCCCGCCCGGCGACAGTAGAAGGCGCGGGATGCGTACGCCAATAGAGGAAAGGAGAGGCGACCCGCCGAGATCAACCGCCAAGTCCGGCGCCCATCCAGAAACTCGGCCGCTTAACTCACTGAGGATCCCCCGAAGGGCAAGGCCCAGCCAGCGGGTGATCCACCGCCGTGCCCATCCTGAAAGCCAGCTTGGATCCCCGCCTTCGCGGGGAGGAGCGGGTTGGGTGAGGGAGCAGGCGAATGTCGGTTCGCCGCCCAGACCTTCAGTGCCCCATCCGGAAGCGCGCGGTCTGCACGCAGCGCGGCCGGCCGTCGATCACCGCCACCCGGGCCGAACCCGGCGCGGTGTAATAGACCACGGTCCTGGGGGTCTCGACCGCCAGGGCGCCGGGGCTGGTGAAGTCGCAGACCTGGGCCTCCTGCTTGCCGCCGCCCAGGCGATAGGCGTGGCGGGCGCACTGCACGTGGCCGGCCCGGCGCGACAGCCGCACTTCGTCGAAGACCGTCGTCATCGGCGCGCGCCGCGAGGCGGCCGCGAAGTCCGCGGCGGTGCTGGCCGGGCAGGGCTCGCCGTCCAGGCTCCACTCGCCGGCCTGCTCGATCTCGGTCCGGGCCTTTTGCTCGGCCTCCCACCACAGGCTGAACAGCGGCGAGACGATGGCGACCGCC
>NZ_QHJY01000564.1 GCF_003185805.1 Caulobacter sp. D5
GACCCAGGCGTTTTATCGTCGAGCGCCCCGCCTTTCAGAAAAAGCCTGGGCCCCCGCTTTTGCGGGGGTTTTACGGGGGAGGGGGCGTGAGTTGGAGCGGGCTAAGCCGCCGCCGTCGCTTCGGTCTGACGGCGGTCGTCCCAGACGGCGATCGCCCAGACCACGAAGCCGCCCAGGGCCAGGGCGCAGCCGACCCAGCCGGTCGAGCGCCAGCCGAAACCCGAGGCGACGGCCAGGCCGGCCAGCCAGGGGCCCAGGGCGTTGGCGGTGTTGAAGGCCGAGTGGTTGAGGGCGGCGGCCAGGGTCTGGGCCTCGCCGGCCACGTCCATCAGCCGGGTCTGCAACGCCGCGCCGAGCCCGCCGCCGCAGCCGATCAGGAACACCACCGCGACCAGGGTCCACAGGCTGCCGACGGCCAGCGGGTAGAGGGCCAGGGAAGCCGCGCTCCACAGCAGGATGGCGCCGACGGCCGGCATCAGGGCGCGGTCGGCGGCCCAGGCGCAGACCAGGGTGCCGGCGGTCATGCCCAGGCCGAACACCATCAGCACCAGCGGCAGGGCGGCCGGCGAGGCGTGGGTGACCTCGATCAGGGTCGAGGCCAGATAGGTGTAGACCGCGAACATGCCGCCAAAGCCGATGGCGCCGATGCCGAGCGTCAGCCAGACGCGACGGCTGGCCAGGGCCGAAAGTTCGCGCAGCGGGCTGGCGTTCTTGGGCGCAGGCTCGCGCGGCGCCAGCAGATAGACCGACACGGCGGTCAGGGTCGCCAGGGCCGCGACGATGACGAAGCCCCAGCGCCAGCCGATCCACTGGCCGACGGCGTTGGCGAGCGGCACGCCGACGATGGTGGCCACGGTCAGGCCGATCATCACCCGCGCCACGGCCGAGGCGCGTTTGTCGGGCGCGGCAAGCGAGGCGGCGACCAGGGCCGCAACGCCGAAATAGGCGCCGTGCGGCAGGCCGCTGAGGAAGCGGAACAGCACCATGGTCTCGAAGTTGGGCGACAGGGCCGACAGGCCGTTGCCGACCGCGAACAGCACCATCAGCCCGACCAGCAGGGTCCGGCGGGCGATCCTGGCGGCCAGCACGGCGATGATCGGCGCCCCGACCACCACGCCCAGGGCATAGGCGCTGATGGCATGGCCGGCGGTCGGTTCGTCGACGCCCAGGGTGCGGGCGAAGTCGGGCAGCAGGCTCATCGAGGCGAACTCGGTAGTGCCGATGGCGAAGCCGCCCAGCGCCAAGGCCAGTTGAACGAGAGCGGCGGAGGGGGCGCTGCGGGCGGGGACGCTCATGGCGGGCCTTGTCGGAACGGAGGGCGGCGAAGCCGTTCGCGCACGCGCCTGTCGTCCGCCCGAGCGGCTGGCCCGGCGGAAACGGCGCGCGGTTAGGGCCACGCTGCGGTTGGTCGAATGTGTGCATAGCTATTCACTCGCCAGCCGGCGCGCAACCCTCTAAACAGGCTCGCGTGGGGAAAAGGGTGCGAGGGATCGCCGCATGAGCGGAAACTGGCGGCCGCCGTCGTCGATCGACGTGGCCAGGGCGGCAGGGGTGTCGCAGTCGGCGGTGTCGCGCGCCTTCACGCCGGGCGCGAAGATCGCCGAGGCCACGCGCGCCAAGGTGATGGCGGCCGCCGAGGCCCTGGGCTATCGGCCGAACCTCCTACCCAAGATCCTGCAGACCAACCGCTCGGGCATAGTCGCCGTGGTCGTGGGCGGTTTCTACAATCCCTATTTCGCCATGACCCTGGAGGCCTTCTCCAAGGCCCTGACGGCGGCGGGGCGGCAGATGCTGCTGGTGCGGGTCGACAGCGACCGCATCCTCGACGGCGTTGTCGATCAACTGGCCGGCTACCGGGTGGACGCCGTGGTCTCGGCCCTGGCCCTGACCTCGCAGGAAGCCGCCGACCAGCTGGCCAAGCTGCGCATTCCGATCGTCACCCTGAACTCGGACCTGGCCGGCGACTGGATCCGCTCGGTGTCATCCGACAACTTCGCCGCCGGCGAGGCCGCGGCGCGTCTGTTGCACGAGCGGGGCGGGCGCCGGTTCGGCTTCGTCGCCGGTCCCGCCGACAGCCCGGCCCAGGTGGCGCGGGAAGCCGGCTTCGCCCATGGCCTGGCCGCGCTCGCCCTGCCGCCG
>NZ_QHJY01000565.1 GCF_003185805.1 Caulobacter sp. D5
GGCCCGGCTCGACGAGCGGGGCGGCGGGCGGGGTGACCTCGGCGCCGCCGCGCAGGGCGCGGCCGGCCAGGCGCTCGGCCTCCAGCTCGCTCATCGGCAGCCACAGGTGCGGCGCGGTCGGGGTGGCCGGGCCGGAAAGGGCGTTGCCCAGGATCGAGCGCGCCAGGTCGACGCGGGCGGCGGTCTCCTCGCGGATCTCGGCGAGGATGGCGTCGGCCGTGCCGTCCTCGATCCACTGGCCGGCGATCAGCATGCCAAAGCCCGGCGGCGCGTAGGCGATGGCCCGCATGGTCTCCAGGATCCGCTCCAGGGCCGTGTCGTCCGGAGCGATCACGAAGCCGGCCCGCAGGCCAGGCGCCAGGGTCTTGGAGACGCCGGAGACGTGGAACGTCCGCTCGGGCGCCAGCATGGCCAGCGGCGGCGGGGCGCTGGGCGCGTAGGCGCCGTAGATGTCGTCCTCGATCAGGATCAGGTCCAGGCGCCGGGCCAGCGCGACGATCGCCTCGCGCCGGGCCAGCGACATGATCCGTCCGGTGGGGTTCTGCAGGGTGGGCAGCACGGCGACGACCCGCGCGCCGGTGGCGGCGACGGCGGCCTCCAGGGCGTCCGGGCGCAGGCCCTCGTCGTCCATGGCCACGCCCTTCAGGCGATAGCCGGCGTGGGCGGCCAGGGCGCGGATGCCGTGGAAGGTGGAGGCCTCGCACAGCACCGCGTCGCCCGGCCGGGCCACCGCGCCGAAGGCCAGGGCCAGGCCCTGCTGGGCGCCGGCGCAGCAGACCAGGCGTTTCCAGTCGGCGGTCTCGAAGCCGGCGCTGCGGGCCAGCCACTGCGCCGCCGCCCGGCGATGACGCTCCAGTCCGGCGGCGGGCGAATAGTCCAGATGGTCGGCGAGGTCGGGGCGGCGACGCAGGCGCTGCATCGTCTCGCCGATCACCCGCGAGGCCGGCCAGTTGAGGGCGACGTTCTGGGACAGATTGATCGGCCCCTCGCGGCGGCGCGGCGAGCCGATCGCGCCGGGGGCGTTGACGAAGCTGCCCCGGCCGACATGGGCGCTGACCAGCCCGGCCTTCTCGGCCTCGACATAGGCGCGGGTGACGGTGCCCAGGCCCAGGCCGAGCCGGTGGGCCAGGTCGCGCTGCGGCGGCAGGCGGGTTCCGGCCG
>NZ_QHJY01000069.1 GCF_003185805.1 Caulobacter sp. D5
CGATGGCGCGGTAGCTGGCCAGGTTCAGGTGCTGCGGCGGGCCAGAGGTCACGCCGAACCAGGCGTCGTTGGAGACGTTGACCAGCGCCCGCACGGCGGGATCGGGGCGGGCCAAGCCTGGGAACAGGCTCTCGTAGCAGATCAGCGGCTGGACCTTCAGGCCGGGCGCGATCGCCAGCGGGGCGGGGCGCGGGCCGATGGCGAAGCCGTCGCCCAGGTGGGCCATGCTCTTGACGCCGATCGCGGTCAGCAGGCCCTCGGCCGGCAGGTACTCGCCGAACGGCACCAGCCGGTGCTTGTCGTAGATCCCGACCACCGTCAGGCCGCCCGCATCGCGGCGCAGGGCCACCAGGCTGTTGTAGTAGGTCGGGTGCTCGGCCGAGCCTTCGTAGCGGTAGCCGCCGATCAGCAGCAGCTGGCCCGGTTGCAGGGCGTCGGTGATCGCCTGGCGCACCCAGGTCCCGGGGGCCAGGTAGTCGTCGATGGCGGCGGGCAGGGCGCCTTCGGGCCAGACCACCACCTCGGCCGGTTTGCCGTCGGCATAGGGCTGGGCGGTGAGCGTCACGTAGTCGCGGACGATCGCCTGGAAGCTGGCGGCGTCCCACTTGGCGGCTTGCTGGACGTCGGCCTGGACGATGCGGATGCGGGGACCGGCGCCCGTCTGCGGCGGAGCCGCATGCAGGGCCAGGAAGCCGCCGCCATAGAGCGCGGCGAGGCCAAGAGCGGCCGCGCCGACGGCGATCCGGCCCGAACGGCCCTGTCGCCAGACGGCCGGGGCGGCGGCGATCGCCAGGGTGACGAAGGTCAGGCCGTAGGCGCCGATCAGGGCCGCGGCCTGGGACGGGGCCGAGCCGGCCCGCCAGGTCTCGCCCGGCAGGTTCCAGGGAAAGCCGGTCAGCACGTGGCCGCGCACCCACTCCAGCGCCGACAGGGCGGCTGCGAAGGCCAGCACCCGCACGGCGCCGGCGGGACGGAAGCGGCGATAGAGCAGGGCGGCCAGGCCCCAGAACAGCGCCAGGCCGGCGGCCATGGCGGCCACCGCGAAGGGCGCCATCCAGCCCTGGTTGGCGGCGTCGACCATGAAGGCCTCGCCGATCCACCAGGTGCCGAGGCCGAAATAGGCCAGGCCCGCCAGCCAGCCGCGCAGGAAGGCCGAGCGCAGCGGCCGGGGCCCGTCGATCCCGTCCAGCAGCCACAGCAGCAGGGCGTAGCCCAGCAGGCCGGGCAGGATCCCGAACGGCGGATGGGCCAGGGCCGCGGCCAGGCCGGCGACCAGCGCCAGGACGCGGTCGCGCCAAGCGGAGCGCTTGGTCAGCACGGAAAGCTTCAAGTGACGTCCACCGCGTCGAGCGGGACGTCGGCCTCGGCCGTCTCTTCGGCGCGGCGCACGCGCACCCGCAGCACTCGCCGGGCGTCGGCCTCCAGCACTTCGAGATCGAAGCCGGCCGGATGGCGCACGATCTCGCCCTGTTCGGGCACCTGGCCGGCCAGGGCGGCGACCAGGCCGCCGACGGTGTCGACCTCTTCCTCGTGCTCGGGCGGGGCCAGGGTCTCGCCGACCATCGCTTCGAGATCCTCGAGCGGCGTGCGGCCCTCGGTCTCCAGCGCGCCGTCGTCGGTGACGGTGACGCTGACGCTCGCGGCGTCGTCGTGCTCGTCGTCGATGTCGCCGACCACGGACTCGATCAGGTCTTCCATGGTGACGAGGCCGTCGACCCCGCCGAACTCGTCGATGACCATGGCCAGGTGGATGCGCTTGGTGCGCATCTTCAGCAGCAGGTCGGCGGCCCGCATCGAGGCGGGCACCAGCAGCATGTCGCGGCGCAGCTGTTCGAGGATGCGATCCTCGGGCTCGGGCCGCAGGTCGCCGTCGGCCAGCAGCAGGAAGACGTCCTTGACGTGGACCACGCCGATCGGGGCGTCCAGGGCCTCGCGATAGATCGGCATGCGCGAGTGGCCGGCCTCGACGAACTGGGCCACGACCACGGCGAAGGGGGTCTCGACCTCGACCGCCACCACGTCGGGGCGGGGGGTCATGACGTCGCCCACCTTCAGGGTCTTGAAGGCCTCGGCCTGGTCGACCAGGTCGGGGGCGGGGGGCGTGTCGGGATCGATCGGCCGCGCGGGCTCGGCCGGCGCGCCGCCGCGACGCAGCTTGCGGAAGAACGCCCGCAGGCCTCGGCTAAGTCGAGCCGGGCCGGCGGGCGTGGAACTCTGGTCGTCGTCGGGCATGCCTTTAGGTCTTCACCCCTGATTAGCCGACGCATCGTCGGCGTAAGGATCGGGCACGTCCAGTCCCGCCAGGATCTCGCGTTCGAGCGCTTCCATGGCCTCGGCCTCGTCGTCGCCTTCGTGGTCGTATCCTAAGAGATGCAGCACCCCGTGCGCCACAAGATGTTGCAGGTGGTGGGCCAGGGGCTTGCCCTGCTCGGCCGCCTCGCGGACGCAGACGCCGTAGGCCAGGGCGATGTCGCCGATCTGGCCTTCCGGATTGGCCGCCGGGTCCTGGGGCGCGGGGAAGGACAGCACGTTGGTGGCGTAGTCCTTCTGCCGGAAGTCGCGGTTCAGCGCCTGGACGCTGTCGTCGTCGGCCAGCAGGATGACGATGCCCTTGCCCTCGATGTCCTCGTGGGCGTCGAGCACCGCCTGGGCGGCGCGCCAGACCAGGGCCTCGGCTTCGGGCTCGGCCCTGGTCCAGGCCTCGTCTTCGATTTCGATATCGACGGTGATCATCGGGGAGTCGCCAGCAGGGCCGCGTCGGCGTCGTAGGCCTTGACGATGCGCTCCACCAGCGGGTGGCGCACGACGTCGGTCGCAGTGAAGCGGGCCACGTCCACGCCCTCGACCCCTTCCAGGATCGAAACGGCGTGGGCCAGGCCGGAGTCGCGGGGGTTCAGCAGGTCGATCTGGGTCGGGTCGCCGGTGACCACCATGCGCGCGCCTTCGCCCAGGCGGGTCAGCACCATCTTCATCTGCAGGCGCGAGCAGTTCTGCGCCTCGTCGACGATGACGAAGGCGTGCGCCAGCGTGCGGCCGCGCATGAAGGCGATCGGGGCGACCTCGATCTCGCCCTTGTCGCGGCGGCGGCGCAGCTGCTCGGCGCCCATGATGTCGGTCAGGGCCTCCCAGACCGGGGCCATGTAGGGGTCGACCTTCTCGTTCAGGTCGCCCGGCAGGAACCCGAGCTTCTCGCCCGCCTCGACGGCCGGCCGGGTGACGATCAGGCGGTCGACCTCGCCGCGCAGCAGCATGCCCGCGCCCTGGGCGACGGCCAGGAAGGTCTTGCCGGTGCCGGCGGGGCCCAGGCCGAAGACCAGCGGATGCCGGGTCATCGACTCCATGTAGCGGGCCTGGTTCTTGGTCTTGGGCGAGACGGCGCCGCGGCGCACGGCGCGCGGCGAGGCCTGGCCGCCGGCGCTGTGGGCTTCGCCCACGGCCACGCGGATGTCGGCCTCGACCACCTCGTGGCCGGCGTCGGCGCGCTCGGCCAGGGCGATCAGGGCGCGCTTGGCCGACGAGCGGCCCTTGACGTCGCCGGTGATCTTGACCCCGCCGCCGGGCGTTTCGAGCAGGACCTTGAAGGCGTCCTCGATCAGGGCGGCGTGGCGGCCCGACGGGCCGGTGACGGCGACGACGGCGTCGTCGGAAAGCGGCAGGAACTCAGGCGTGCGGCTCACGCGGTCTCCAGAACAGGTTCGTTGGCGAGCACGCCGGCCAGGCTCATCTTGGCGGCGCTCTCGATACGGACGGGAACGATCGTCCCGATCAGGTGCTCCCCGCCCGAGGCGTGGACGGCTTGCAGATAGGGGCTGCGGCCGACGATCTGGCCGGGGTGGCGGCCGGCCTTCTCGAACAGCACCGGCAGGGTCTTGCCCACCTGGCTGGCGTTGAAGGCCCGCTGCTGCTCGTCGAGCAGCTGGTTCAGGCGATCCAGCCGCTCGGACTTCACGGCCTCGTCGACCTGGCCGGGCATGGCCGAAGCAGGGGTGCCAGGACGCCGCGAATACTTGAACGAGAAGGCGCTGGCGAAGCCGACCTCGCGCACCAGGTCGAGGGTCTTCTCGAAGTCGCCGTCGCGCTCGCCGGGGAAGCCGACGATGAAGTCGCCGCTCATGGCGATGTCGGGCCGGGCGGTGCGGATGCGCTCGATCAGCTTCACATAGCTTTCGGCCGTGTGGTCGCGGTTCATGGCCTTGAGGATCTTGTCCGATCCGGCCTGCACCGGCAGGTGCAGATAGGGCATCAGCTGCGGCAGCTCGCCGTGGGCCTCGATCAGGTCCTCGCCCATGTCGCGCGGGTGGCTGGTGGTGTAGCGGATGCGGTCCAGGCCGGTGATCTTCGCCAGGCGACGGACCAGCTTGGCCAGGGTCAGGCCGCCGCCGTCATAGGCGTTGACGTTCTGGCCCAGCAGGGTGACCTCGCGCACGCCCTGGTCGGCCAGGCGCCTGGCCTCGTCCTCAATGGCTTCCGGCGGCCGCGACCACTCGCCGCCGCGGGTGTAGGGCACCACGCAGAAGGTGCAGAACTTGTCGCAGCCTTCCTGCACGGTCAGGAACGCGGTGACGCCATCGACCTTGCGCTCGGCCGGCAGGGCGTCGAACTTCTCGTCGGCCGCGAAGTCGGCGGCGAGCCTTTCGCCCGAGGCCCGGTGGGCGCGGGCGATCAGCTCGGGCAGCTGGTGATAGGCCTGCGGGCCGACCACCAGGTCCACGGCCCGCTGGCGGGTCATGATCTCCTGGCCCTCGGCCTGGGCGACGCAGCCGGCCACGGCGATGGTCATCTTGCCGCCGGCCTGGGCCTTGCGGTCCTTCATCAGCTTGATCTGGCCGAGTTCCGAATAGACCTTCTCGGTGGCCTTCTCGCGGATGTGGCAGGTGTTGAGCACGACGAGATCCGCGCCCTCGGGATCATCGACCACGCCATAGCCCAGCGGACGCAGGACGTCGGTCATGCGCTCGCTGTCGTAGACGTTCATCTGACAGCCGTAGGTCTTGATATAGAGGCGCTTTTGCGGGGTCTCGCTCATCCGGCGAGGTTATGGGGTCGAGCGGCCCCGCGCGCAAGGTCGCCATGGTCACACCCGGCGCCCGAACCCGCTGGAGAAGCCCCAAAAGAAAACGGCGCCGGAGAGGTCCCCGGCGCCGCATTCACGTTCTTTGGCGCGATCTTGGAAAGATCAGTAGCTCTCGTCGTGGCGCTTGATCGCCGCGCGGATCAGTTCGGCGGTCTCGTCCGGATCGGCCCAGCCGGTGATCTTGGTCGACTTGCCCTTTTCCAGATCCTTGTAGTGCTGGAAGAAGTGGGCGATCTGCTCGGTCAGGATGGTCGGCAGGTCGCGCCAGCTGTTCACGCCCGTGTAGAAGGGGTGCAGCTTGTCGACCGGCACGGCCAGGATCTTTTCGTCGCACCCGGCCTCGTCGACCATCATCAGGGCGCCGATCGGGCGGCAGCGGATGATCGCGCCAGGCACCACCGGGGTCGGGCCCACGACCATGATGTCGGCCGGGTCGCCGTCGTCGGCCAGGGTGTGCGGGATGAAGCCGTAGTTGGCCGGGTAGAACATCGCCGTGTGCAGGAAGCGGTCCACCATCAGGGCGCCGCTTTCCTTGTCGATCTCGTACTTCACCGGCTCGCCGCCCTGCGGGATCTCGATGACGGCGTTCAGGTCGTAGGGCGGGTTCACGCCCACGGCGATCTTGGAGAGGTCCATAGTGACTCTTCGTTGTGGGAAGGTTCCCGCGGGGAGGCGGGCCTCAAGCGGCCGCCTGTATAGGCCACAAGTGTTGCGATGCGAAAGAGGGGGCGTGCTCGCGCCTCGACTTGGCCGCAGAAAGCATATCGGATCTACGGCCGCGCCCGTTCAGTGACCGTGAGAACAGCGCGGCGACGTGGTTTACGGACGGCGGGGACGGGGCGCGCCGGCCGCTGTCGGAGCCCGTTCGCTAGGGGCTTCCACCCGCTCGCCTATCGCGCTATATAGCTCCTACATCGTCCGTTAGCGCTAGATGGCGCTTTCGAGCGGCGGCCCGAAAGGCTGCCGCTTTTTCTTTGGTCGCTCGCCAGCTTGGCTTTCTGGTCGGCTCGGGCGGCCCGCGAATTTGAGAAGAGAACCGTGCGCGGCAAGACGCGAGAAGACCTGGACCTGATCGAGATTCTCGATCCCGTCGCCGAGACCGTCGGCTACGAGATCGTCCGCCTGCGCCTGATGGGCGGGGCCGAGCAGCGCCGCCTGCAGATCATGGCCGAACGTCCGCTCCAGGAAGATGGAACGGGCGGCGACATGAACGTCGAGGACTGCGCCAAGCTGTCCCGCGCCATCTCCGAGGTCATGGACGCCGCCGACCCGATCGCCGGCGAATACACCCTGGAAGTCTCCAGCCCGGGCGTCGATCGCCCGCTGACCCGCCTGAAGGACTTCGAGACCTACGCCGGTCTCGAGGTGCGCATCGAGCTCGACCGCGTGGCCGAGGGCCGCAAGCGCTTCAAGGGCGAGCTCGCCGGCGTCGAGGACGACCAGGTCGGCCTCAACATCGAGGGCGAGGACGACGTCACCGTCTATTTCCCGTTCGCCTGGATCGTCGACGCGAAGCTCGTCCTGACCGACGAGCTGATGAAGCGGGGCGCCGACCAGCGCGCCGCCCGCGTGGGCGCCGAGAACGACAACGATTTGTCCGAAAGTGAAGAGGACTGACCATGGCCATCGGCATCGCCGCCAACCGGCTTGAACTGCTGCAGATCGCCGACGCGGTCGCCCGCGAGAAGGGCATCGAGAAGGAAGTCGTCATCGAGGCGATCGAGGAGGCCCTGCAGAAGGCCGCTCGCGCCCGCTACGGCGCCGAGCACGACATCCGCGTCAAGATCGATCCGCGCACCGGTGAGACCACCCAGAAGCGCGTGATCGAAGTCGTCGGCGACGACCACGAGATGGAAGGCGAGATCGGCAAGGTCCAGATCTCGTCGGCCAAGCGCACCTGGCGCGACGCCGAGATCGGCAAGGTCTACGAAGAATCCCTGCCGCCGTTCGAGATCGGCCGCGTGCAGACCCAGATGGCCCGCCAGGTCGTCATGCACAAGGTTCGCGAAGCCGAGCGCGAGCGCCAGTACGAAGAGTACAAGGACCGCTCGGGCGAGATCGTCAACGGCAGCGTCAAGCGCGTCGAATACGGCAACGTCATCGTCGACCTGGGCCGCGGCGAAGGCATCATGCGCCGCGACCAGTCGATCCCGCGCGAGAACTTCAACGTCGGCGACCGCATCCGCGCCTACATCTACGACGTCCGTCGCGAGACCAAGGGCCCGCAGATCATGCTGAGCCGCGCCCACGGCGGCTTCATGGCCAAGCTGTTCGCGCAGGAAGTGCCGGAAGTCTACGACGGCGTCATCGAGATCCGCGCCGTGGCCCGCGACCCGGGTTCGCGCGCCAAGATGGCCGTCATCTCGAACGACAGCTCGATCGACCCCGTCGGCGCCTGCGTTGGCATGCGCGGTTCGCGCGTGCAGGCGGTGGTCGCCGAGCTGCAGGGCGAGAAGATCGACATCATCCAGTGGTCGGAAGACGAAGCCACCTTCATCGTCAACGCCCTGGCCCCGGCCGAAGTCTCCAAGGTCGTCATGGACGAGGAAGACGAGCGCGTCGAAGTGGTGGTGCCGGACGAGCAGCTGTCGCTGGCCATCGGCCGCCGCGGCCAGAACGTCCGCCTGGCCTCGCAGCTGACCGGCTGGCAGATCGACATCATGACGGAAAGCCAGGAGAGCGAGCGCCGTCAGAAGCAGTTCGCCGAGGCCACCGCCCTGTTCCAGGAAGCCCTGGACGTCGACGAGGTCATCGCCCAGCTGCTGGTCACCGAAGGCTTCACCGCCGTGGAAGACGTGGCCTATGTCGAGTCGCACGAAGTCGCCTCGATCGAGGGCTTCGACGAAGAGACGGCCGAAGAACTGCAGGCCCGCGCCCGCGAGTTCCTCGAGAAGGAAGCCGCCGCCCTCGACGCCAAGCGCGTCGAACTGGGCGTCGAGGACGACCTGCTGGCCATCGAGGGCGTGACCCTCGCCATGGCCGTGGCCCTGGGCGAAGGCGACGTGAAGTCGGTGGAAGACCTGGCCGGCCTGGTGCCCGACGACATGCGCGGCTGGTTCGAGAGCAAGAACGGCGAGCGCGTGCGCGAGCCGGGCATCCTCGAAAGCTTCAACCTGTCGCCCGACGACGCCGAAGCGCTGATCATGCGCGCCCGCATCGTCATGGGCTGGGTCGAGGCTCCGCCGGAGCCGGAATACGAAGAAGAAGAGGCTCTCGAGGGCGAGGCTGACGCCGAAGGCGAGATCGAGGCGGAAGGCGAAGAAGCCCCCGCCGAAGAGGCCGCCTCCGAAGACGCCGCCGAAGAGCAGTAAGAAACCCCGGCCCCTCCGGCCTTCGGAGGGGCCGC
This sequence comes from Caulobacter sp. D5, assembly GCF_003185805.1. GTDB lineage: Bacteria > Pseudomonadota > Alphaproteobacteria > Caulobacterales > Caulobacteraceae > Caulobacter. Next base: position 8,421 of record NZ_QHJY01000069.1, read on the forward strand.
TTCCTTTCAGGACCCCGTCACGGACTTCATGATCGACCAGGCCGCCCCCAAGACGCACGCCGAAGCCAACCGCCAGCGCAAGGACGTCGTCCTGGGCGAAGCGGTCGACGAGGCGCGCCTGGTGCGGTTCGTGGCCGGTCCCGACGGCGTGGTTGTGCCCGACGTAGCCCGCAAGTTGCCGGGCCGGGGCATGTGGGTCGCGTCCGATCGCGAGTCCGTCGCCGCGGCCGTCAAGAAGAACGCTTTCTCGCGCTCGGCCAAGACCAAGCTCGCCGCGCCCGCCGACCTGCCCGACCAGGTGGAACGGCTGCTGGCCAAGCGGGTTCTGGACGGTCTGGGCCTTGCGCGACGCTCTGGCGGCATTATCTCCGGATACGAAAAGGTTCTGGCGGCCCTCGCCTCGGGCAAGACCGCCTGGCTGATCGAAGCCGCCAATGGCGCCGAAGACGGCCGCCGCAAGGTGTTTTCAGCCGCTCGCAAAGCGCCTAACACGCCCAGAATCCTCGGGATGTTCACATCCGACGAATTGGGTTTGGCCTTGGGCGGGGAGAATGTGATACACACGGCGCTCCTCACGGGGCGAGGCACGGATCGCTGGACTTTGGATGTCGAGCGGTTATCAGGCTTCCGTCCTCTCATGCCGCCGGACTGGGTGGTGCGTCAGAACGAGGAGCCCTAGGCTTCGATGCGTCCTCGGATGACTTCATCCGGCGGTGCGAAAGGTCTAGAACCTGAATGTTGGAGCAAGCCGCCTAAGGCGTCGCGCTCTTGAGCGAAGGGCCGGGAAACGCGCTTCCTATTGGAGGTACGTCCAGGCCCCTTTCTCGTATGGATTGATCGGTTTTTGGGCCGGGAACCCGCCCGGCGGAAGTACAAGCGAGCGCATGAGCGACGAGAACGATAACGGTCGGCCTGGTTCCAACCCCGGTGGGCGAGCCCCCATCACCCTGAAGCCCCGCCAGGGCTCGGTGAGCGCCGGCGTTGTGAAGCAGAGCTTCAGCCACGGCCGGACGAAGACGGTGGTCGTCGAGACCAAGCGCACGCGTCCGCATGCGCCCGCCGCCGGCAACCTCGCCGCGCCGTCGCAGGCCGAGCGTCGCTACGACGCTCCGCGTCCGCAAGGGCAGGGCGGTGGCGGCGGTTCGTCGGCCGGCGGTCTGTCGCAGGACGAGATGCGCGCGCGTCAGCGCGCCATCGAAGCCGCTCGCGAAAACCAGGAGCGTCAGGCTTCCGAACGTCGCGCCGCCGAGGCCCGCGCCGCCGCCGAGGCGAACGCGGCTCGGGAAGCCGCGGCCAAGGCCG
>NZ_QHJY01000566.1 GCF_003185805.1 Caulobacter sp. D5
CGACGCTGCTGCCGATGGCCGCGCCGATGCCGGCGCCGGCCAGGCCGCCGCCGGTGGCGCGGTTGGTCGTGCTGCGGCGGCAGGGATCGTAGTAGTAGCCGTTGCGGTCATAGGCGCCGCCCTGGCCGCCCTGATAGCCGCCCTGGTCGTAGCCGTAGGCCTGGGCCGAGGCGATCGTCGGGGCCGCGGCGCCGACGAGGGCCGCGCCGGCGACGATGGCGCTGATGGCGGTCCGGATCATCATCGAAAAACTCTCCCTGAAAGCGGGCGTGACGATCGAGGGACCGTCCGTTGCTCGCACCATGCCAAGCCGTAGCTGAACGGTCGTTGACCGGGCCGTTCATCTTCGTTCACGCACGCGGCCCCCGAATGAGGTATGGACGCGTTCGAACTGGCTTCTTCGGCGTCGAACTTGGCGCGGAAGAGGCGGAAATTAGGCCATGCCCACGGCGTGGCTTGAACGGATCGGAGCCCGGCGCGGTTCCTTCAAGGCGACTTTTGACAATGCGAGAACTGACTATCGACGCCGTCGGCGGCCAGGGCGACGGCGTGGCGGCCGGCCCGGCCTTCGTGCCGCTGACCCTTCCGGGCGAGAAGATCACCGCCCGCATGGAAGGCGCGCGCGGCGAGCTGGTCGACATCCTGGAGGCCAGCCCCGAGCGGGTCGCGCCGCCGTGCAGGCACTTCGGCCACTGCGGCGGCTGCGCGCTGCAGCACTGGGACATCGCGCCCTATCTCGACTGGAAGCGCGAGCAGGTGCGGTTCGAGCTGAAGCGCGAGCGGATCGAGACCGAGATCCTGCCGACCATCGCCTCGCCGCCGGCCTCGCGTCGTCGGGTGGCGCTGCACGCGCGCGGCGGCAAGGGCGGGGTGCGCCTGGGCTTCAAGGAGCGCCGCTCCTGGAACCTGGTGAAGATCGAGGAATGCCCGGTCACCCATCCGAAGATCGTCGCGGCCCTGCCGGGTCTGGCGCGCCTGGCCCAGCCGTTCCTCGAGCACCCCAAGTCGGCCCCGACCCTGCACGTCACCCTGACCGGCACCGGCCTGGACATCGACGTCACCGGCGTGGAGCGCAAGAGCGGCGGGCTGTCGGCCGACGCCCGGGTGCAGGCGGCGATGGTGGCCGGCGAGTTCGACTTCGCCCGGGTCACCCTGGCCGGCGAGACGCTGTACATGGCCCGCCAGCCGCTGGTGAAGCTGGGGCCCGCCATCGTGCCGCTGCCGGCCGGCTCGTTCCTGCAGGCCGTGCCCGCCGCCGAGAAGGCCATGGCCGACTTCGCCCTGGCGCACGTGGCCGGCGCGGCCAAGATCGCCGACCTGTTCTGCGGCGTTGGCACCTTCACCTTCCGCCTGGCCGAGATCGGCTCGGTCTACGCCGCCGACTTCGCCGAGCCGGCGATCGCGGCCCTGAAGGCCGCCATCGGATCGGCGCCCGGCCTGAAGGCGATCACCGCCGAGGCGCGGGATCTCACCCGCCGGCCGATGCTGTCGACCGAGCTCGACAGGATGGACGCGGTGGTCTTCGACCCGCCGCGCGCCGGCGCGCTGGAGCAGGTGCACGAGATCGCCAAGTCCAAGGTCTCGCGGGTGGTGGGCGTGTCCTGCAATCCGGCGACCTTCGCCCGCGACGCCGGCGTGCTGATCGACGCCGGTTTCAAACTGGAGAAGGTGCTGCCGGTGGACCAGTTCCTCTGGTCGCCGCATATTGAACTGGTCGGCGTCTTCTCGCGATGAGGCGGCATGGTCCAGGACGAACGAAGAGGCGAGGGCGGGCGTAGGGCGTTTAGGCTCGACGCCGCCGCCCAGCGCGGCAAGGCGGCGGCCAAGGCCGCCTGGTGGACCGCCGCCGGCGGCCTGGCCAAGTTCATGACCCGGCCGGCCGAGGGCAAGGCCGCGCCGCGCTTGACGTCGGAGTCCCCGCCGTTGTCGCGGGCGCGCCTGCGCCGCGCCTATTTCGCCGCCTTCGAGAAGGACGCCGCCGACGTCGCCGCCGGTCTCTATCCGCCGATGGAGGATGCGCCCGCCGATCCGGCCGGCTCGATCCTCAAGGCCTGGGATTTCCTGGCCGACGCCCGCGAGGTCGACCAGCGCCGCCGGCGCGGCGACGGCGTCGAGGTGCGCGACGATCCGAAAAGCCAGGGCTATCCGGCCTACTACCGGCAGAACTTCCACTATCAGTCGGGCGGCTGGTTCACCGCCGAGAGCGCCCGTCGCTACGACGCCCAGGTCGAGGCGCTGTTCTCCGGCGCGGCCGGGGCGATGCGCCGGCGGGCCTTGTCGCTGCTGGCCAGGCAGTGGCGGGGGCGCGACCAGCGGGCGCTGAGCGCCGTCGACGTCGCCTGCGGTTCGGGCGCTTTCCTGCGGGATCTGGCGCAGGCCTTCCCGCGCGCGGCCCTGGCGGGCGTCGACCTGTCGCCGGCCTATCTGAGCGAAGCCCGCACCCGGTCGGGCCGGGGCATGGTGCAGGCCAACGCCGAACACCTTCCTTTCGCGGATCGCAGCCTGGACGCCGTGACCTGCGTCTACCTGTTCCACGAGCTGCCGCCGCGCGTGCGCCCCATCGTCGCCGCCGAGATCGCCCGGGTGCTGAAGCCCGGCGGCGTGCTGGCCTTCGCCGACTCCGTCCAGCCGTCCGACGAGCCGCAGCTGGCGCGGATGCTGGAGGTCTTCCCGGCCTATTTCCACGAGCCGTTCTACGGCAGCTACGCGCAGGAGGACCTGGAGGCGCTGTTCGGGGCGGCTGGGCTGCGGGTGATCGGGCGCGACAAGGCGTTCCTGACCAAGGCGCTGTTGCTGGAGAAATGATCCTTCTCCCCTTGTGGGAGAAGGTGTCGCCGACAGCCGACGGATGAGGGGTCTCTCAGACCTTGGACGCTACGCCTGGTCGTTCCGCTTTCGCGGCTGATCGGGCCATCGACCCCTTGTCTGTTGGAAGGCTGTTAGCGTGAGGGGGTCTTCCGGGACACCCGCCCGGC
>NZ_QHJY01000567.1 GCF_003185805.1 Caulobacter sp. D5
GAGCAGCTGACTCTTAATCAGCGGGTCGTAGGTTCGAATCCTACTACACCCACCATTCTCTCTCAGAACTAATGATCTGAAACCGGATGGCCGCGCCGGACGGCCGCGAAAGCGGCCGGCGCCGAGGCTTCGCGCAGCCGCACGCTGTTTTGACCTGTCAGTGTCCGACAGTCGGGCGCCGCCGCCCACGCCCCCTTGAACCTTCGTTTCGCGCCTAGCGTCGCCGATCCCTATCATCGGATCCGCGCCATGACCGCCGCCAAGCCGCCCTCGCCCCGCCTGCCCCTGCTCGTCCACGCCGGCTACGGCGCGGGCCAGATCGCCGGCCAGGTGTTCCGCGACGCCCCCTCGCTGCTGCTGCTGTTCTTCATGACCAATGCGCTGGGCGTCGAGCCGGCGCTTGCCGGGGCGGCGATCTTCTTTCCCAAGCTGTTCTGGGGCCTGATCTCGGACCTGACCGTCGGCCTCGTTTCGGACCGCTGGAAGGCCCGGGTTCCGCGCCGCCTGTGGCTGCTGGTCGGGGCGCTGCTGGCGCCGGCCGCGCTGATCCTGCTGTTCCATGTGCCGGAAGGCGCGCCGGCGCTGAAGGCCGGCTACGTCGCCGCCGCCTTCAGCGTCTACATGATCGTGTTCGGGGCCTTCTCGGTGCCGTACCTGGCGATCGGCACGGAGCTTTCCGACGATCCAAAGGAGCGGACGGTGGTCATGGCCTGGCGAATGGGCTTCTCGGCGATCGGCCTGCTGGTCGGCAACGCCCTGGCCCCCGTGCTGGTGCAGACCTGGGGCGGCGGACGGCCGGCCTATTCGCAGATGTCGCTGGTGCTGGCGGCGGTGTGCTCGGTCAGCCTGCTGATCGCCTTCCTGGCCTCGCCGCGCCCCGTGGTGCAGGCGGCCGGCGCCCCGGCCATGCGGCTGAAGGCGATTCTCAGCGCCGTGGCCGACCCGACCTTCCGCCCGCTGCTGGGCGCCTATGTGCTGCAACTGATCGGCTCGGGCCTGGGCTATGCGGCCATGGTCTACTTCCTCAGCTACAACATGGGCCGCGCGGACGCCCTGACGCAGATCGGCATGATCGTGCTGGTGATGAGCGCCGTGGTCATCGCCGCCCAGCCGCTGTGGATCAGGCTGTCGACCGCCTTCGGCCGCAAGCGGGTCTATATCGCCGCCGCGCTGGGCCACGCCGTGGTACAGGCCGCCTGGGGCGTGATGGCCGGCGCGCCGCTGCCGGCGATCTATGGCGTGGTCGTGCTGTTCGCCCTGTTCAATTCGGGCTGGAGCCTGATGGGCTACAGCCTGCTGTCGGACGTCATCGCCAAGGACGAGGCAGAGCATGGCGAGAGCCGGGCCGGCGTGTTCTCGGCGCTGTGGACCGGGGCCGACAAAATCGGCTTCGCCTTGGGCGGCACCCTGCTGACGGGCCTCGTCCTGTCGGCCTTCGGCTTCTCCAGCGCCCTGGCTGTGACCGGCGCGTCCCAGCCCGGCTCGGCGCTGGTCGGGGTGGCGGTGGCGTTCGCCTATGCCCCGGCGGCGTTCAACCTGGCGGCTGCGGCGCTCTATGCGCGGTTCGGGAAGGCCTGATCCACCTAACCTCGTCATCCCGGCCGAAGCGCAGCGCAGAGCCGGGATCCAGGGGACCGGGCGAGGCGGTTCGCCCCCCTCCAAAAAGAATAGGGCCGACGCGGTGCGCCGGCCCCTGGGTCCCTGTGTATTGCGATAGGTGTCGAGCGCGAGCTTGATGGGTGGCGGGCGC
>NZ_QHJY01000070.1 GCF_003185805.1 Caulobacter sp. D5
ACGAGGCCTATGTCGAGCACGACGGCGCCAAGAAGCTGATCGCCGAGATCGAGGAAATGCAGCCGGGCGAAGAGTTCTACGACGCCAAGGTCAAGGTCCTGGGCGAATACATCAAGCACCACGTCAAGGAAGAGGAGCAGCCGGGCGGCATCTTCGCCCAAGCCAAGAAGGGCGATGAGGATCTGGACGCCATGGGCGAACGCCTGAAGGCTCGGAAGGAAGAGCTGATGGCGACCATGGGCGCCGAGCGAGCGAACTGACGGGTGGCCCAGGCGCTAGACCCTATCCTGACGCCGCAGCTGGACGCCTTGACGCGACGAGTTCTGGAGAAGGCCTGCGCCCAGGACTTGAAGCTGGGTACGGCGGAAAGCTGCACGGGAGGTCTGCTGGCCTCCCTGCTGACCGACGTGCCCGGCTGTTCGCACGCGTTCGAACAGGGCTTCGTGGTCTATTCCGACCACGCCAAGCATCAGCAACTGGGCATTCCCCTCGAAAAGCTGGTCGGCGGCGGCGCGGTGTCACAGGACGTCGTCGTGGCCATGGCCAGCGCCGCCCTGGCCCGCTCCCAGGCGGACATCGTCCTGGCGGTGACGGGCTGGGCCGAGGACATGGGCGACCCTGAAAGGCCTGGCGGTCTGGTTCATTTCGCCTGCGCGCGACGCGACAGGCCGACCCAACATCGCAAGGTCGAACTTGGCGTCATCGGCCGCCAAGCTTTTCGTCTGGCATGCCTGGCGATCGCCATGGACATGCTGGCCGTCGCGGTCTCCACGTGAATCCGGCTCGCGTTTGAAGCCGAAGCTCAAGTTCAAAACCCTCAGAAGGTCTCTGGCGTGGTCTAGGTCAGTGGACACCGATGGTCGGCTGGCCGTGGGAGCTCCGGGCGCGACCCTCATTGAGGTTTGAGCTAGGCGATCGCAATGCAACCTGGAGCATGCTGAATTGTTTGCAGTGCAGCATGGAGATTTAGCATGCGTATCGCTCGATGCAGATGCGGGTCGGTGTCCGCCCAGTGCATGGGAGAGCCTGTGCGGGTTTCAGTCTGTCATTGTCTTGCCTGCCAGCAGAGAACTGGCAGCGTTCTGGCGTCCCAAGCCCGGTTTGAAGAAACCTCAGTCGCGATCGGCGGTCGGACCAGCACCTACATCCGGACAGCCGATAGCGGTTCCAGGGTCCTCTACATGTTCTGCCCGAACTGTGGCGACACGATCGCCTACGTCAATGAAGGCGAGCCTGATGTGGTGGCCATCCCCATCGGGGCATTCGCCGACCCTTCGTTCCCGGCGCCGACCGTGTCGTTTTACGAGCATCGCGCACATCGATGGGTCCTGATTGCGCTACCCGGCGGAGACCATCGCCATTGAGGAAAGATCGTAGATCTTTGCCCCGGGTTCGCGCACCACTTGGGCCTCGCACGAGGACGCTCAAGCGGCAGCCAAGAACGGAGCGGCCCTCTGCGCCAGAAGGCCCATGATCAGGCCGCCGAGAACGTCGCCAGAACCTAAAATCAAGCTCCGCCCCACCGCCGAGGTAGCCCGCGCAGCAGCTTGGGCGTCAATCAAACGATCCCATAAATCGCGGCGGCAACGCGCTGGGCGTCTTCATCGGCCCGGCTCTCAGCTTTTGGGAGCGATCATGAGCTATTTGAGCGACTAGGCGGCCGGGTCCAGCGCGCCTTGCTGCACGGAGACGTAAAGGCGTTGTGGCCATTGGTCGGCTAGGCCACGCTTGACGGCTGGTCCTTAGGGCTTTGCAAGACTGCAAAGCGACATGGATCGCCGCTCTCATTTGCGACCTGGACTTGGTGGGGTGAGTTCAGCGCCAGACAGTCTCCGGCGTTGAGGTGATGGTGTTCATCGCCGTCCATTACGGTTACGTCCCCGTGCAGCAGCCAAATGGCCGGCCGTGACGCCGTATGGGTGAGCGAGAGTTTGGAGATCGCACCGCCTGGCAAAGTGTAGTCCGCCAGCAGGATAGGGTGCCCGGGCAGGGCAAGTACTTGCGTGCGGCTGAGGCCTGTCTCCGGGTCGGTCCAGCGCGATTGATCGCGCGCCCGCGAGAGGCGGTCGGCATGCTCTGGCTTAATAAGAAGATCTGAGAGATTCAGCTCGAAAGCGGCCGCCAATCGAATGAGTAGGGCCGCCGTGGCGCCGGTCTGATTTCGTTCGATTTTACTGATCATCGCCTTCGATACGCCCGAGCGCTCGGCGACAACGGCCAACGACCATCCTCTTACTTCCCGCTCCAGGCGAAAGCGCCACGCCAGCAGCGGTCCAACGTCGGGCGCGGCCAGCGCCTTTCGGGGCTCAGGCCGCGGCGGGGGAAGGGGCGGCTCATTTAACGATGCTAACGCGTTCGGTGTGGACGAGCCGCTGTCGTCCGCCGGGGCTAGGCCTGGCCAGAGATCGTAGTCTTCCTGGCTCAACCACAGGCGTCCCTGCGGAATGAAGCGGGCCGGGGTATTCAGCATCAAGGGTTCGCCTGGCGAGACCTCCTGATTTTTCAAGAACCGGTACGGTGATGAGCCGGACCTGTGCAGGTCAAGCGTCGCCCAAATGCGGCCGATGCCGATGATCGTAACAGGATAGGGCTTGGACCTGACCGTCGGGTCTGGATCCGTTGATTCCAGTAAAAGAACTTGGCCTACGTTGATCGCGACCTTGGCCTTTGTCGCAGCGGCAGGCCGGATGGAGGGGAGCGGCATGATCAGCCCGAAATTGCCGAGAACGATCCAGCAAAGAAGCAGGTGATGAAACAGTGTCTACTATAGGCGATACGGTCAATTATAGAAGCCAATTCCATGCATCGACTCGTTGCGTGTAGCTAAGGTCGAGTCGTTGAGCCTGGGCGCGGTGGGCGGCGACCCTTCGGCCAGAAATTCCTCGCAGACGGTGACCCTCTCCTGAAGCTCCAGGGTCAGCTCATAAGTTAGCGGATGCTGATCGTAGACACGCAGCGCCTCAAGTGGCGAAATTGAAGGCGCCAGGCCTCGCGTCCTCCCAAGCGTGTAAGCATCTTCTGACCGCTGCTGCGGCCCCAGCTTAGGGCGCCGCCCTCGGCGCGCTTCGGATCGGCTTCCGCCCAGCTTCGGTCCCTAAAGGGCCCTGCAGCCGGGTCCCCGCGAAGCCGCCCTCCGCTTGCACACCCGCTCTCGCCGAGGGGCAAGGGTTCGATGACGAACCCCTGCCTCTATGTGTGAGGATCATTGGACAAGCTTCTGAAAGCCTTGAGCCCCGCATCTATGTGGCGTGTCTTGCCGCCTATAATCGCGGCCTCCTCCATGGCGCCTGGATCGAGGTCGAGGACGACCTTGCGGCCATGCTGGCGGGGCTGCTCGCCGCCTCGCCTGGAGGGGGGCGAGGAGTACAGGCGCGGTGAGGAGGTGTGGTGAAGGCGCAGGCCCCTGGAGATCGATCAGGTCGGGCCGGCGAGCCGCTGCGGCCGTGAGGGAACCGGCGGGCTCGCCCGTGGTTGTGGCAGGCGAACCCAACATCCTGCAAGGAGACATCATGACCGACACCGGTATTTCCCAGGCCAATGTACGCCATCGCGATAAGGCCAGGGATCAGCTTGGCGCGGCCGGCGCGTCGGCCAAGGACGCCTATGGCAGCCTCCGGACCGGCGCCGAAGAGCTCTATGCCGGCGGGCGCGAACATTTTCAGGACGGCCGCCAGGTCATCGAGGAAAAGGTTCGCGAAAGGCCGATCCTGGCGTTGACCGCCGCGATCGGCGTCGGCGTCCTGCTGGGCCTCCTGCTGCGCGGCCCGCGCACCGTCTATGTCCGCGTGCCTGCCACCACCCGGCCCTAGTCCTGGAGAGAAGCCCCGCGCCTTGATGGCCGGGGCGGGCCGCCCTGGATGAGACACCCAGAGCGGCTGGGCCAAACGGATCTGATAAGCGGCCTGCTCCTACAAGGCCGCATTGGCGCGACCAGTCCGCTGTCCTGGCTAAGCTCAGCCTCGGTGTGAAGGCCTAGCGCCGCCGGGTGGTCCGAAGTGTCCAGCCGTCCCGCGGGCCGAGGCGCTCCGCTGGCAGGATCGGCGCTCCCAAGGCGTGGAATGTTCGGCTCGCAGCGGCTCGACCACCTCGCCGTCGGCGACGAGCCGCGCCTGGCGACCGTGCGCACGAACCTCGGATCTTTAAGTCTCGGCGGCGTCGAGAGCGACCTTGAGAAGGTCCCGGCTCGCGCCTGCGCGGATGATCGGAACGTCGATCAGCACATCGGCGGCAAAAACGCCGTCGTGCTCGATGGTTTCGGCCACCGCGACCAGCGGCAAATCAGGAGACAGGGCCTTGAGGACGGCGAGCCGGCGCAGGTCATCCTCGTAATGGTCGGGCCGCAGACCGGCGATGACGAAATCCACCTGCGACAACGTTCCGAGACGATCCAGATCGGCCTGCTCGGCGTCGACGACCTCCCAGCCGCGCGCCTCCAAAGCCGCGCGGGTCTCGCCACCGCAATGGTCGGTCAATACCCGGACCATGAAACCTCCCAACCGCGCCTTCAGTCTGGACGCGCCAAAAGGTTTGGCCGTCCCGTTCATCAGGCCAAACCACAGTGCTCGCCAGACGGTTCCTGGCGAGGGGGCGGTGGGCGATGAAGGCGCGAGGCCACAGCTTCACTTCCTTTGTCGCAGCCATCTTTTGATAGGCGAGCAGGGTGGTTTTGGGCCCCGCCCGCTGCGGCGTGAAACCATCGACGCCCCGATCGCTTATTGCGCCTGATGACAGACAGGTTGGCCTGAATGACCACACATTTCGACGTCGTGGCGCTGATCGGACTGGGCGCGGCCCTCTGCTCGATGAGCAGCTTCGTGCCTCAACTGATCAAGATCTGGCGCGAGGGCGATGCTTCGGCCGTCTCGCTGCGAATGTTCGCCCTGACGGTCGCCGGCTTTACGCTGTGGGCGGTCTACGGCGTCTTGCGGGGAGGCTGGCCGCTGGTGCTCAGCAACCTCGTCTGCCTGGGACTGTCGGCGACGATCCTGATTTCCAAGACGATCCTGGAGCGGCGCTCAGCCTGAGGCCGACATCGCCGCAGCCGTCCAAGATGCTGGCGCATCATGCCGCGCCAGCTTCGGGAACGCGGGCGTTCGAGCCAAGGCGGCTCATCACCGCGTGGAGCGCGGCAAACTGCACCGGCTTGGCCATGTACCCGTCCGCCCCCGCCTGCAGGCCCGCCGCCCGGTCGGTCTCCCCGGCGCTGGCGCTGAGCATCACGATGGGCACGCAGAACCCCTCGAACCGTATGGCCCGGACGGCCTCCAAGCCGTCCATGACCGGCATGTTGACGTCCATGAGCACCAGGTCGAAGCCGCCTTGACGGACAGCCGCCAGGCCTTCCGCCCCGTTCCCGGCCACGACGCACAGGTGCCCAAGGCCCTCTAGCCAGGCGGCGAGGATGCGCTGGTTGGCTGGGTGATCCTCGACGACAAGGACGCGGCGCGCCGGCGAGGCTGCATCTGGCGCCTCGGGCTCAGGGAGGATCTGGGGCGAGGCGCAACGAACCAGCGGCAGATCGATGACGAACCGTGCGCCCGCCTCGCTCGGCTCAAGGCGAAGATCGCCGCCCAAGAGGCCAGCCACTCGTCGCGAAATCGCCAGGCCAAGACCCGCGCCGCCATGGCGGCGGGTGCTGGAGCTGTCGACCTGGCTGAAAGCCTGGAAGAGGCGGGCCTGGCCAGCGGCCGTCACGCCCGGACCGGTGTCGGCGACGGTAATCCGTAGGCGCTCGGACCCTGGCGACCGGGCTGCCTCGACATGGACGTTTACGGCGCCGGCGTCGGTGAACTTCACCGCGTTGGACAGCAGGTTGTGAAGCATTTGGCTGAGGCGGATAGGGTCGCAGAGCAAAGCCTCTGGGGCCTGCGGCGCAAACGTCACGTCAAGCGCCAGCCCCTTGTCCTGAGCCCTCGGCCTCCAAAGCGCCGCGATGCGGCGCACGAGCGGCGCAAGCTCGACATCGACGATCGCAACCTCGAGCTTGCCCGCCTCGATGCGCGCGAAATCCAAGATATCGTCCAGCAGGCACGCCAGGGTGCGACCCTGCTCGTCGATGACCGCAACCAGTTCCTGCGTCGGCGCGTCCAAGGCGCCGTTGCGCAACAGCTGCGCCGCCCCCAGCACCCCGTTCATGGGCGTCCTCAGTTCGTGGCTGATGACGGCCATGAACGCCGACTTTGCGTCGCTGGCGGCGGTCGCCTCGTCGCGAGCGATCTCCAGAGCCGCGATCAAGCGCGCCTGCTCGGCCTGGAAGGCGTCGATCTGCGCCTTGTGAACCCGTCCGAAGAAAGCCTTGGTGAGGATCGCCGAGCCCGCCACGCCGACGGCCGCCAGCAGCGCCAAACGTCCCGGCTCGCTGCGCGCCGTCGCCAGCACATAGGCCAGCACCGCCAGATAAGGCGTCGCAACGATCAAGGCGCGTCTGGGGAGATGCCGAAACTGGGTCGCGACCAGGAGGACCCCGGCGAACAGGAACGTGATGGTCGCGACCAGTGACCACGGGCCATGGGTTCGCCACGCCAACAGTGGGGCCAAAGCCCAGGCCGCCGAGGTCACGGTGGCGATAACGGTAAGCTCGGCGCCGACGCTGACCCGGGCGCTCCGCGTCAGGGCGCGCTCGATGCGCCCCCGCACCAGCCCCAGGACGCAGCAGGCGATGAACCAGCCAAAGGCGAGATAAGGGCCGCAGGACACGCCGAGCAACAAGGCCCAGGCGCCCAATAGCCAATAGCGAAGACCCTGGGCGATGACGATCGTCGACACGCTCGGGCTGCCGTCGGTTTCTGCCGGGCCGACCACCACGACATGGTTGGGCGGGTAGGGTCCCTGCGGGGACGGCGAGGTTGCGCGCGAGCTCATCGTCCTAGTTCCCACGCAGTTGCTTAAGAGTCGATTATATCGATGTCGATATTTTCGACTCCGGCAGACCTTTTTGATGTCTGGGCAAAGTTGGTCTAGAACCTGACATATGGCGCAGAAAGATCCTGTCACAGCGTTCCCGATCGGGTCGCAAGGCGCGTTCGACGAATTACGGGTCGATCAACAGCTGTGCCTGGCGCTGCAAACATCAGACAGCCTGGTGACGAGGCTCTATCGCGAGATGCTCGCGCCCTTGGGCCTCACCCATCCGCAGTATCTCGTTCTGATTTCGCTGTGGCAGGAGAATGGTCGGGCGGCGATGGGCGACCTTCGGCGGATCCTGTGCATGGATACCGGCGCTGTCACACCGCTGGTCAAACGCATGGAGAGCAAGGGCCTGCTTGTCCGCTCGCGCGATGACCTGGACGAACGCAGGGTTTGGGTCGATCTGACGCCCCAGGGCTGGGCCCTTCGCGAGAAGGCCCTGGAGGCGCGGCGCTCCGTCGTGCGCCAGTTGCCGTTGACCGAGGCTCAAATCGCCGCCTTGCGCAGCGAGCTGCAGGCGATGAACGAGGCGCTGCTGACGGCTCTCCGAGACTAAGCCCCCGGCAGCTCGACGACCTTGCAGCGCGGGTATCAGGGTTCGGCCAGCGACAGCTCTGAACTTGGCGGCGTCTGGCGTGTTCAGCCGACATGACCAACACCGCCCTGATCCCCTCCGCCCTCATCGGCGCCGTCGCCAGCGCCCGGTCGATGACCCCGATGGCCACCATCGCCGCGGCCCGCCTTGCCGGCCGCTCAACGCCCGGCAAGCTCGTCCTGCTCGACCATCCGCTGTTCAAGTTCGGCGCCCTGGCCATGGGCATCGGCGAGCTGCTGGGCGACAAGATGAAAACCGCGCCCGACCGCACGGTCTTTCTGGGTCTGCTGGCCCGGATCGCTAGCGCCGGCATCGCCGGCGCGGCCCTGGCCCCGCGCGGCCGTGAGAAGGCCGGGGCGGGCGTGGCGATCGCCACCGCGGTGCCGCTGGCCTACCTGACCCTGGCCGGCCGCAAGCAGGCCATGGCCAAGTTCGGCCAGACCCCGAGCGGCCTCGTCGAGGACGCCTTGGTTGTCGCCGCGGGCGTGGCGACCATCGCCTTCTTCACGCACCAGCCGTGGGGCGCCCGCGGCTGACGGGGCGCACCTTGCGATAGTCCGCAAGGCCCTCGCGCAACTGCAATTCCACATCGCCTGATGGCCGCCCAGGAACCGACGGCCAAGCCTGACCGTTGGCAAGGCGAGAGCTGGAGGACAGCGCCTTGGATGCGAACGCGGGTTATGCTCGGGCCTTGAGCCGGGCCTTCGGCGGGGCCTTGCTGTTTTCATTCCCGCTGCTGATGACCATGGAAATGTGGTCGCTGGGCATGGCGGTGGAGCGCTGGCGCCTGCTGGTCTTTCTGCTGCTGACGCTGCCGATGCTGATCGGTCTTTCCTACTACGCCGGCTTCGAGCCGACCTTCCGGCTGAAGGACGAGGTGCTGGACGCCTTGGCCGCCTTCGGCGTCGGCTTCCTGCTGGCGGCGGTCCTGCTGAGCGTCTTCGGCGTGCTGGGGCGCGACGACATCCTCACCCAGGCTGGCCTTGGCAAGATCGCGCTGTGCGCAGCGCCTGCGGCCGTAGGCGCGCTTCTGGCCGGCAAGCAGTTGGGCGAGCGAGGGCCGGGTGCGCGAGAGAAGGAGCGAGCCGGTCCGCTGAGTGAACTCTTCCTGATGGCGGTGGGGGCGGCCTTTCTGGCCTTCAACGTCGCCCCGACCGAGGAGATGGTCCTGATCGCCTACCAGATGGGGCCTTGGGCCACACTGGCCCTGGTGGCGATCTCCATCCTGCTGCTGCACGTCTTCGTCTATCAGCTCGGCTTTCCGGGCGAGACGCGACGCCGGCAGGCCGGCGACTTTCGCCGAACCTTCGTGGCCTTCACCTGTCCCGGCTACGGGGTCGCCCTGGTGATGAGCCTCTATCTCCTCTGGACCTTCGGGCGCACCGATGGAGTCGCCGCCCACGAGATCGCCACCATGACCGTCGTCCTTGGCTTTCCTGCCGCAATCGGCGCGGCCACCGCGCGCCTGGTGGTCTGATGGCCCAGAAGCCCAAGGCCGCAAGTCGATCGCCGGCCTCCAGGCCGAAGGCCTCGCCCAAGCCGGCGCCGGCGCAGGAAACGCCGGCCCTGGAATGGGCCTCGGCTGCGGTGGGGCTGGTGCTGGCCGCCACGGCCATCAGCCTCACGGCCTGGGACGCCCTCTTCGGCGCCAAGGGACCGCCGGCCATCGCGGTGACGCTGGTCGAGGTCACGCCGACCGCTCACGGCTATGTCGCGCAGGTGGAGGCGTTCAATCACGGCGGCGAGCCGGCCGCCCAGGTCCAGATCGAAGGCGTGCTGTCGAGCGAGGGCGGGCAGCAGACCTCGGGCTTCACGATCGACTATGTCGCCGAGGGCTCCAAGGCGTCGGGCGGTCTGGTCTTCGAGAAGGATCCGAGGGCTGGCGACCTGAAACTGCGGGCGACGGGCTTCGCAGACGCGTCTTGAGGGCGCTAGTAGCGCCAGAGGAACGGCGCCGATTGCCACAGGATGGCGATGGCCGAGAGCAACGAGGCCAGGGCTGAAAGGCGCTGGACGAAAGCCCCGCCGAGGCCCGGGCGGCCGGTGGCGCGCCAAGCCCGAACCCCCAAGGCGACTGCGGCCAGGACGCAGGCCAGTGTCAGGCCCGCGAGAAGCCAGGTCAGCGGCGCCTGGTGTTCGTATGGGGAGATGTCGGCCAGACTGGCGAGCGCATAGGAGGCCAGGAAATGCGCCGCCCAGAGCGCAAGACCGCCGAGTAGGGAAAGCCAGGTGTTCACGCCAGACCCGCGGGGAAGAGACGGGTGACGCCGAGCCCGACGAGACCCTGGCCGGCGGTGTAGGCCAGGAACAGGCCGACCAGCTCGAGGGTCGCCGGCCGGTCCGGGCCCACATAGCCGCAGAGGCGTCGCATCAGCACATAGAGCGCCATGATCGCCGCGACGGCGACGAAGAAGCCTTGCCAGGCCAGGATGGCGTGGACGATCGCGCCCTGGGCGCTGGCCTGCGGCTCAAGGCCGGTCGTACGCCACGACGACAGATCGACGCCGAAGGCGAGGGTCAGTAGAGCGGCCGCGGACAGGACCATGGCTGTGGCCAGCCAAGGGCGCGCGAGATGGCGCTTGGCCAGCAAGGCCAGGGCGCCGCCGGCTGCGGCCGACACGGTAGCGACGGCCAGTGAGGCCATATCCGGCGGCGGACGCCAGGCGTCGGGATTGCGGCTCCACAGGAAGACGTAGGAGAACACCGACATGGCCAGCACCATGCCGCCGACGACCAGGGTCACGACCATGGCCCACCAGCCGGTGCTCGACGGTCCGCTGGCGTAGGTCGGCAGCGTGATCCCGGCGCCCACATCCACCGTCCGCTGGGGCAAGGGATGGTCGAGGAACCAGCACCAGCGCAGCACGCAGAGGATCGCCAGCACGCCGCTGAGCACCGAAGCGCCATAGGCCTGCACCGTCAGCAGCAGGAAGAAGCCGGCCGTGAACACCGCCGCCCAGACGTGCCAACCGGACGGAACCGGCATGTGCAGCAGATACTGGGGCTCGGCGTTGATAGGGCTGGTGACCAGGGTCTCGCGGCCGCCGGTGGGCGCGCCGGGCAGGAAGTAGCGGCCGGCGGCGACGTCGCGGGCGAGGGTCTTCTGGTCCCACAGCGGATAGAGCGAGGTCACCACCGGGATGCTGCGGGTGGAGTAGAGGCCAGCCGGCAGCCACTCCAGTCCGCCGCCCTCATAGACGTTGCCGGCCTCGCTTGCGCCGAAGGGGCGAAAGTTGCGGATCATGTCGATCAGCCAGATCAGCACGCCGGCGGCGAAGACGAAGGCGCCGATGCTGGAGATGAGGTTCGGCCACTCCCAGTCACGGCCGGCGGCATAGGTGTAGACGCGCCTGGGCATGCCCATCAGTCCGGTCAGGTGCATGGGCAGGAAGGCCAGGTGCATGCCCACGAACATCAGCCCGAAGGTCCAGCGCCCTAGGCGCTCGCTCAAGGGCCGGGCCGAGACCATCGGCGTCCAGTAGTAGATCGCCGCGAACAGCGGAAAGACCATGCCGCCGATCAGCACGTAGTGCAGGTGGGCGACGATGAAATAGGTGTCGTGGGCCTGCCAGTCGAAGGGGACCATGGCGGCCATCACGCCGGTCAGCCCGCCCATCACGAAGATCAGCAGCGAGCCGAGCACGAAAAGGCCCGGGGCGTTGAACGTCATCCGACCCGAGGCGACCGTGGCGATCCAGGAAAAGACCTGCACGCCGGCCGGCAGGCTGACGGCCATCGAGGCGGCCGAGAACATCCCGACCGACACGCCGGGCAGGCCGGTCGTGAACATGTGGTGGGCCCAGACCCCGAAGCTGATGAAGCCGGTGGCCAGGAAGGCCAGCACCACCAGCCAGTGACCGACCAGCGGCGTGCGGGCCACCGCGGGCACGATGGTCGACATCGCGCCCGCCGCCGGCAGGAAGATGATGTAGACCTCGGGGTGGCCGAAGAACCAGAAGAGGTGCTGCCACAACATCGGATCGCCGCCGCGCGCGGCGTCGAAGAACGGCCAGCCCAGGGCGCGCTCAAGCTCCAGCAGCGTCGTGGCCAGGATCACCGACGGGAAGGCGATGATGATCATGCCGGCGAACACCAGCATGGCCCAGGCGAAGACCGGCAGCTTGTCCAGGCTCATGCCCGGCGCGCGGGTCTTGAGCACGCCGACGATGATCTCGATGGCCCCGGCGATGGCCGAGATCTCGATGAAGCCGATGCCCAGCAGCCAGAAGTCGGCGTTGATCCCCGGCGAGTAGGTGGTCGAGGTGAGGGGCGGATACATGAACCAGCCGCCGTTCGGCGCCAGGCCGAAGAACAGCGAGCAGAAGAAGGCCAGGCCTCCGATCAGATAAGCCCAGAAGGCGTAGGCCGACAGGCGCGGGAAGGGCAGGTCGCGCGCCCCCAGCATCTGCGGCAGCAGCAGCACGCCCAGCGCCTCGACCGCCGGCACCGCGAACAGGAACATCATCACCGTGCCGTGCATGGTGAAGATCTGATTGTAGGTCTCCTGGGCCAGCACGCCCTGCATCGGCAGGGCCAGCTGCGTGCGCATCAGGAGCGCCAGCACCCCGGCCAGCACGAAGAACAGCATGGCCGCGCCGACGTAGTAGACGCCGACATAGTTATTGTTGATGACGGTGATCCACTGCCAGCCCTTGGGCGCGCACCAGATCGCCTCCAGCTGCTCCAGCTCGCCCTTCGGCCGTCGCCCCTTGGTCGGGAAGCGTTCATAGAGGCTGGTGTCGAAGCCGGTCTCCGACGGCGGGGGAGGGCCGCTCACTTCAGGCTCTCCAGATAGGCCGAGACGTCGCGCAGTTCCTTCCCCGTCAGCACCGGATAGGCGGGCATGCGGTTGCCCGGCTTGATCGCCTGGCTGTCGCCGATCCAGCCGGCCAGGGTTCCCTGGTTGTTGGGCAGGACGCCCGCGCCCAGGATGCGTCGGGCGCCGACATGGGTCAGGTCCGGACCCGCCAGGCCGTTGGCGTTGGTTCCTCGAATGGCGTGGCAGGCCCCGCAGCCGGCGCGCTCGAACACCGCCTTGCCGGCGGCATGGACCGGCGAAGCGACGGCGGGGGCGGCTTGCCTGGCTTTCCAGGTCTCGAAGTCGCCTGGCGCGTGGGCGACGACGACCAGGGCCATCAGCGCATGCGGCCCGCCGCAGAACTCGGCGCACTGGGCGCCGTACTCGCCGGGCTGGTCGGCCTGGATGCGCAGGATGTTGCGGCGGCCGGGGATCATGTCGAGCTTGCCGTTCAGCCGCGGGATCCACAGGCTATGGATGACGTCGGTCGACTCCAGTTCCAGCGCCACGGGGCGGCCGACGGGAATGTGGATCTCGTTGGCATCCTGGAAGGCCTCGGCGCCGGACGCCTCCAGATAGGCCACGCGCCACCACCACATCTCGCCGGTGACCCGGATGCGCAGCTCGCCCGGGCGGGGCGGCTCGCTGAGGCGATGGGTCAGGGAAAGGCCCCAAACGAGCAGGGCGCTCAAGACGACGACCGGCAAGGCGATCCCGGCGATCCAGACGAGACGCTCGGCGCCCAGACGCCTGCGCCAGGCCCGCGGTGCGAACAGCGCCAGGGCCAGGGCGATGACGACGATCGCCAGCACCGCAGCGGACATGGCCAGAAGGCCCCAGGTCAGGCTGTTCAGAGGCGCGGCGAATGGCCCGGCCGGGTCCAGGGCCGGCGGCGGCCAGCCCTTGAAGCTTTCGGAGGCGGGCGGCGTCTCAGTTGGCATCGGACGCATAGAGATAGGCCGCGATGTCGCGGGCTTGGGCGTCTGTCAGGCCAGACGCGGGCATGGCGGTGTCGGGGGCCATGGCCGGCGCATCGCGCAGCCAGGCGATCAGCACGCCTGGACGGTTGGGAAAGCGGCCGGCGATCAGCGCTTGACGCGGGAGATCGTCCAGCGCGCCGCCCACCGCGCCCTTGGGCCATGTCACGCCCGGGATGCGATGGCAGGCGCCGCAGCCCTCGGCCTTGATCAGGGCCAGGCCCCGGGCGGGGTCCGCGCCGGTCACCTGCCGTTGCGCAGCGGGTTTTTCGGCGCAGGCCAGCAGGCCCGCCCCGGCCAGGCCGATCATCGCTGCCTGCGCTGTCTTGGTTCCGCCGCTCAAGCCTGCCCCTTCGAAGCCCCTGGCCCTTTCGAGCGCAAGGGCTCAACCCGCCGGAACAGTCGCGGTTCCGCCGGGTTTAGGCGGGGTGGGCCGCCCGACCGTCCTTTTGCTGATCTTCGTCGCCGTCGGGGTTCTGTTGGCCTGCGGTCGCGCGCCCGGCGAGACCGATCGACGCCTGAGCCTCGATGGCCGAACCATCGCCATGAGCGGCGGCGCGGGCGGAGCGGCCAAGGCCTGCTTTTCCTGCCATGGCCTCGATGGCCTTGGCGACGGCGTCTCGGTTCCGAGGCTGGCCGGTCTGGACGCCGGCTACCTGCAAAAGCAGATGGAGGACTACGCCTCGGGCATCCGGCCCGACAAGGTGATGGGACCCGTCGCCAAGCCGCTGGACGATCGGTCCCGGCGCGCCGTGGCGGCCTATTACGCCAGCTTTCCGGTCAGGGCGGCGCCGGCCTCCGGCGCAGCGCCGCCCCGGCTTTGGACGCTCGGCGATCCTGCGCGCGGCCTGGCGCCCTGCGCCGACTGTCACGGCGCCCAGGCCCAGGGCGTCGGCGCGGGCCAGCCCGCCCTGGGCGGGCAGCCGGCCGCCTATACTCTGGATCAGCTACAGCGCTGGAAGCGCGCCACGCGGCGCAACGACCCGCGCGGCGTGATGACGACGGTCGCCGCCAAGCTCACCGAAAGCGAAGCCGCCGCCTTAGCGGCCTGGTCAGAGACGCAACCTGCTTCTCCAGCGCCCGCCAGCGGCGTTGCCAGCGCGTCCGCCGTCGCGGCCGCCGCGGCAGGATCGGCAGCATCCCGTGAAGCACGTCGTCGCGATCGATGAGGTGGTGCTTCAGCGCCGCGCCGACATGGATCGGGATCATCGCGACGAGACACAACGCCAGGCCCCAGTGCAGCCACTCGGCGAGGGCCTCGATGGCCCACAGCGTCGCGTGGGGAAGCTCGCCGAACGGCAGCAGGGGCCAGGGCGCGAGGTTGAGCAGGGTCAGTTCCGTCTCGCGGCTAGTGGCCGACACCATCGCCCAGCCGGTCAGAGGCAGGCCGAACAGGCAGGTGTAGAAGACGTAGTGGGTGGTATGGGCCGCCGTGCTCTCCCAGCCCGGTTTGTCGGCGTCATTGATGACGGCTGGGGCGAACAGCCGCCCGCCCACACGGCCCAGCACCAGGACCAGCATCAACACGCCGATCAGGTAGTGCAGTGCGTAGGCCGCCTGCATCTGGGCGCCGGGCGCGGCGCGGCCCATCCACCAACCCCAGCCGAGCTGGAAGGCGACGAGCCCGGCCATTGTCCAGTGGAAGACGATGGCGACCGGCGAATAGCGTCCCTCGTCGGCATGGCCGGCGGCCCATTCGAAGAGGTTCTCGATCAGCCGGTCGATCATCGGGCGGCGACCGCCGCGCCGCGTAGCTGGCGCCCGAGCAGGGCCAGAGCCGCGGCTAGATAGACTCCGGCGGCCGGGATCCACATGACGAGACCCGCCAACTGCTGGTCGTCCAGCGGCGAGAGGCCCCAGGACGTGGTCGTCAGGGCGTGCGGCGCATACAGGGCGCGGGGCATGAAGGTCAGCAGGGCGCCCAGCAGGCCCATCTGCACGGTGGTCGCCAGCAGAGCGGCGACGGCGGCCGGCGCGGGGGCGGCTCGCACCGCGCGCCACAGCAGCGTCGCGCTCAGCAGAAGGCTCGCCTGCATCAGCCAGTAGACGCCGTCGCTCGCCAGCGCAGCGCCATAGAGCGCCGGGACGTGCCAGGCCCAGAACGCCGCCGCGAAGGCCAGGGTCGTCGCGGCCAGGCCTCCGGTCCGTGCGCGTGGAAGAGACCTGGCCAACAGCGGCGCGGCAAGACTGGTCAGCAGCACGTGATGCAGCGTCCGGGCCGAGAATAGCGCCGAGCTCAGCGCGCACAGCGGCGAGACGAAGCTCAGCGCCAGCACCGCCATCGCCGCCACGGAGAGGCCGCGCCTTTTGGGCGCTGCAATCCACAGCGCGCAAGCCGCCATCGCCAATGCGCCCATCAGCCACGGATCCAAGTTCCACCGGCTCCAGATCTCGGCCGGCGAGGGGCCGGCGCCGCAGTAGGGCGTCCAGGTCTCCATGCTTCAGCCCTTAGGCAGGGCGTAGGCGATCAGGTAGTCGCCCTCGGGCGTCTCCATGAAGTGATGGCCGCCGGCCATGATCACCACATACTGGCGGCCGTCCTGCTCATAGACCATGGGATTGGCCTGGCCGCCGGCCGGCAGTACGTCGCTCCACACTGTCTTGCCGGTCTCGATGTCGATGGCGCGGAAGAGGTTGTCGGTCGCCGCTGCGATGAAGACCAGGCCGCTGGCCGTCACCGCGGAGCCGCCGTTGTTGGGCGTGCCGATGTCGACCGGCAGCATTGAGGGAACGCCGAACGGCCCATTGCGCCGCGCCGTGCCGAACGGACGGTCCCACAGCGTCGCGCCGCTCTTCAGGTCGATGGCGCGGATACCGCCGTAGGGCGGGCGCTTGCAAAGCATGCCCGTGCCCGGCATCCGCCAGCCGGCGTTGACGTCGATGGCGTAGGGAACGCCCGTCTGCGGATCGCCCGCGCCCTCGGCGCCGCCAGCCTTGGTCTTCTCGCGCGGATCACCGCGCGGGAACCAGCCCTTGGCGTCGGCCACGGCGCGCGGCACCAGTTGGTTGTAGTTGGGCATGTCGTTGTAGTTGGCGACGATCACGCCGCGGCGCGGGTCCAGCGCGATGCCGCCCCAGTCCGAGCCACCGTTATAGCCGGGATACTGGATCCAGCGGGCCTTGGCCTGCGGCGGCGTGTAGGGGCCGTCATAGATCGCGCGCTTGAACTGGATGCGGCAGATCATCTGGTCGATCGGCGACATGCCCCACATGTCCTTCTCGGTCAGACGAGGCTTGGCCAGGCTGTGATAGAGCGAGAAGGGCTGGGTCTTGGCCCGTTCGGCCGGCTCGCCCCCGCCGCCGGGAACCGGGCGCTCCTCGACACCCGTCAGCGGGCGGCCGGTGCGGCGGTCGAGGATGTAGACCTCGCCCTGTTTGCTGGGCAGGATGATAGCCGGCACGGGGCCGCCCGCCGTGGGGAAGTCGACCAGCGCGCCCTGCGAGCCCAGGTCGTAGTCCCAGACGTCGTTGTGGGCGGTCTGGAACTTCCAGCGCGGCTTGCCGGTGGCCAGGTCCAGCGCCACCAGGGCCGAGGACCATTCCTTCTCCGCCGGGCGGCGCAGCGAGCTGTAGTAGTCGGCGGCCGAATTGCCCATGGGCAGGTAGACGAGACCCAGGGCGTCGTCGCCCGTGGCCGTGGTCCACATGTTCGGCGTGCCAGGCGTGTAGGTGCGTCCTTGCGGCGGCAGGCCGGTGATGTCGGGCGCCATCATGTCCCAGGCAAAGCGCATCTGGCCGGTGACGGCGTCGTAGCCCTGGATGACGCCCGACGGCGCCCAGCGCTTTTGGCCGTCCAGCACCTGGTGGCCGGTGACGATGATCCCGCGCACGATGGTCGGCGCAGAGGTGATCGACACCATGCCGGGCACGACCTTGCCCATACCGATCTTGATGTCGACCTGGCCGCCTTGGCCAAAGCCCGCGCAGGGCTTTCCGCTGCGAGCGTCGACGGCGATCAGCCGGCCGTCCAGCGTGCCCTCGATGATCCGTGCGGCGCAGGCGGCGTCCGGCGCGGCGCCAGGCTGGACGAAATAGGTCACGCCCCGGCAGGCGGCGGTGTAGGGGATGGCGTCCTTGGAGACCTTCGGATCGTAGGCCCAGCGCTGCTTGCCATCGCGAGCGTCCAGCGCGAACAGCTTGTTCATCGCCGAGCACAGATAGACGCTGTCGCCGATCTTCAGCGGCGTGGTCTCGGCCCCGAACTTCTCGGGCAGGTCACCGGTGCGGAAAGTCCAAACGCGCTCCAGCTTGTCGACATTGGCCTTGGTGATCTGGGCGGCGGCCGAGAAGCGCTGGGCGTCGTGCGAGGCGCCATAGGCGATCCAGTCGGCGCCCATCGCCGCGCCGGGTCCGGCGAGCGCCGCGGGCAGGGGCTTGGCCGGCGTCGGGCGATTGGCGACGACGATGATCGCTCCGCCTGCGCCGACCAGAACGACGAACGCGGCCAGGCCGGCCAGCATTGGCTTGCTGCCCCGCCGGGTCAGCACCGGCAGCGACAGCACGACCAGCAGCAGGATCACCAGCGGCGCGACGAGACGCGGCACGAGGGCCCAGCCGTCCAGCCCGGTCTCCCACAGCGCCCAGACCAGGGTCAGGGCGAAGACGACGAAGTAGACGGTCGCGCCGGTCTGCTTCAGCCTGGCGATCAGCACGCCGGCGGCCAACAGGCCGATCCCTGCCAAGACGTAGTAGGGCGACCCGCCAAGGACGGCGAGCCACGCTCCGCCGACGCCCAGCACCAGACCGATCAGAACTAGGAGAGCGCCCAGTAGGCGAACCATGACCGACATCGAACTCTCCACCGACGCTTGGTGCGACAACACCGGCGGAGGAGGGGACGTTCCGTGGCCTGGTCCTCAATCTCCAAAGCGCCCACTGGGGTCGCGGAGGAGCGACGTCAGGCGATGCCGGCGCCGCCGGTCACGCCATAGACCTCACCGGTCGTGAAGCTGGCCTCCTGCGAAGCGAGAAGCACATAGACCGGCGCGATCTCCACCGGCTGGCCGGGGCGGCCGAACTGGCTGTGTTCGCCAAAGTGCTGGACCTTCTCCTGGGTCTGGCCGCCGCTGGGCTGCAGCACCGTCCAGAACGGGCCGGGCGCGACGGCGTTTGCCCGCACGCCGTCCTTGATCAGCTGCTTGGCCAACGCCTTGGTGAAGGCGACGATGCCGGCCTTGGTGGTGGCGTAGTCCAAGAGGTTCTCGGACGGCTCGTAGGCCTGGACTGAAGCGGTGTTGATCACCGCCGCCCCCGGCCTCAGGTGAGGCCGCGCTGCCTGGGTGATCCAGAACATGGCGTAGAGATTGGTCTTCAGCGTGTGGTCGAACTGCTCGCTGTCGATGGCGGCGATGTCGGGACGGCTGACCTGCTTGCCGGCGTTGTTGACCAGAATGTCGAGCCCGCCCAGACCCTCGACCGCCTTGGCCACGAGCTCACGGCAGAAGGCCTCGCCCTTGATGTCGCCGGGAAGGGCGATGGCCTTGCGACCCTCGGCCTCGATCAGGGCGATGACCTCGCGCGCGTCGCTCTCCTCGCTCGGCAGATAGCCGATGGCCACGTCGGCCCCTTCGCGGGCAAAGGCGATGGCGGCGGCGCGGCCGATGCCGGAGTCCGCGCCGGTGATCAGCGCCTTGCGGCCCACCAGCTTGCCCGCGCCGCGATAGCTTTCCTCGCCGTGGTCCGGCTTGGGATGCATCTTGGCGGCGAGGCCCGGCGCCGGCTGCGGCTGGGCCGGGAAGGGCGGCTTGGGGTACTGCTCGCGCGGATCCTGCATGCGCAGGCGATCGTCCTTGGTCATATCAGTCTCCAGGGTGTGGGGATCAACGGGAGCGCCGGCGACGGTGTTCCGCCACCGGCGCTCGGACCGGCGGGGGCGAGAACCTTGGCGGGAGCGTTGGGCGTTGTAGCGGGAACAGTCAGATGGAGACCGTCATGCCCGCCAAGTCAGCAGCCCAGCAGAAGGCCGCCGGAGCCGCCTTGTCGGCCAAGCGCGGCGATACCCCCAAGAGCAAGCTCAAGGGCGCGTCCAAGTCGATGCTGTCGATGAGTGAGAAGCAGCTAGAAGAGTTCGCGCAGACCAAGCGCAAGGGCAAGCCCGAGCACGCGAGCTGATCTGCGCCGGTCGACGGGAATATGGCGGCCGAACAAGCTGGAAAAGGGCTCGCTCAGCCATTCTGCTCAGCGCATGGATCCCAATGGCTCGGATGGAAATCTGATGTCGTACGCTGTGCCCGGCGGGCCGGATCGTTCGAGCTCACCATGCAGTTGCTGGACGAGCGAGTGGACCAGCCGCGTACCGCCGCCCTTGCGGCTTGAAGCAGGATCAAAACCTACCCCGTCGTCGGCGACGGCCAAGTGAAGCTTTCCCAGCCCGTCGCGGTCGAAGGCGACGGTGATCACGCCGGCCCGAACGTCGGGGAACGCGTATTTGAGGGCGTTCTCCACCAGTTCGTTGACGATCAAGCCGATCGGCACGGCCGCCATTGAGCCGATATCGATCCTGGCGACGTCCACGCGCAAGCCTACGGGGCGAACCCCGATAACACCGTCGCGCAGGTCGTCGCAGATCGAGCAGATGTAGTCCCGCGCGCAGATGGAGGTCGCTTCATCGGAAAGGTGCAGGCGGCTGTAGAGCCTGCCCAGAACCCCGATGCGGCCGGTCGCCTCCTTTACTGCGCGCTGCGCGTCGGGATCGCTGATCTCCCTGAAGGACAGGTGCAAAAGACCATTGACCGAGGCCAGGTGGTTCTTGACCCGATGGATGATGTCTTCGATCAGCAGCTTGTTGAAGTCGTTAGCGCGTTCCAGCGCTAGGCTTGTCTTGGCCAGGCGCTCGGCGGTTGAGCGCAAAGCCTCGACCGTCACGGCCAGGAACAGGCCGATAAGCACGTAGAGCGCCAGGGGCAGGGCGTCCTTCAGGTTCGGCAGCTCGAACGAGTGGAAGGTCGGGACGAAAAAGTACCAAGCCATACCGGCGCTCAGCAGGACGGCGAAGACCCCCGTCCCTCGGTCGAACAGCGCCGAGATCAGGATGATCGCCGGAAAGAAAAGCAGGAATGGAAACCCGCCCATATAGGGCGCGGCCGCCAAGCGAAGCGCGAAGAACAGCAGGATGATGGCGCTCGCAAGCACGTAGCGCAGCACCACCGGCGCGGCCCGTAGCGGCGCCGAGACGCGGAAGATCCATTCCAGCTTCAAAGGCGGTGATCCTTGAAACGACGTCTGACGATCAGGTTGCGCGCTCAAGGTATCAATATGCGGCTGTCGCCCAGTTGGACAGCCGATTTGGCGGATCTTGAAGCCAGGGGTTTTTGGCCTTGGCGCGAAAACCTGGAAACAGTCCATCCGTCACCGGCCGCGCCCACGGGTGGCGAAGGCAAGTCGCATGTGGGGGCGAACGTATAGCTTGGCTGCGTATCTAAGTCTCTGAAGGCGAATAGAAATCCAATTTAAGGCTAGGGCCCGGCCTTCCCGGCAGACGCCTACGTGTCTCCAGGGGGAGGTTGAGGCCGTATGTCGAAAAGGGGGCAGCGTCTTCCCTTTGTCAGACAGCAAGAGCACCATCTGACCATAAGTTTGAAAGTATCTTCGAGGCTTTCAATTATCGTAGGAGTTAACGAAAAAGATCCGCCTCGTGATAATGCTAGCGTATGTTAGAGTGAAATAGAGAATACGTAGTGCTCGTTATTGTGCATTGCGGCGCGCCAAGCCTACGCCGCACTGCGCCGCACTGCGCCGCACTACGCCAGAGCCGCCTGGGCTAGCAGAAATAGCGGGTCATGGTTGCGTGGCCGTGGCGGGGGCGTTGTGACCACACCAGGACGTCCGGGCGATCAGGACTTGGTCCCGCGCAGGGCGTCGGGATCGATCGGGCGGGGCCTGGAGTTTTGGCTCGAGGTTGAGCGCGGATCGTTGCAGCCCTTTGGCGGGGATGAGCGCGTTCCGGGATAGGTTTTCATCTGGTCGCCTTTCTTGGCGCGCCGCCATCGCGGCGGAGGATCATTTTTTTCGCGATGCGGCCGTCGCCAAAGAGGCCGACGGCGTAGCGGTGATCACCTTGGGCTTGATTGCCTTGGGTTTGCGGACTTCTCGGTTGCCTTTGGACAAGAGGCGTTCCTTTCGATGGCAATGAGGGCGCGACGAGCCGGCGGAGCAAAAGCTCCGTGGGGACGATAGCGAAGGTGATGGGCGGTCGACGCGTCGGGATCTTGGCGCTTAAGCGTCCGACGAACCGATCTGATGGCGTGACTGAGCGCCTCAAAGCGACATTAGCATGAACGCCCGGTCCTCAGGGAAATGATTGCGGCCTGGCGACGATCCTCCGGCTCCGAATAAGGGCTCCAGCACGGCTGTTTCGCCCTGCCTTTTGACGAGTCGCATCGGCCGCCGGCTGATCCACAGCAGGTCCATCTCGATGGCGGTCCAGCCGGCCGGCAACATGATGGTTCGTTCGGCCCAGCCATGCAGCGTTTCGGTTTTCACTCGGTCGTTTGAACGCCGGAGGCGCTCTGTGAGCCCCCTCGTATGGTCGGGCTTTGCCGCGAAATGACGATCAGTCTGCGCTGGACCGATTCCATGACTGCGAACCCGCCGTGAGTTTCGCGATGACGCGATAGCGGAACTTCCGCGAGACCGAGGCCTTTCTCCGTGCGAAGGAGAGCCACATGGTCGATCAGCCACGTTCGGAGCCCCAAGCTCGCCCCGCTCGCTGCTATTGGAGCCCGCTCATCGGAGTCGATCGCGCCTGGCTGGCGGCCTGCCTGGCCAGGCTGGACGAGGTTCGCCGGCCGGCCGTGGCCTAATGGGGGGCGCGCCGTTCGGCGGAACGCTTGCGGGTCGCCGGGGTTGGCATGGGACGCCGACCCTGGAGCCGCCATGACCCTTGACCCCGCCATTCGTCCGTTGCCCTACGACCCGTCGATCGAGACGCCCGAAAAGGGCGAGGCCGAGACGACCCAGGGCCTGATCGACCAGATGCGCAAGATCGCCGAGATCACCTACGAGGACGGCGGTCATGCGATGCGAGCGGTGCATGCCAAGCCGCACGGTGTCGTGCAGGGCCAGTTGATCGTGCCGCAGGACCTGCCGCAGGACCTGCCGCCGGTGCTAGCCCAAGGTCTCTTCGCCCAGGCCGGCGCCCACGACGTGGTGATGCGGTTCTCGACCTCGCCGGGCGATATCCTTGACGACAAGGTCTCCACCCCGCGCGGCCTGGCGATCAAGGTGTTCGACGTCGAAGGCGAGCGCCTGCCGGGGTCCGAGGGCGCGACGACCCAGGACTTCCTGCTGGTCAACGGCAAGGCCTTCGCCACGCCCAACGCCAAGGCGTTTCTGGCCAACGTCAAGCTGCTGGCGGCCACTACCGACAAGGCCGAGGGCCTCAAGAAGGTGCTGTCGGCGGTGCTGGGCGGCGCCGAGACCCTGGTCGAGGCGGCGGGCGGGCAGAGCGCGACCCTGAAATCGCTGGGCGGCCATCCCAGGACGCATATCCTGGGCGAAAGCTTCTTCAGCATGGCCCCGATCCGGTTCGGCGATCATGTCGCCAAGCTCGGCGTGCGGCCGATCGCGCCCGCCCTGACGGCTCTGACCGACAAGCCGGTCGACCTGGACGGCAAGCCGGACGGCCTGCGCGAGGCGGTCGCCGAGTTCTTCGCTGGCCAGGGCGGGGAGTGGGAGGTCGTGGTCCAGCTGCGCACCAACGCCGACACCATGCCGATCGAGGAGGCCCACAAGCCGTGGCCGGAAGACGAAAGTCCGTATCTGCCGGTCGCCCGTCTCGTGGCCGGCCCGCAGGCCAGCTGGGACGAGGCCCGCTCGCCTCGGATCAACGACGCCTCGGCCTTCAGCCCCTGGCACGGCCTGGCCGCCCACCAG
This sequence comes from Caulobacter sp. D5, assembly GCF_003185805.1. Classification (GTDB taxonomy): domain Bacteria; phylum Pseudomonadota; class Alphaproteobacteria; order Caulobacterales; family Caulobacteraceae; genus Caulobacter. The sequence continues at coordinate 23,150 of NZ_QHJY01000070.1, forward strand.
CCGCTCGGTTCGATCATGCGCGTGCGCAAGGCCGTCTATCAGGCCTCGCAGGAGTTTCGCCTGACGCGGACCGGCTGCCCGCTGCACGAGCCGGCCGCCGTTGCGGATCTCGGCTGAGCCTACCCAGGCACGATCCGCACGGGCACGCTCTTGGAGGCCGGGGTCATGCTGCCCTGGGCGTGGTGGCCCACCGGCACGAGGACGTTGCATTCGGGATAGTAGGTTCCCAGGCACCCGCGCGGAATGTCGTAGCCGGTGACGCGCAGGCCGCCCATCGTCCGCTCGACCCCGTCCTCGGCGACGGTGGCGAGGCCGGCGCGCTGGCCTTCGACCAGGCCGAGCGAGCGCATGTCGTCGCAGTTGACGAACAGCACGTCGCGGCCGCCGCTGACGCCTCGGAAACGGTCCTCGTAGCCATAGACCGTGGTGTTGAACTGGTCGTTCGACCGCAGGGTCATCAGGCGGAAGACGTCCGGGGCGTCCTCGAAGCCGGTGGCCGACAGGCTCGACGGCTTGAGAAAATTGGCCTTGCCGCCGGTCGCTTCGGAGAAGTTGCGCTGCCGGGCCTTGTTGGGCCGGTGGAAGCCGCCGGGTTGGTGGAAGCGTCGGTTGAAGCCCTTGAACCAGTCGGGGTAGGTCGCCTCGATGGCGTCGCGCACCAGGGCGTAGTCGGCTAGCCACCGGTCCCAGTCGAGTTTCGGGTTCTGCGGCAGGGTCGCCTTGGCGATGCCGGCGACGATCGCCGGTTCTGACCGCAGGTTCGGCCCGGCCGGCGCCTTGTCGCCGAACGAGGCGTGGATGCAGCTGGAGCTGTCCTCCACCGAAACGGTCTGCGGACCGCTCGCCTGCTCGTCACGCTCGATGCGGGACAGGCACGGCAGCAGATAGGCCACCTTGCCGCAGACCAGATGGCTGCGATTGAGCTTGGTTGCGATCTGCACCGTCAGTCTCTGGCGACGCCAGGCGGCCTCGACGCGCGGGCTGTCGGGAACCGCGCGCAGGAAGTTGCCGCCCAGGCTGACGAAGCCCTGGGCCTCGCCTTTCAGCACCGCCTCGCAGACCTCGACCGTGTTCCAGCCCTTCTCGCGCGGCGGCTCGAAGCCGTACTGCGCCTTGAGGGTGTCGAGCGGCGCCAGCTCCGGCTTCTCGGTGATCCCGACCGTGCGCTGCCCCTGGACGTTCGAATGGCCGCGGACAGGGCAGGGACCCGTACCAGGCCGGCCGACATTGCCGCGCAGCAGCAGCAGGTTGCAGACCATGTGGACGTTCTCGACGCCGAGCACGTGCTGGGTCAGCCCCATGCCGTAGACGCAGATTGCGGCGGGTGCCTTGGCATAGATCGCGGCGGCCGCTTCGATCTCGGCGCGAGGCAAGCCGCTGGCCGCTTCGATCTCGTCCCAGCCCGTGTCCCGGCAGAAGGCGGCGAAGGCCTCGAAGCCCTGGGTGTGTTCGGCGATGAAGCCGTGGTCGAGCACCGGCAGGCCGCCGCTCGCCTGGGCCGCCTCGTCGGCGGCGATCACGGCCTTGCACAGCCCGGTCAGCACCCCCAGGTCCCCGCCGGCGCGAGGCTGGTGATACTGGACGCTGATCTTGGTCGCCTGGCCGGTGACCATCTGGAACGACTGCGGGTTCTGGAATCGCTCCAGCCCCGCTTCCCTCAACGGGTTGAAGGTCACGATCGGCACTCCGCGCCGCACCGCCTTCTGCAGGTCGTGCAACAGGCGCGGGCTATTGGACCCGACGTTCTGGCCGAAAAAGAAGATGGCGTCCGTGGCCTCGAAGTCCTCCAGCAGCACCGTGCCCACGGGCGAGCCGATGCTCTGCTTGAGGCCCACCGAGGTGGATTCGTGGCACATGTTGGAGCTGTCGGGCAGGTTCTGGCTGCCGTAGAGCCGCGCCATCAGCGCCCACATGTACGACGTCTCCAGCGATGCGCGGCCCGAGGCGTAGAAGGTCACCTTGGTCGGATCGAGCGCCTTGAGCTCGGCGCCAATCGCCGCGAAAGCCTCGTCCCAGCCGCAGGGAACGTAGCGATCGCTGGCGGCGTCGTAGCGCATCGCGTCGGGCAGGCGGCCGGCCTGTTCGAGATCATAGTCGCTCCAGTCCAGCAGTTCCGTCAGCGTGTGGCGGGCGAAGAACTCCGGCGTGCAGCGCCGACGGGTCAGGTCCCAGGCCGTAGCCTTGGCGCCGTTCTCGCAGAATTCCGCCGGATGCGGCTTGGCGGGCTTGGGCCAGGCGCAGCTGACGCAGGCGAAGCCCTCGGTCTTGTTCTGCCGCAGCAACTGCCGCGCCGCCTCTAACGGCGGCGGCGCAGCATGCAGGGCGACCTTGGCCATGCCGGAGAGCGATCCGTAGCCGCCGGCCGGCCCCTCATAGGGTTTGATGCGAGTCTTAGGCTTCGGCGGTGGGGAAGGGGGCATTGGCGTCCTGCGGGCTAGACTTTGGAAACAGCTTTGCGGGCCAGGCGGTTCGATGAAATCGGTGGCCCTGCCGCGACAGGGCGGGCGCGGATCAGCCGGCGAGCGCCAGTAGTAGGCGTTCGACCAGATGGCGACGCTGATCGGCGTCTTCGGAGGCGCCGGCGATCAGCAATCGGTCCTCGTCCAGCCGAGCCTGAGGCGCGATGGACGCGACGCGGGCCAGCGCGCCCTTGGCCGCTTCCGGCGACAGGGTGAAGGCCAAGCCCTTGGGACCCGCGCCGACCTGGCGGACGTCCGCCGCGCGGGCCAGGATTTGCAATCGGGCGAGGTCCAGCAGGCTGGCGGCGAGATCCGGCGTGGGCCCAAACCGGTCGTCGAGCTCCTCCTCGAAGGCGTCGATCTCGGCCAGGCTCGAAAGGCGCGCCAGGCGGGCATAGAGGTTGATCCGCGTGACCGGGTCGGGAACGTAGTCCAGCGGGATGGCCCCGGCCTGGCCCAGGTTCAGCACAGGCGTCCATTCGGCTGCCTCGACCTCGCCGCGCGCCACCCGCACCGCCCGCTCCAGCAGACGCTGATACAGGGCCGCCCCGATCATCTTGATATGTCCGGCCTGGTCGTCGCCGACCAGGTCGCCGCCGCCGCGCAGGTCCAGGTCGCGGGCGCTGATCGCCAGGCCCGAGCCCAGGCGGTCGAAGGCCTCCAGCGTCGACAGGCGCGCGCGGGTGGCCTCGGACATGTCGTCGTCCGGATCGGCCAGCAGATAGGCTATGCCCTGCACCCGCCCTCGACCGACCCGGCCGCGCAACTGGTGCAGTTGCGACAGGCCAAAGCGGTCGGGGCGCCAGACCAGCATGGTATTGGCCCGCGGCACGTCCAGCCCGCTCTCGATGATGTTGGTGGCCAGCAGCACGTCGCCGTCGCCATCGGCGAACCCGACCATCACCGCGTCGGCCTCCTCGGCCGGCAGGGCCCCGTGGGCGATGCGCATGGAAAGCTCCGGCGCCAGCTCCGCCAATCGCTCGGCCAGGGGCGCGATGTCCTCGATGCGCGGCACAACGAAGAAGCTCTGGCCGCCGCGCCGCTTCTCGCGCATCAGGGCGGTGCGCAGACTGGCCGGATCGAACGGCGCCAGGAAGGTGCGGATCGGCCGGCGGCGGGCCGGCGGACTGGCGATCAGGCTGACATCCTGGATGCCGACCATGGCCGCCTGCAGGGTACGCGGGATCGGCGTGGCGGTCAGGGTCAGCAGGTGTCCGTCCTGTGCCAGGTCGCGCAGTTGCGCCTTCAGGGCGGCCCCGAACTTCTGCTCCTCGTCGATGATCATCAGGCCCAGGTTGTCGAAAACCACCTCCTTGCCTGCCAGGGCCTGGGTGCCGATGACGATACGGACCTCACCGCTTTCCAGGCCTTGCCTGACGACGCGGGCCTCGGCCGGCGTCACCAGCCGTGAGAGGTGGGCGACGCCGATCCCCGTGCCGGTGAAACGCCGGCGGAAGGTGTCGTAGTGCTGGCGGGCCAGCACCGTGGTCGGGGCGGCGATGGCGACCTGCCGTCCGCTCAGGGCGACGGCGGCTGCCGCGCGCAGGGCGACCTCGGTCTTGCCGAAGCCGACGTCGCCACAGACCAGCCGGTCCATCGGACGGCCGCTGGCCAGGTCGGCCAGCACGGCCTCGATGGCGGCCGACTGGTCGGGGGTCTCCGGATAGGCGAAGCGGGCGGCGAACTTGGCGTAGGCCGCCTTGGGCGGCGCGATGGGCTCACACGTCCTGGCCTGCCGCGCCTTGGCCAGGGCGACCAGTAGAACTGCCGTCTCGTCGACCTGGCGACTGACCTGCGACCGCCGGGCTTGCCAGCCGTCGCCCTTAAGGCGGTCGAGGGTGACGGCCGAGGTCTCTGCGCCGTAGCGCCAGATGCGGCCGATCTCCTCGATCGGGGCCAGGACGCTGTCGCCGCCGTGATACTCCAGCTGCAGGGTGTCGCGGTCCAAGCCGTCGATCTCTACCGTCTTAAGGTCACGCAGCACGCCGACGCCATGGTCCTCGTGCAGCACCACGTCGCCGATCCGCAGGTCCGGCTCGCTCAGGAGATCCGTTGCGCTCGCCGCGCTTTTGGCCGCGATCCGGCCGCCGACAACGTCGCTGGCGGCGATCACCGCCAGGCCGGCGGCTGCGGTGATGAAGCCGGCGTCGAAATCAACCTCCAGGGCGACCACTTCGCCGAGGTCGGCCGCCAAGGCGGCGGCCCAGTTCGCGACAGGTTTCGGCTTGAGGTCGAGGCCCCGCACCAGCGCCTTGGCCAGCGGCCGTTGCTCGTGCTTCAGGCCAGCCAGCACCACACGGTGGTGGGCTTGGCGCTGGTCTTCGACCAGATCGCAGAAGGCCCGTCCCGGATTGCGCTGGATCGCCAGGTTCGGGATCGGTGCGACACCCGCCAAGTCGAGATCGCGCGCCTTCCAGCCCGCCAGGCCGGTGGCGAGCGCCGCGCCCAACAAGTAGAGGCCGTCGGGGGAGGGCGGCGACTGGCCGTCGATCCCGCCCAGGCTCTGCCGGGCCTCGAACGCCTCGATGACATGCAACTCGACATCCGCCAGGCGCTCGGCGGTCTTGCTGTCCTGGGAGACGCGCGCCTTGGGCAGCAAGTCGAACAGGGTTTCCAGGGCGCCGTAGCGATCGGCCAGGCTGTGCTCCAGGCCTTGCGGTCGGGGCGCGACCGGTTCGTCTTGGTCGGCGTCTCCATCCGCCGCATCTGCGATCCATTCGCTGGCGGGGCCGAGCAGCAGCGCCTCGACCTGTCCCTCCGTGCGCTGGCTCAGGGGGGCGTAGAGGCGGATCTCGGCGACCCGTCCGGCCTCGTCGAGAATGATCCTAACCGGGCGCGCGGCGTCGGCGGGGAAGATGTCGGTCACCTCGCCCAGGAAGGCGATCTCGCCGGGCTCGTCGATGCGGTCGTCGACGACATAGCCCGTGCGCGCGGCGAACCGGGCCAGGTCCGCCAGGTCCAGTGGCTCGCCGCAGCGCAGCGTCATGAACGCCGTCGTAAGGACGGTTCGCGGCGGCAGTTGCTGCACCAAGGCTTCGGGCGAGGCGATTAGGACGCGGGGACCGGCCGCCTTGGTCGCCAAGGCCCGCAAGGTTCGCATGCGGCGGCCCATGACGTCGCGCGAAGGCGAAGCGCGGTCGTAGGGCAGGCAGTCCCAAGGCGGTAGGATGAGCACCTCGATGTCGGCGGAAAGGCCCGCCAGGGCGCGTCCGATTTCCTCGGCCCGCCGCTCGCTCGAGGCGACATGAACAGCGACGCCACGCGCGGCGTCGGCCGCCAGGGCGGCGGCCACGGCCGCGGCCGGCGCTTGGCCGGTGGTCTTGGCGCCCGCCCGCTCGGGACGCGCGCCGGGCGTCAGGATCTCGCCGACCGGCGGCTCGCCATCTTCGGTCCTGGGCATCGATACTCCCCCGTGCGGGTCCTTCAGATGGCCGCGTACGGAGCAAACACCGCCCGCTTGCAGGTCGTTGCACCGGCGAGACCGGGGAAACGGTCCGCGCCGGCGACCGGCGCAGGAACGCGACATCCGAACCGCCGTTGTGGTCATCCGCGCCCGACCGGGAGCGTCGAGGGGCAGGGCATGGGCGAAGCGCGATTGGACAAGAGCCTGGCGGACAAGAGCAGCAGGGCGCCGCGACCCTCCGAACGCGGACCGATCCTGACCCGCACCCGTAACCTGAAGATGGCGCGCTCGGCCCACGCCTATGTGCGCGGCAGCACCGTCAAGTTCTACGAGTGGCTCGAGGCCAGCGGCGGCAAGCTGCCCAGCGGGCCGCCGGTCTGGATCTGCGGCGACTGCCATATCGGCAACATGGGGCCGCTGGCCGACGCCAAGGGCCGGGTCGATATCCAGATCCGCGATCTTGACCAGACGGTGATCGGCAATCCGGCCCACGACCTGATCCGGCTGGGCCTGTCGCTGGCCTCGGCGGCGCGCGGCTCGGACCTGCCGGGCGTGATCACCGCACGGATGATTGAGGGCGTCGTCGAAGGCTACGAGGCGGCCCTGGCCGAGGACTTCGAGGCCAAGTCGCGCCATCCGCCGATGATCGGCGCCGTGCTGGGCGAGGCCACCAGGCGCACCTGGAAGCATCTGGCCGCCGAACGCCTCAACGGCGTCAGGCCCGAAATTCCGATCGGCAAGCGGTTCTGGCCGGTCAGCCGCGCCGAGCGACGCGAGCTCGAAGCGTTGTGCCTCGGCCAGCCGATCCGCGACCTCGTCACCGGCCTGAAGTCTCGCGACCGCAAAAGCGAAATCCGCATGCTCGACGCGGCCTACTGGATGAAGGGCTGCAGCTCGCTGGGGCGCCTTCGCTACGCTGTGCTGCTGGAAGTCGATGGTCGCGATGGCGGACCCGAGATCTGCTTCCTGGACCTCAAGGAAGCCGCAAAGGCCGCTGCGCCGCGCGATCCGGGCGCGGTGATGCCGCGCGACAACGCCGAGCGCATCGTCGCCGGCGCCCTGGCCTTGTCGCCGAACCTGGGCCAGCGCATGGCCGCCTGCCGCCTGTTGGGCAAGTCGGTGATCGTGCGCGAACTGATGCCGCAGGACATGAAGATCGAACTGACGGGTCTGACTCCGGACGAGGCCATGGCCTCGGCGCGTTCGCTGGCCCGCGTGGTCGGCGACGCCCATGGCCGGCAGATGGAGCCGCAGATGCGACTGGCCTGGCTGACCGAGCTGGCCCGCAATCGTTCCGGGCTGCTGGATGCGCCGTCCTGGCTGTGGTCGAGCGTCGTGGAACTGACGGCCGCCCACGAAGGGGCCTATCTCGAACACTGTCGGCGTCATGCCCTGGGACTGGACGCCTGACGACGGAACGATCGGACTGAGCGCGGCTTAACCCTGCACGCGATCCTCGCGTCTGAAAGGTATTCCGATGTCAATTCTCGCGTGGCTCGTGGTCGGACTGATTGCAGGCTTCCTGGCCAGCAAGGTCATCAACAAGACGGGCTCAGGCATTGTCCTGGACATCGTGCTGGGCATCGTCGGTGCGCTGGTCGGCGGCTTCGTCTTCAATTCTCTGGGCCATTCGGCCCCGACCGGCATCAATCTCTACAGCATCTTCGTCGCCTTCATCGGCGCCGTGATCGTTCTGGTCGTCTATCACCTGATCTTCCGCCGCCGCGCGCTCTAGCGCGATCGACTGAACGACGAGGCGACGGGAAACCGTCGCCTTTCCTCTTTGGGCGCTCCCGGGCGCAGACATTGCGCCACGTCCTGAAACTGAACCTTACGCCCGGTGTTTCACCGGGTATGCGCGCGGGTGGCGCGTCGTTTGCGGAGCCAGCATGTCGGAAGCCTCGGTCGAAAATCATGACGTCCGGGTCAGCACCGGCGTGCCTGGCCTGGACGACATCCTCGGCGGCGGCCTGACCCGCGATCGCATCTATCTGGTGGAGGGCACGCCGGGGTCGGGCAAGACCACCTTGGCGTTGCAGTTCCTGCTCAAGGGGCGCGAGGTCGGCGAAAGCGGGCTCTATATCACCCTGTCCGAGACCGACGCCGAACTGCGCGCCGCGGCCGCGAGCCACGGCTGGTCGCTCGACGGGATCGCGTTGTTCGAACTGGTCAGCGAAGAGGGCCTTGATCCCGACAGCGAGCAGTCGGTGCTCCATCCCTCCGACGTGGAGCTTGGCGAGACGACACGCGGCGTGATGCGGCAAGTCGAGGAGACCAAGCCGATGCGGGTGGTCTTCGACAGCCTGTCGGAGATGCGGCTGCTGGCCCAGAATCCGCTGCGCCACCGTCGGCAGATCCTGGCGCTGAAGCACTTCTTCGCCACGCGCAAGTGCACCGTTCTGCTGCTCGACGATCAGACCGCCGAGGACGGCGACCTCCAGCTGCACAGCATCGCCCACGGCGTCATCAGCCTGCAGCGGACGACCCAGGAGTACGGCGCCCAGCGCCGCCGCCTGGAGGTCATCAAGATGCGCGGCATCAAGTATCGCGGCGGCTTTCATGACTTCGAACTGGATACCGGCGGCATCCGGGTGTTCGAGCGCCTGGTGGCGGCCAATCACCCGGCCCATTTCGACCAGCAGATGGTCTCGACCGGGTCGCCGGGCGTAGACGCCCTGATGGGCGGCGGCCTGGCGCGCGGCACCAACACCCTGATCAGCGGACCGTCAGGCGTGGGCAAGACCACGACCTCGGTGCGTTGCGCCCTGACCGCCCTGGCGCGCGGCGAGACCGTCGCCTACTACCTGTTCGACGAAGGCCTGACGACTTTGCTGACGCGATCGAAGGCCCTGGGCATGGACTTGCGTCCGCACTTGGAGGCGGGGCGGTTGCTGATCCGCGCCATCGATCCGGCGGAGCTGTCGCCCGGCGAGTTCGCCTTCCATGTCCGCGACGCCGTCGAGCGTCAGGGCGCGTTGACCGTCGTGATCGACAGCCTCAACGCCTATCTTCAGGCCATGCCGGGACAGAAGTTCCTGCTCCTGCAGATGCACGAGCTTCTCACCTACCTGAACCAGCAGGGCGTGGTGACGCTGCTGATCCTGGGCCAGCATGGCTTCATCGGCGAGGTGCGCAGCGACATCGACCTCAGCTATCTCAGCGACGGCATCTTGCTGTTCCGCTTCTTCGAGGCGGCCGGTTCGGTGCGTACGGCGATCTCGGCGGTCAAGAGCCGCACCGCGGCTCACGAGAAGACCATCCGCGAAATCCGCCTGACAGAAGCGGGGATCGAGGTCGGCGAAGCGCTGACCGACTTCCAGGGCGTGATGACGGGCCTGCCGTCCTACGAGGGCAAGGTCGGCATGCTCGGCGAGGGACGTGGCGATCGGCGTCCGGATGGATGAACCTTTCCTGATCCTGGCGCCGCGAGGACGAGACGCGCTGGTGATCGCCGAAACCCTGGCCAATGTCGGCCACGCCTCGCAGATCTGTGCGGATCTCACGGCGCTGACGCAGGCGCTGGGGGACGAGGCCGGCGCGGCCGTGCTGACCGAGGAAGCCCTGGCCCAGGGGGCGACGGACGCCCTGACCGACTGGCTGGCCGGCCAGCCCGCCTGGTCCGACTTTCCCTTCATCGTGCTCGTCACCAAGCAGCCGGGAAAACGAACCCAGGCCGATGCTGCGCGCCTGCAGGCGATCGGCAACATCGTGCTCCTGGAGCGGCCGATCAACGCCGAGACCCTGGTCAGCGCCGCCCATTCGGCCATCCGCGCCCGCCACCGCCAATATCGGGCGCGCGATCATCTTTTCGCGCAGATGAAAGCCGAAGAGCAGCTGCGCTTCGCCCTCGAAGCGGGGCGGCTGGGCGCATGGGATCTCGATCTGGACAGTGGATCGCTGACGATGTCCGAGGCCGCGCGCGAGCACTTCGGGCGCGAGCCCGACCGTGTCCTTTCGCTCGCCGATGTGGAAGCGGCCGTGCATCCGGATGATGCGGCCTCGCGCCGAGGCGCGCTGGAGGCGTCGGTCTCGGGCGGCGAGGACTACGACGCCGAATACCGCGTCGCCTGGCCCGACGGCTCCTGGCACTGGCTGCAGGTGAGGGGGCGGCTCAATCGTCGGCGTGCTGAAGAGCCGCGCCGCCTGTCCGGGGTGACGCTGGACATCACCGCTCGCAAGACCGTCGAGGCCGAGCTGCGGCTGCTGAATGAGACGCTGGAACAGCGCATCGCCGACAGCGTCCGCGACCTCCAGATCGCCAATGAGCGACTGCTGGCCGAGATCAGCGAGCGGGAGCAGGCCCAGGCCGCGCTCGTCCAGGCCCAGAAGATGGACGCCATCGGCCAGTTGACCGGGGGCATCGCCCACGACTTCAACAACCTCCTGACCGCCATCGTCGGCAATATCGACATGATCGAGCGGCGCAGTCAGGACGCCCGGATCCAGCGCATGGCGCTCAACGCCCGCGAAGGCGTCGAGCGCGCGACCAAGCTCACCGCCCAGCTCCTGGCGTTCTCGCGCAGCCAGCAACTGGACTTGCAGCCCGTCGAGGTCGACGCCCTCATCGCCGGCATGGACGATCTCCTGACCCGAACCCTGGGCCATACGGTCGAGGTGCGGATGGCGCTGGACGCCGGAGACGCCCGGGCCAAGGCCGACGCCAACCAGCTCGAACTGGCCGTGCTCAACCTGGCCATCAACGCCCGCGACGCCATGGGCGAGGGCGGTAAGGTGACGATCTCGACCAGGCTGTCGGACGAATGGCGCGAGGGTCTCCAGCCCGGCGATCACGTCGTGGTGGCCGTCGGCGATACCGGTCACGGCATTCCGCCCGAGCTGTTGCAGAAGGTCTTCGATCCCTTCTTCACGACCAAGAGCGTCGGCAAGGGCACGGGCCTGGGCCTCAGCCAAGTCTACGGCATCGCCACCCAGTCGGGGGGCGCGGTCCGGGTCGACAGCACGGTCGGTATGGGAACCACGATCGAAATCTGGCTGCCCGTCACCGATGCGGCCGAGCGCGTGCGTTCCGGCGACCTGACGCCGGAGGAAACGCCGCTCAGCCAGGGCGAGCGCATACTGGTGATCGACGACGATCCCAGCGTTCGCCGCTTCATCGTCCAGTGCCTGCGCTCCCTCGGATACCGCGTCACCGAGGCGGCCGGCGGGCAGGAGGGACTGCAGCGGCTCGCGAACGACGCTCCGGACCTGCTGGTGGTGGACTTCGCCATGCCGGGCATGAACGGCGCGCAGGTGGCGTCGCGCGCCAGGAGCGCTTTGCCGAACCTCGGCGTGCTTCTCGTCACCGGCTATGCCGACGCCGCCGCCATCCGTGATCTCGTCAATTCCGAAGCGGTTCTGCGCAAGCCGTTCAAGGTCAGCGACCTGGCGGTGGCCGTGCGCACCGCGCTCACAGGAATGAAGTCGAAGCCGACTCCATCCATAGGATGACGGCGAAGGCGCTCATTCGGAAGGCCCCGGCACGGTCTTCGACCTTCGGATCAGCGTCGCCGGGCGGGCAGGTACTGGCCGCCCGCCGGCGTTAGTTTCCAGCCCGACTGGGTTCGTTCCGCCAAGCCTAGCGCCGTCAGGCTTTGGGCGTCGCCTATGTTGAGCTGAATCTCGGCGCCCTTGGTGCGGCGGTCCAGCTCGCGGAGCGATTGGAGCTGACCGCTCGTCAGGTTGAGCGGGCCAGGATCGATCTCATCGTCCGACCGGACCAGGCGCAGATGGGCGGGGGCCTGGGCGAGAGGCCGCCTACTCCTGCTGCCGATGTTTGGATTTGAGGGTTTCAAGAGCGGTCTCCATCTTCTGTTGTCTGTGGATCACCATCCGCAGAAGCACCGCTCGCGCGGGGCTGGTGTCGGGCTTGGCCAGTTCCTGTCGCGCGCCTTCGACGATGCGGCCGCGATGGAGATGACCCAGCCGCCAGCTTTCCATTCGGACCTCGCCAGGCGAGTACCAGATGAAGCGGCGCATCGCGGCGGCGAGGATGGGAAAGCGCTTGATGAGCCCAATCAGCGTTTTCATCCTGACGACACGCTCGGGCGAGCCGAGCCGATCTCTGGTCGTTCGGGCGCGCCCGCGCGGTCCCCGCGCTGGTGACTCGGGATCTGGGGCATGGATTGTCCTGATCGACGCTCTAGAGGCGAGCTTCGCCGTTTTCAGTCACGGCGCACGCCAGCAGCGTAATATAGAGTATGCGCCTTGGCGCTGTGAATAGATACATCAAACTCAAAAGGAAAATCCAAAGCTCAGGTTTAATTTTGTCGTCTACGGAATGTTACGATACACTTTCGGCGTAATGAGCACGCGGTCCTGCGGGTTGATCATGTTAGGCTGCGAAATGAACGAGACCGAACGTGACAGACTGGCCCGCGATCGGGCCGAGGCCTATGCGCCACCGCCTGCCGGCGGCGCTTTGATGGCCGGCGTCTGCGGGGCAGCGCTCGCCCTGCTGGGTGTCATCGTCGCGGCGCGGTTCTATGGTTGGCTCGTGCGTGATCATATCGGCTTGGCCGCGATCTTGGTTGTGGGAGGCTTCGTCGTCGTATGCGGAGGCTACCTTCGGCTGGCGCGCACGAACCGCAGGGCGCGCCGCGCCGAACGCCTCCTGATCGATCGGGAGCACCGATAGGTCTCCCTGCGCACAACCGTGAATATTCCCCGGAACGCCCCCCGGGTTCGCGGATTGGTGTCTCGCCGCGTTCGGCGGCAGGCAAAGGACAGACCGATGGACGACCAATTTACAGGCGCCGCCCGCGAGGGCGTCGGCCGGGTTCAGGACGCCGTCGGCGGGTTGACCGGCGACAGCGCCACCCAGATGAAGGGCAAGCTCAATCAAGCGGCAGGCGACGTCCAGCAGACCTACGGCAAGCTGAGCGAAGGCGTGCGCGACACGCTGGAGGGCGCTCTGGAGACGGTGCGCGGCGAGGTGCACGAGCGTCTCGACACCATCGAGACCTACGTGAAGGACAGGCCCCTTCCGGCCTTGGCGATCGCCGCGGTGGCCGGCATCGTGCTGGGGCTGCTCCTGCGTGGCGGCAGCAGGACCATCTATCTGCGCGATCCGCGCTAGGTCGCTGACGGGCGAGGTTCCAGGGTGCTCGTTCCTGGAGCCCCGCCCAGTTCAGCGCAGAAACGGCCCCCGCTTGGCCAGATCGTTTCGCAGGGCCGTGGCCGCGACGCCGGCCTCGCCCATGGCGTGGCTGATCTGGTCCAGGCCCAGCACCACGTCGCCGGCGGCGTAGAGGCCCTCGATGTTCGTGCGCTGATGGGCGTCCACCTTGATGCAGCCGTCTTCCGTGACCGCCGCGCCCAGGCCGCGGGCGAGATCGGAGTGAACCTCCGATCCGAGCGCGGGATAGACCGCATCGAAGCGCAGGCGTCCCCTGGAGCAGGCCAGGCTGATGCTGTCGTCCTCCAACGCGAATTCCCCCGCAGGGCCGGCGATGCGCCTGACCCCGATCTCATCGAGCCGCCGACGCTGGCTCTCGTCGAGGCTGTCGTCGGCCTCCAGCGCGATCAGCGCGACGCTGGTTGTGTAGGCGCGAAGGAACTCCGCTTCGCCAGCGGCGCGGGCGCCGCCACCGATCACCGCCACCCTCTGGTCGGTCACTTCATAGCCGTCGCAGACGGGGCAGTAGCGCAGGCGCCCCTGCGCGAGCGCCTGGGTATGCAGCGTCTCGTCAATCGGCGGCCGGCGATTGGTCACCCCGGTCGCAAGCAGGACGGCTCGGGCTCGGAACGCGCCGGTCGAGCAGCGGACGAGGAAGTCCTCGGGCGCGATCTCCAGCGCTTCGACGCGGGCCGAGATCATGCGCGCGCCGTACAGCTCGGCTTGCTCGCGCATGCGCGCCAGCAGGGCCTGGCCTGATATCCCGTCGGGAAAGCCCGCATGGTTGCGGGTCAGCGGGATCAGCGCGGCGCGGCTGTCGCCGGCGTCGACGACGACCACCGACAGCCGGAACCGCGAAAGATAGATCGCGGCGGTCAGGCCCGCGGGCCCGCCGCCGACGATCAGGCAGTCGATCCTTCCGTCACTCATGCTGGTCCATCGCTCATGCGGGATCAGCGACCAGCGGCTTGGGCGGCGGACGTACGAGAGGCTCGCGCGCCCAGACCCGGCCCGTCGAGGCCCTCGCGATGAAGTCGTCGATGCTGGCGGCGCTGAGATCGATCAGGCCTTCGTCGTCGTCCGGCCCGACGTCGGTGATCCCGCCCTTGGCGAACAGGGGACCGGCCGAAGGCAGATAGGCGATGACCTTCAGGTGGCCGTAGGCGTCGCGCAGGAAGTTGACTGCCGCCGCTTCCATCGCTAGCTGCGCGCCGCCTTCGTCGGAGGGCAGGATCGCCACCGTGTCGAACAGCACGGAGGGGCCGCCGTCGATCTTGTGGTCGGCCGGCAGCAGGGCGCCGCCGGCCGTCGTCACGCCGTAGATCGTGGGAGCGATGACCTGTAGTCGCGCGCCGGCCGCCTCGACAGCCGCCTTCAGCTTGGCCAGCAGCTTGTCGTCGCTGCCGTCGCTGACCAGGACGCCGACCTTGCGGCCCTCGAGCGTCGGCTGCGCCTTGGCGAGCAGGCTGAGCATGGGCGAGGGGGTCATGTCCTGGGCCGGTATCGGCGCCGGGGCCGGAACGATCTCGCCTGGGAAGCCAAGGCCCTCGGCCACCGACTGAGCCAGGAACTCATCAATGTGGATCAGGCGCGACAGCACGGCTTCGCGTACCCGCGGCGTCACGCACTTGCTGAGCTCGAACACCAGGGCCGCGACGATGTGGTCCTGCTCGGGCTTGGTCTGGCTGGCGAAGAACAATCGGGCCTGGGTGTAGTGGTCGGCGAAGGTCTCCGGCCGCAGGCGCAACTGCTCGCCGGATTCCGGATTGGGGAAGGTCTGGAAGCCGCGCTCAAGGGACTCGCGCGCCACGTCCTGGCCCAGGCTCGACGGCTCGTAGTTCACCTGGCCCTTCGGAACGCCCATCTGCATGTGGCCGTCGCGCTGCAGGTTGTGGAACGGGCACTTGGGCTGGTTGATCGGGATCTGGTGGAAGTTGGGCGAGCCCAGGCGCTTGAGCTGGGTGTCCTGGTAGGAGAACAACCGGCCCTGCAGCAGCGGGTCGTTGGTGAAGTCGATCCCTGGCACCACGTGCGAGGCGCAGTAGGCGACCTGCTCGGTCTCGGCGAAGAAGTTGTCGGGGTTGCGGTCCAGCACCATGCGCCCGACGACGCGCAGCGGCACGTCTTCCTCGGGGATCAGCTTGGTGGCGTCCAGCACGTCGAAGGCAAAGCCGTCGGCCTGTTCCTGGGTAAAGGTCTGCAGGCAGAACTCCCACTCGGGGAAATCCCCGCCCTCGATGGCTTCCCACAGGTCGCGGCGGTGGAAGTCCGGGTCAGCGCCGTTGATCTTCAGGGCTTCGTCCCAGACCACCGACTGCGAGCCGAGCTTGGGCCGCCAGTGGAACTTCACGAAGGTGCTCGTACCCGCCGCATTCACGAGCCGGAAGGTGTGGACGCCGAAGCCCTCCATCATCCGCAGCGAGCGCGGAATGGCCCGGTCGCTCATCGCCCACATGATCATGTGCATGCTCTCGGGCGTCAGCGAGATGAAGTCCCAGAAGGTGTCGTGGGCGGTCTGGGCCTGTGGGAACTCGCGATCGGGATCCTGCTTGGCCGCGTGGATCAGGTCGGGGAACTTGATGGCGTCCTGGATGAAGAACACCGGGATGTTGTTGCCGACGAGATCGAAGTTG
>NZ_QHJY01000568.1 GCF_003185805.1 Caulobacter sp. D5
GATCTCGGGGTCTGTCGAGGTCGACAACGCCGCGACCATCGTCACCGAGGGCGCGCGCTCCGACGGGATCCTGGCGCAGGCGATCGGCGGCGGCGGCGGCCTGGGCGGCATGGCCCGCACCATCGCCTTCCAGGTCGGCGGCGCGCCCTCGGGCACGACCACCCGCACCGCCACGGTCAGCGTCGGCGGAACCGGCGGCGACGGCGCGATCGGCGGCCTTGTCGACGTCACCAACACCGGGGTGATCTACACTCAGGGCGATGACTCTTTCGGCGTCCGCGCCCAGTCGATCGGCGGCGGCGGCGGCATCGGCGGCGCCGTCCTCCAGGTCCGCGCCCAAGGCACCAACAGCAACGACTCCTTCGACCTCAACATCGGCGGCTCGGGCGGTACCGGCGGCGCCGGCGGCGTGGTTCAGGTGCTCAACGAGGGCCTGATCGTCACCGAGGGCCGCGGCGCGGCCGGGATCAGCGCCAACAGCATCGGCGGCGGCGGCGGCGACGGCGGCCTGGTGATCGACGTGGTCGGCGGCTACACCGGCGCCGACAAGCAGAGCCACCGCTACGTGCTCAACATCGGCGGTTCGGGCGGCGACGGCGGCACGGGCGGCGACGTCACGGTGACCAACCGCGCCGTGGCCGGAATCGAGGATTCCGGCACGATCGCCACCTCGGGCGACCGCGCCTACGGCGTCTTCGCCCAGAGCCTGGGCGGCGGCGGCGGCAACGGTTCGACCATCCTGTCGCTGACGGCCCTGAAGAGCGCCGAGAACAGCGCCTCGGTCGGCCTCAACATCGGCGGGATCGGCGGCACGGGCAATTCGGCCGGCACGGTGAAGGTCGACAACGCCGGCCTGATCCAGACCACGGGCGCCGACGCCTACGGCGTGCTGGCCCAGTCGATCGGCGGCGGCGGCGGCAACGGCGGCCTCGTGATCGCGGCCAACCTGCTGATCGGCGCCACGGCCAATTCGCCGCTGGTCTCGCTGGGCGGTCTCGGCGGAGACGGCGGCGACGGCGGTTCGGTGATCGTCGACAACAGCGGCCGGATCCTGACCACCGGCGAGCGCGCCCACGGCATCGTCGCCCAGAGCATCGGCGGGGGCGGCGGCGACGCCCAGATGGCCTTCAGCCTGACCGGCGAGGCCAAGAGCCTGATCATCTCCAACGCCCTGGCGGCGGTCGTCGGCGCGGTCGGCGGCGGCTCGGGCGGGCAGGGCGGCGACGTCACCGTCAACCACTCTGGCGACATCACCGTGCTCGGCGACGGCGCCATGGCCATCAAGGCCGAGAGCATCAACGGCGGCGGCGGGACCCTGACCCTCGACTTCTCGGGGATCGTCGGCCTGCCGGGCCAGCCCTATCTCGACCTCAACGGCGACGAGGTGCGGCCCGACCCGATGGTCGTCGCCAAGGCCGGGGCCGAGAACACCTCCGGCGCGGCCGGCGGCAAGGTCACCGTCAACTCGACCGGCACGTTCGGCGCGGCCGGCGACAACGGCGTCGGCTCGTTCGCCCAGTCGATCGGCGGCGGCGGCGGCACGATCGACCTTAACCTGCTGCTGGCGGCCGAACTGGACGAGGTCAATGTCGACGCGCCGGTCGGCACGAAGGTCGAGCTCGGCCTCGGCGGTTCGGGCGGCTCGAACGTCGGCGGCGGCGCGATCGACAGCACGCACACCGGCCAGATCCTCACCACCGGCGCCAACACGCCGGCCGTGCTGGTCCAGTCGATCGGCGGCGGCGGCGGCCGCGCCACGGGCGACGTCACGGTTCCCGCCGGCGCGCTGCTGGGCCAGGTGACCCTGGCTCTTGGCGGCGAGAACCAGACGGGCGCGGCCGGCGGC
>NZ_QHJY01000569.1 GCF_003185805.1 Caulobacter sp. D5
CGCCGCGGAGGCCGATCGCTGGGTGGCCGCCGGGTCGGGCGACATTCCCATTCCCCGCGCCCTGGTGCTGACCCGCCGCGACCTAGCCAAGGCCAAGGCGGCCGAGCCGCCCGGCAGCGCGACCTCGCCGTTCACGGCCGGCTACGCCGCCGTCTACCGCCTGGAGCTGGCCCGCCTGCTGTGGGCCGCGATCTCCGACGCCCCGGCCCGCCGGCTGGAGGAGCTGGCCCGCCGGGTTCCGGCCAACTAGAACCGACGCCAAAGAGCCACGACAGCCCCACGCTCGCGCAGGGCGTTGCGGCCGGAGGCCGTGCCGGTGAGCCCGGCCTGGGCCGACCAGCCGGCCGGCAGGGCGTAGACCGCCGAAAGCTCCAGGTTCAGGTAGCGATAGGCCTCATAGCCGCCCTGCCCCGCTCCGAGCGACGAGACGGCATAGGCCTGCCCCATCAGCATGATTTGCCTCCTGGGCCGCACGCCGAGCGTGGCTTCGAAGCGTCGCTCGTCGGGCGGATCGCCGTCGCGGCGGCGCAGCCCGCCCTGGACATCGGCGAAGACCTCGCGGCCGCCCAGGGTTCCGCTCCAGCCGACCAGCAGGCGGCTGTCGTATTCGGCGTCCGGCGAGCCCTTCTGCGCCGCGCCCGGATCGGCGTCGCCGCCCGGCAGGCGCACCGAGGTCTGGTTCGACATCACCCAGCCGTCGCGCGCCAGCAGGCGATAGCGGACCCCGACCTCGATATGCCCCGGCTCGTCAGCGCGGCCGTTGGCGGTGCGCAGGCGGCGGACCGAGCCCTGGAGGCCGAGGGTCAGCCGGTCGGTCAGTCCGTATTCGGCGAAGGCCTGAAGCTCGGTCTTGCGGTAGTCGACGATGTCGACCGCGCCGCCGCCGGCGTCGAAGCCGTGGGTGCTGTCCTGGGCGCGCAGGCTGACGATCACCTCCGCGCCGCCCTTGGGCTGGGTCCAGGCCGCCGCCTCGGCCTGGCTCCACGACACGGCCGTCGCCACAGCCGCCAGCAGAGCGGCGCCCCCGCGCCGCCTCACATCAAAGTCCATGCCGCCTCGCCCCTCCGCGACCGGTGAGCGATGATAGAAACACGAACTATCGCTAAGGCTGCATATGATTTTATGCGATTGACTCGCAACAACATGAGTCCTAGATCTTGTTGCGAACCAATCGCAAATCGATGTCGGGTTTTCCCTCCCCTCACCCATGACATCGCCTGCGTCCGGCGGAGCTCTCCTCCGCCGGACGCCTTTTGCGCCGAACTCGTCCGCCGACTGCCCGCCGACTTGGAGGTCTCAATGAGCTGCGCCTGCGGACTGGAGATGGACTTCGAGGACACCGGCCCCGAGGGCCTGGCGCGGGGCGAGCGCCTGCTGCTGTGGGGCGTGCGCACCTGGGCGGCGCTGCGCCTGCAAGGCCAGCCGGCCGACGCGGCGATCCGCGCGACCTTCGCCCGCAACGCCTCGCCGCG
>NZ_QHJY01000071.1 GCF_003185805.1 Caulobacter sp. D5
GCCGGTGATGTTCGCCTCGTTCGCCAGCTCGGTCTGGGTCGCGGTGCTGATCATCGGGGTGGCCACCGCCGCCCACCAGGGCTTCTCGGCCAATCTCTACACCCTGCCCTCCGACGTCTTCCCGCGCGGCGCCGTCGGCTCGGTCGTCGGCATCGGCGGCATGCTCGGGGCTCTGGGCGGCATGGTGTTCTCCAAATATATCGGCCAGGTCCTCGAGACGATCGGCACCTACACCCCGATCTTCATCGTCGCCGGCAGCGCCTATCTCGTCGCCCTACTGGTCGTCCACCTGCTCGCCCCGACGATGGAGCCGGTGAAGATCTGAGACGCGCGCCGCCCGGCCTATAACCGGGCGGCATAGCCGTTCCGATCATCCGATACGACAGGGTCCGGCGGCGCGGGCATTTTCCGGCCACGCGGCCCCGTCTGCGCGGTAAGGAAAGTTCTCTCCGTATGAGCCTGATCATCGACTGCCACGGCCACTACACGACCGCGCCGGAGCCCCACAACGCCTGGCGTGAAGCTCAGGTGAAGGCTTTCGACGCCAAGGCTCCGCCGCCCCTCTATCCCGACATTCCCGACGACCTGATCCGCGAGTCCATCGAGGGCGCGCAGCTGCGGCTGATCCGCGAGCGCGGCGCCGACATGACCATCTTCAGCCCCCGCGCCTCGACCATGGCCCACCATGTCGGCGACGAGGGCGTCAGCCGCGCCTGGGCCGAACGCTGCAACGACCTGATCAAGCGGGTGGTCGATCTCTATCCGGAGACCTTCGCGGGCGTCTGCATGCTGCCCCAGTCGCCGGCCGCCGACCTGCAAGGCTCGATCGCCGAACTGGAGCGGTGCGTCAACGAGCTGGGCTTCATCGGCTGCAACCTCAACCCAGACCCCGGCGGCGGCCATTTCGCCCATCCGCCGCTGACCGACCGCTACTGGTATCCCTTCTACGAGAA
Source organism: Caulobacter sp. D5 (assembly GCF_003185805.1). GTDB lineage: Bacteria > Pseudomonadota > Alphaproteobacteria > Caulobacterales > Caulobacteraceae > Caulobacter. The sequence goes on from NZ_QHJY01000071.1 coordinate 954, forward strand.
GATGTGCGAGCTGGACGTGCCGGCGATGATCCACGTCTCGGGCTCGTGCAACCACGCCCTGCACGCCACCGGCGCCTTCTACATCGCCGCCGACACCATCGCCTTCATGCAGCTGATCGAGGGCGACCTGTTCGCCGACTTCCCGACCCTGAAGTTCATCATCCCGCACGGCGGCGGCGCTGTTCCCTACCACTGGGGCCGCTACCGAGGCCTGGCCGACATGCTGAAGAAGCCGGGCCTGGACAAGCACCTGATGGAGAACGTGTTCTTCGACACCTGCGTCTATCACCAGCCGGGCGTGAACCTGCTGGCCGAAGTGATCGACAGCAAGAACATCCTGTTCGGCTCGGAGATGGTCGGCGCGGTGCGCGGCGTCGACCCGACGACGGGGTTCTACTTCGACGACACCAAGCGCTATGTCGACGCGCTGGACATCCCCGACGCCGACCGCCACGCGATCTTCGAGGGCAACGCCCGCCGGGTGTTCCCGCGTCTCGACGCGATCCTGAAGGCCCGCGGGCTCTAGCGGACGTTCCAGCCGGCGAGCACGGCTCGCTGGCTCATGCCCTTGGCCTCGGCCGCCGTCAGCGTGCGCCCGCGCCGGAACGCCGCCGCGCCGGGGCCGCCGGAGCCGAACTGCGAGAACCTCACGCTCTCCGGCTGCAGCATGGTGCGCGGATTGCCGTCCTTGCCGGTGTACCACATCTTGGTCCAGCCCTCGGGCGCGACGTGGTCGTCCATCCAGCAATCGATGAAGGCGGCAGCCGCGACATATTTCGGATCTCCGTAGCGGCCGTCGGGGAACACGCCGGACGGCCGCCAGGGCCGGCCCAGATAGACCGAATGGCGCGCCGTGCCGGGGGCCTTGGTCAGGCGGCAGTCCTTGAACACGAAGCCGAACGGCTTGTCGATCGGCGTGCTGGGGGCGACGACATAGCCATCGACCGGATCGACCGGGCGCGGCAGCGAGCGGATCTCGCAATCGCGGAAGAACGCCCTGCCCGCCCCGAAGATGAAGTCGTAGCTGCCGGCGATCAGGCAGCGCTCGAACAGGCTGCGGCCGGCGTCGGGGAACAGGGTGTCCTGGTAGCTGAGGATGTCGACCTCACTGAGCCGGGCGCGGTCGCTGCCCTTGTCGAGCATCAGGGCCACGGCCTGCGGGCCGCCGCCGTCATGCGAGTGCAGGCCGCCGGGCTTGGACATTTCCGCAAGCCCGTCGAAGGCGTTGCGGATGGTCAGGTTGCGGGCGGCGAAGTCGGGGGCGCGCACGAACAGGGTCGGGGTGCGGAAGGTGCCCCAGCGCTTGCCGTCGGGCGCGATCAGGCCCGACGCGGCCAGGTGGCTGATGATGCTGGCCTGGCGGTCCTCGCCGACCAGATGGACGAACGGCTTGTCGATCACGCCCTGCTCGTCCCAGACGCCGCGCGTCACGAGGATCTTGAACGGTCGCGCCCCGTCCTTGGGCGCGGCGGCGACGGCGGCCGAGAGGCGGTCATAGGTGGGGGCGGAAAAGCGGCGCGGATCGTCGGGCCGCTTCAGCACGGCGTCGTAGCGGGGCGCAGCCGAGGCCATGCCCGGGATCAGCAGCAGGCCGGCCGTCACCGCGCGGCGCGAAACCATCGTCATTGAAGCCTCGAAAAAGAAAAGGCGGGCGCCGGTCCTGGAGGAAAGACCGACGCCCTAAATTCCCCTGGGAGGAGGAAGCTTTCGTTCGGCCTAGAACGAGTACCGCAGGCCGAAGTTATATTGCCGCCCGGTGTGCGAGTAGACGTAGATGCTGTCGCGCTCGCTGTCGGTGTACTGGGCGTTGAACTCGTCGGTCAGGTTCAGGCCCTCGAAGGTGATCTTCAGGCGCTTGTTGATCGCGTACGAGGCCGAGGCGTCGACGGTGAAGGTGTCGCGCACCCCGTCGATGTCGTTGGTCGAGGTGCCGCTGGGCACCGCGGTCAGGTACTTGTCGCGATAGGCGCCGGAGACGCGGGCGCTGAACCGGTCGTCCTCGTAGTAGAGCGTGGCGTTGAAGGCGTTCTTCGACAGGCCCACCAGATCGTTCTGCACGTAGCCGGTAGAGGACAGGCTGGAGATGTAGTCGATCTTGGAGTCGACGATCGTGACGTTGAAGATCGCCCCGGTGTGGCGCAGCGGGCCCGGCAGGAAGCTGAACGGCTGCTGGTAGCTGATCTCGATCCCCTTCAGCGGGCCGCCCTTGGTGTTGACCGGCTTGCTGAACAGGAAGGTGTCGCTGGCCGACACGCCGGTAAGGCCGTCGAGCAGGCTGACCGGCAGGCCCGAGGCCGCGAAGGTCTGCGAAATCCGCTGCGTCTGGATGTAGCTGTCGATGTCCTTGTAGAACAGGCCGACCGACAGCAGGGCGTCCTTGGCGAAGTACCACTCGGCAGACAGGTCGTAGGTCGTGGCCCGGATCGGGTCGAGATAGGGATTGCCCGAGCTGACGCTGAACACGCCCGCGACGCTGAGGCTGCCGCCCGGCGTCAGGCTGCCGAGGTTGGGACGCGTCATCACCTTGGCCGCGCCGAAGCGCAGCAGGAAGTCGGGCGTGACCTCGGCGGTCAGGTTGAGGGCCGGCAGCACGTCCTCGTAGTCGCGGTTGACCGTGGCCTGCTGGGCCGCGCCGGACACCAGCTGGTAGCCGGTCGAGCTCTGGTCGGTCTTGACGTAGCGCACGCCGACGTCGCCGCGCAGGGGCCAGGCGAAGCGGTCGGTGTTGAAGTCCAGCTGCACGTAGGCGGCGGTGTCCTTCTCGGTGACGCTGCGGATATTGCCGCGGGCGGCCGAGTTGCTGGCGCCCGACAGCTCGAACAGGCCCGTGCCGCTGTAGATGTTGAACAGCTTGGCGAAGGCGTCGAGGTCGGGGGCGGCCCAGGCGGTCGGGATGCCCGAGGCGCCGAGGTTCTTGCCGAAGCCCGAGACCAGGGTCGTCAGGCTGGCCAGGGTGACGCCGGCCGGCAGGGTCGGCACCACGGACTCGCTGACCCGCGCGAGGGCCCAGGAGTCGAACTCGTACTTCTTGAGGTTCACGCCCGCCTTCAGGCGGAAGGTGTCGTTCAGCTCATAGTCGCCGTCGAGCTGGGCGGTCTGGATGGTGTTGGTCACGCCCTGCGGCCGCAGGCGGATCTCCGAGCGCGCCGCGCCGAAGTTGTAGGCCAGAGGGTCGGTGACGTCGAAGCCGAAGTTCATCGCCGGCAGGTTGGCGTTGTTCCGGTAGTCGTAGGAGAAGCCGTCGGCGTTCTCGCGGTTGAGGATCACCGTCGTCTGGATCGGGTTGTCGAAGTCCGACTTCGAGAAGCCGACCAGGCCGGTCACCTTGAACCGATCCGTGAAGTGGTGCTCGGCGGTGAAGGTGGCCTGGGTGTACTTGGTGTCGAGCTTGTCGAAGCGGGTCTCGCTCTCGACATCGACGTCGTCGAACAGGCCGTAGACCATGTCGCCCTTGGCGTTGACCACGCCGTCGCGGACGATGATCTCGGGCCGACCGCCCTGGGCGGCGTTGCGGGCGAAGGACAGGGCTTCCAGCCAGTTCTCGGTGCGGGTGGCCTTGAAGTCCGAATAGAGGAAGTCGGCCGAGATCAGGGTCTTCTCGTCGGGCCGGAACTGCAGCGAACTGGTGATCCCCAGGCGCTTCTGGTCATGGGTCAGGCGGCCATAGCGCGGGAAGCGCGGGGTGAAGACGCTGGCGGAGCTTGCCTGGGTGAAGGTCGAGGCCGGGCTGAAGCCGCCCACCTCCGTGCCGTTCAGCCAGCCGCCCGAGCCGTGCCCCTCTTCCAGCAGGTGGCGCTCGGTATAGGCCACCGAGACCAGCGCGCCGAGCTTGCCGTCGAACCAGGTGTTCGAGGCCAGGGCCGCGAAGCGCGGGTCCCAGCTTTCGGAGAGATCGTTGTAGCCCTGCTGGGCCGAGACCACGAAGGTGGCGCCCTTGTAGTCGAACGGCCGGCCGGTCTGCAGGTCGACCGTGGCGCCCAGCGAGCCTTCCTCGGTCGAGGCAGAGGCGGTCTTGCGCACGGTGATGCTGTTGAAGAGCTCCGAGGCGAAGACGTTGAAGTCGAACGAGCGGTTGCGGTTGGCGCCGCCCGAGCTGTCGGTGCCGCTGGCCGTGCTCTGGCCCTCGACGCCGTTGATGCGCACGCGGGTGAACTGGGGCCCGAGGCCCCGGACGGTGATCTGGCGGCCTTCGCCGGCGTCGCGGGCGATCGAGACGCCGGGCACGCGCTGGATGGACTCGGCCAGGTTGGCGTCCGGGAAGTCGGCGATGTCCTCGGCCTTGATCACGTCGACCACGCCGCTGGAGCGCTTCTTGACGTTCAGGGCGCTGCCTAGGCTGGCGCGGAAGCCGGTGACCACCACCTCTTCGACGGCGGCGGGCTCCTCGATCGTGTCGCCGACCGGCTCGGACTGCTGCGGGATGGCGACCGGGGCGGTCGAAGCCAGTTGCACCGAGGCCTTCTGGCCCAGCACCGCCGTGCGGCCGTCGTTGGAGACCACGGTCAGGTTGGCGCCGTCGAGCAGGCGCGAAAGGCCTTCGGAGACGGTGTAGGTCCCACGTACGGCGTTGACCTTCTTGCCCTGGACGGCCGCCTGCGGCGCCAGGATCTGCAGGTCGGCCTGCTTGCCGAACTGCGGAATGCCCGTGGCCGCGGCCTGGGCCGGAATATCGAATTTGCGGGCCTGAGCCTGGGCTTGCGTGCCCACCAGCACCGCCGCGGCGCCAGCCGCCAGCATCAAGGCCGACTTGCCGTAGACATATCGCGGACAACCCATTCCGCGCCCTCCCTGTTTTGTCGTTTCGCACGGCGCTTCTCGGAGCGCCTGTCTAGAGCGATGCGAGGGAAACCGGTTTCCGTCAGACATCGGCGAAATTTTTCGCGCCAAGGGCGGCCGGCCCCTATTCCGCAAGCGCCGCGCTTGCCTCCACCAGGATGGCGTCGCCGCGCACCGTCACCTTCGCGCCGAAGCTGGCGGCGGCGGCGCGGGCGAAGCTTTCCGGCTCGTTGGTGCGGAACCAGCCGACCAGCCGCTGGTCGGCCAGCCCCCGGTCGACGATGACGATCTTGCGGGCGTTGTAACGGTTGAACTCCTCGGCCGCCGCGCCGAAGGCCTCGCCGTCGAGCACGATCTGGCCTTCGCGCCAGGCCAGTTCCCGGGTGATCTCCAGAGACGCGGCCGCCGGCCGAGCCGCGCCGGCGCTGTCGGAGACGAAGACCCGCTCGCCGGCGGCCACGCGGCGGGGCGCCTCGCCCGCGCCTTCGGACCAGACCTCGACCACGCCCTCGGTGACCAGCACCTCGCAGCCGCCGGTGCGGCGACGGACGGAGAAGGCGGTGCCGACCGCCCTCACCCGCACCGGCCCGCTCTCGACCACGAACGGCCGCTGCGCGTCCTTGGCGACCTGGAACCAGGCCTCTCCCTTGTCGAGCCGCACCTCGCGCTTGCGCGGCTTCATGGCCACTTCCAGCGCCGTGTCGGTGTTGATGGCGGCCATCGAGCCGTCGGCCAGCGGCACGCGCCGGATCTCGCCCACCGCCGTGCCGTAGCGCGCGGCCAACAGGCGCGGGACCAGCAGCGCCGCGACGCAGGCGGCGGCCGCGGCGACACCACCG
>NZ_QHJY01000570.1 GCF_003185805.1 Caulobacter sp. D5
TGTCGCGGAGCGACTGAGGGGGCGCGCGCAGCGCTTAAGCGATGATGTCCGGCGTCACCTGGTCTTCCAGGCGGACGATCTCGTCCTTCAGGGCCAGCTTGCGGCGCTTGAGGCGGGCGATCTGCAGCATGTCGGGCTGGGGGCGCTCTTCCAGGGCCGCGACGGCGTCCGACAGGTCCTGATGCTCCTCGCGCAGGATCGCCAGGCGGCGCTCGATGGCGATGGAGGTTTCTTCCGAAGGATCGTCATCGTTCATGGACGTTCCCCCACTCTGAGCACTGGTCCGAAGGCGGTGATAGATAGCAAAGCCTGACGGGCGGTAAAGGTCGGAGCGCGCCGCGCCCCCATTTCAAGCCAAAGCATCGGCCAACCGCGCCAAAGCCGCGTCCTGCGGCGGCTCGCCGGTGGCCCGGGCCGCCGCCAGCAGGGCGCCGTAGACGTCGGCCGTGGCCCCCACCGGGCCGCAGATCGCCTCCAGGCTCTCCATCAGCAGCTTCTCGCCGGCTAGCTCGGCCGCTTTGACCTGGTCGCGGAAGGCCTCCCGCGCCGGATCGGCCACGTCGGGACGCGAAGGCTTCAGCGCCCGGCGCACGCCGCGCAGGGGCGCGCCGATCTCGACGTCCCAGGCGCGGACCAGGGCCGCGGCGCGCGCCAGGTCGGCGGGGCGTCCCTCCAGCGCCGTCCAGGCCGCCCACAGCAGGAACGGCACGTTCTGGCCGTGCGCATCCTGCAGGTGCAGGCAGGCGACTGCGACAGGCTGTCGCGCATAGACCGAAAGCGCCCAGTCCCAGAACCGCATGGCCGTTAATTTTCGTCCGTTTCGTTGACGGTAGATCCGATCGGCGGAAGATCCTCGCCCCAGCGCTTCACCGGCCCCCAGGTCAGGCCGAAGAGGTCGAGCGCCCGGCCCACCGACTGGTCGACCATCTCCTCGATCGAGACGGGTTTCGCATAGAAGGCCGGCACCGGCGGGGCGATCACCGCGCCCATTTCGGCAAGGCGCGTCAGGGTGCGCAGGTGGCCCAGGTGCAGCGGGCTCTCGCGCACCATCAGCACCAGCGGCCGGCGCTCCTTCAGGGTGACGTCGGCGGCGCGGGTCAGCAGGGAGGAGGTTACGCCGGTGGCGATCTCGCTCATCGTCCGCACCGAGCAGGGCGCGACGATCATGCCCAGGGTGCGGTAGGAGCCCGAGGCGATCGAGGCCCCGACGTCGCCGATCCGGTGCACGACATCGGCCGTCTCGGCGGCCTCGGCGACCGAAAGGCCGGTCTCCTGGGCCAGGGTCAAGGCCGCCGACTTGCTCATCACGAGGTGGCTCTCGACCCCCAGGTCGCGGCAGGCGGCCAGGGCGCGCAGGCCGTAGAGCGCCCCCGACGCGCCGGAGATTCCGATCACCAGGCGCGGCTTCGGGGGAGGGGCGGCGGCGTCCGTCATGGTGAATTTTCGTCCGTCACGGGAGGAAGCGTCGCCACGTCAAGCGCCGCCGATTGCAATCATATGTGATCTGACAGTCCGGACCAGCGGGTGTTCACTCCCTCGGTCAACAGCCCAAAAGGAGGCCGAGCCCATGGCCATCGAATCCCGTATCCGCGAGCTGGGGTCCCGTCACGAGAACCTCGACCGCACGATCCAGGAGGAGACCAGTCGACCGGGTAGCGACGCCACCAGGCTTCGAGAGCTGAAGCGGCAGAAGCTCAGGCTCAAGGAGGAGATAGAGGGACTTCGAGCCCGGCTCCATTAGCCTTTAGGCAAGGAAAAGGCCCATCCGAGCGTCGGATGGGCCTTTTTGCTGTCCAGCTTCCCGGTCCTCGCGGACGGGGGAAAGGGATCAGTCCTCGTCGTCTTCGTCGTCGACATTGCCCTTGAACGAGCCGAACACGTCCTCGGCCTTCGGTTCGGCGCGGGCGGCGCGGATGTCGCGCTCTTCCTGCTCTTCCTCGGAGATGTAGGCCGTTTCGGCCGCCGGGCGCAGGGTCGGGTCTTCGGCGACGATGCCCTTCTTGGCGTCGTCCTTGGCCTTCTTCTCGGCCGCCTTCTTGACGAGGGCGTCGAGTTCCAGCTGGCCGACCAGGCCCAGGGTCACCGGATCGACCGGCTTGATGTTGGCCGCGTTCCAGTGGGTGCGGTTGCGCACCTGCTCGATGGTGGCCTTGGTCGTGCCGAGGATCTTCGAGATCTGGGCGTCGGTCACTTCCGGGTGGTGGCGGATGAACCAGGCGATGGCGTCCGGACGGTCCTGGCGGCGCGACACCGGGGTGTAGCGCGGGGCCTTCTTCTGCGGCTTCAGCAGCTCGGCGTGACGGCTCACCTGGGCCTTCATGCGGTACTGCGGGGCGCGCTGGGCCTTGTCGAGCTCTTCGCGGGTCAGCTGGCCGTTGCCGATCGGATCGGCGCCGCGGATGTCGCGCGCCACTTCGCCGTCGGCGATGCCGCGAACTTCCAGCGGGTGCAGGCCGCAGAAGTCGGCGATCTGCTCGAAGCTCAGCGAGGTGTTGTCCACGAGCCAGACGGCGGTCGCCTTGGGCATCAGAATGTCGGACATGCGGTCCTCCAGAAATGACGGCGCCCGACCTTTCGGCCGGGCGGGGTTGTTCAACGAGAGCTATAATCCGGTTCTCCCGGAAAGGGAACGGGGATCGATGCGGCTCGCGACAAGGCTGTCACGCGCCGCATTGATCGCGATGCGTGCATTCTGCTAACCTCGCCGAAAAGGCGAAAGCGGGAGGCGCGCCATGGCCCTGAAGGACAGTGACGCTTTCTTCGATTCCATCCGCGGCTCCAAGATGCTGGGGCCGACCCTGAGCCAGACCGAGGTGGCCGGCTGCAACGCCGTCCTCACCGCGCTGGGCGCCCACGGCTGGGGCGCGGCCTGGACCGCCTACGGCCTGGCCACCGCCTATCACGAGACCGCCCAGACCATGCAGCCGATCGACGAGCAGGGCGGCGACGCCTATTTCCGCCGGCTCTACGACGTCGAGGGGATCAATCCCAAGCGCGCCAAGGCCAACGGCAACACCGCGCCCGGCGACGGCGTGCGCTATCACGGCCGCGGCTATGTGCAGCTGACCTGGAAGAACAACTACATCCGCGCCGCCAAGGAGCTGGACGAGCCGATCGACCAGCAGCCGACCCTGGCCAAGCGTCCGGATCTCGCCGCCGCGATCATGGCGCTGGGCATGGAGGAGGGCTGGTTCACGGCCAAGGGCCTGGGGCGCTACATCGACAAGGCCGCCGGCTCGGCCACCCAGAAGGCCTACGGCCTGGCGCGCTACGTCATCAACGGCAACGACAAGGCCGCCCAGATCGCCGGCTACGCCGCCACCTTCGAAAAGGCCCTGAAGGCCGGCGCCTGGAACTGAGCGCGAGGGCGGGGAGGAGAGGGCGCCCTCACCAGGCTCCGTCGTCGAAGCGCAGCACCTTCAGCGTGTCGCCGGTCTTGGTTATGTATATGTATTCGCTGGCGAAAGCAGTGGGGTATTCGACTTCGTAGGTGATGGCGCAGGTGGCGCGACCGTTGAGCCTGTAGAGCGAACTCTTTGTGACTTTCCGTTGAAAATTGCTCTTCAATCTCTCTGCGGTTGATTTTTTATACTTCAACGCGTTTTCGCTGTATTCAACATAGATGGGGTTGCCGCCCACTTTCTTGCGGCGGTCGGAAAAGTATTTCTTGAATTCCGGCAGGTTCCGCATCGGTCGATATTCGGATCGAACGAAGCGGAAGGCGCCATCGAATTTTCCGCGATCGAAATAGTATAGAAACTGGTTCGACGTGTTGAAAAACTCAGCAGTGCAGGATTGAGTGTTGCTCTGCGCCATGGAATTGACCGGGGTGGTCAAAAGGATGGTCGTGGCGCAAAGTGCGATCAGGGATTTGGCTTTGCATCCCATGATTCCATCTCCAGCCCGATCGGAGTGCATGTCGTGGTCGTGATACTCTCGATTGTCGCTCTTTGCATGTGGTTTCTGCTGCCTCTGCTGCCGAGCATTCTGATCTACCGGCTGTTTCCCAAGTCGCCCATGCGGGCGACGGGGGTCCTGGCGGGCATAACCTTCAACGCCGGCGGCGCGTTTGCCGCCTACCTGATCCTGTTCGCCGTCGCCGCGCCCTTCATCGTCGACCTGAACGACCGCATCGACCGCTCCCGCTCGCAGTTCTGGACGATCAACGCGACGGTGCAGCTGGACGGCGCCAACATCGAGGACTACGGCGGCGACACCTTCGCCGTCCTGCGCCCCGACGTCGTGGACTTCACCGAGGGCAACCTGGAAATCGCGGTGCGCAAGGACGAGCGCGGCATGTTCCCGCGCATCACCATCGTCGTCGGCTGCAACGGCGACCGGGCCTGCATCGCCGCGCCGCGCGAAGGCGCCTACTACAAGACCATCAACCTCAACAGCGCCGACCTGAAGATGAAGGAGCTGCCGGGCGGGCGCCTCCAGCTGGTCGACACGGTGCGCCTGGTCAAACGCGTGCCCCGCGCCGCGCCGCCTCCGCCGAGCAATTAGGGGGCGACTCCTGATCCCTCTCCCCTTGCGGGAGAGGGTGGCCCTGCGGAGCAGGGTCGGGTGAGGGGTCT
>NZ_QHJY01000571.1 GCF_003185805.1 Caulobacter sp. D5
CCGCCCTGGCCCTGGACGAGGGCCTGGCCCTGGCCCGCGACCTGCTCACCTGGACGGCCCGCGGCCTCGGCGTCACCGCCGCCCGGCTGGCCGAGGCCCAGCGCGCCCACGGCTACTGGACCGTCCGCGCCGACACCGTCGATCGAACCCGCGTCTGTGAATCCCCCGTGTCGCCCCGGGAGCCGATGAGCAAGGAACCGATGCATGGCTGACGAGAACCCCATCGAGAAGATGACGCCCGGCCAGATCCTGGCCGACGCCAGCGTCGCCGAGTTCATCAAGGCCATGGGCCTGTCGATCGCCGACGCCCAGAAGGCGCTCGACCTCAACAGCCTGGCCCAGGTCGGCGAGTACGTGGAGCCCCGCCCGGGGCTGGGCGGCAAGAGCCTGCTGCAGCTGGGCCTGTCGCCGCCCTTCTACCACTACCAGCACGCCGACCTGACGGTCTCGATGCAGCTGACCATGAAGGTCGGCGAGGCCAGCGCCTTCGGCATCGGCGGCAAGCTGGACTTCGGCTTCGGCCAGGGCGGCCCGCAGTCCCCGGCCAACGCCCGCGAGGCGCAGATCACGCTGAAAAGCCTGCCCGCCAGCGTCACGGTGGACGGCGCCAAGACCGACGCGGCCGGCGCCGACCTGGAGTCCGCCGCCGAGGCCGTGGCCCAGAAGCTGCGCACCCCGGCCGGCAAGTTCGAGCGGGCCTATGTCGAGGCCCAGCACACCAAGGTGCAGTTCAAGCTCGATCCCGACACCGCCAAGAACCCGATCAAGACCGACAGCGGCGTGGCCTTCTACGGGGCTGGAGAATCCAGCGTCGGGGTGATCCGCATCGTCGAGACGCCCACGGCCGGCGCCAGCGAGGACTTCGTCCTGGCTTCAGGCAAGACCGCCAACGTCAAGAGCCAGGCCAACGAGCTGCTCTACGCCCGCGCCGTGGTCTCGGCGATCAACGCCCTGGGCGGCTTCAAGGCCAAGCTGCAGCGCGACCCGATCGGCTCCACCCTGCCCGTCGGCGGCGGCACGCTCGGCATCGCCCTCTTCGACAGCGGCAGCTCGGTGCTCAAGCCCGCCGCCACCGAGGAGCTGGGCCTGCTGGCCCGCACCCTGCGCGACAGCGGCTCGGTGGTCGACGTCATCGGCTTCACCGACCGCGTCGCCTCGCAGGACTACAACATCAAGCTGGGCGAAGACCGCGCCAACGCCGTCGCCAACTACCTGAAGAGCAACGGCGTCCCCGCCGCCCAGATCCGCAAGGTCGAGACCAAGGGCGAGGACCGCTGGGTCGGCGCCACCGACGAGGTCTCCAACCAGCAGTTCCGCCGCGCCGAAGTGCTGCTGGCCGACTCCAACGACCTGCTGATCATCGTCGACTCCGCCGGAACCCAGCTGCAGGCCACCCCGACGCCCGACAAGACCGGCGGCAGCGCCAGCGGCAACGGCTTCATCATCGTGCGCCACTTCACGGCCCAGGCCGTCGACGCCACGGCGGTCAAGGTCGGAGCGTCCGACACCTCGGTGGCGATCAGCGGGGCGGCGGTCAATTCGGGGGGATCCAACTTCGCCGGCGACACGCCCGAGGCCTACGCCTTCAACCTGACGCGCGACGTCAACGCCGGCAGCGCCACCCACGGCGTGCGGGCCACCCGCCAGGGCGGGGTGGTCACCTTCGCCGACGCCAAGGACGTGGTGCTGATCAACCTGGTCACCCTGTCGGCCAACGACATCGCCCTGTCGGCCGCAGACGGCGCCAGCATCACCAAGGCCCTGGCCCCCATCGCGGCGGGTCCCACCGCCAGCGGCGACAAACCGAAGATCTCGGTCGCCGTCGGCCTGGCCGTCGACTACCGCACCAGCCGGCAGTTCGAGCAGTCGGTGAACGGCAATAGCAGCATCTCGGCCCGCATCGTCGCCGTGCCCGCGCCCGTCGAGTTCCTCGACGAGATCAAGACCTACCTGACGCCAGCCCCGACCCCGACGCCATGAGCGAAACCGCCGCCGTCACCCGGCAGCTGCTCTCCGCGCCGCTGCCGCAGATCATCGAGCGCCTGGGCGTCGCCATCGCCGAAGCCCAGGCCGCGCTCGACCGCAACAGCATCGCCACGGCCCAGGCCATGGCGACGACCGACATCGAGATCGGCGGCGAGACCCACAACCTGATCTCGCTGGGCTTCACGCCCACCTTCTACAGCTTCACCGAGGCGACGGTGGAGGCCAAGCTCTCGTTCAGCATGACCGAGAGCACCGAATTCGGCGTCTCGGCCGGGGCGAGCGTCGGGGTCAACACCGGCTTCGTCATGGTCGCCGCCTCGGTCAACGTCAGCTACGCGCGCAAGTTCTCGGTCAGCGCCGAGGGCATGAGCTCGATCGCGGCCCGGCTGGTCAGCCTGCCGCCCCCCGAAATCCTCGAAAACCTGCTGCGCAGGATCAGCGAACCCACACCCTAGGAAGGAGACGTCATGCCGTCGATCGGAAGAGAGCTGTTGAACGTCCCCATGGGGGACATGATCCGCCAGATGGCCTTCGCCATCGCGGAAGGCCAGATGAAGCTCGACGCCAACAGCATCGAGGTGGCCGAGATGATGGGCGGCCTGCAGGTCGTCACCGACGACGAAGGCAACCAGACCTTCGACGACAGCCGGATCTTCTTCGGCTACGACCTGATGACCGTCCAGCAGGCCGAGGCCTTCATCGCCACCGATGACGCGATCTCCGGCGGCAATATCGACGCCCTGTCCAAGGTCATCGCCAACCAGAAGAAGAACGCCCAGGACAACGGCGAGAGCCTCGACACCACCCTGATCCGGGTGCCGACCCGGCTGTCGATGCTGGAGCTGGGCTTCTCGCCCACCTTCTACCAGTTCGTCGACACGATCATCGAGGTGAAGATCGCCATCAAGTTCACCTACACCCGCGAGACCACCCGCTCGTCGCGCGACACCAACCAGACCAACACCAACAGCAAGAGCTTCTCGTTCAAGCTGTTCCGCGGCAAGTTCGGCTCCAGCAACACCACCCAGGTCTCGACCAGCCAGGTCGACGCCTCCTACTCGGCCAAGTACAGCTACACCGCCGAAGGCTCGAGCCTGCTGCGCACCAAGCTGGTGCCGATCCCGCCCCCGGCCATCCTGGAAGAGCGGATCCGTCGCCAGCTGGACGAAGAGATCGAGCGCCGCAAGCGCCTGCTCGACAAGTCGCTGGCCGAAAACAAGAACTAAACCCCGGACGGAGAACGTCCCATGAGCGTGGGCCAAGAACTGCTCGCCGTCCCCTTTCCGGAGATGGTCCAGCGCCTGGGCGTGGGCATAGCCACGGCCCAGCTGCAACTCGACCTCGTGTCGCTGCGCATCGCCCGGCTGATGGCCGGCTACGACGAGGACGCGGACGAGGAAAAGGAAGGCGACGGCGCCAAGTCGAAGACCTATCTGGTCAAGTTCGGCGACGGCCAGGAATACAGCCTGCTG
>NZ_QHJY01000072.1 GCF_003185805.1 Caulobacter sp. D5
TTCACCGGCCTGAGCTCATTTTTCACCGAGCATCCCCGCGAAGGCGGGGATCCAAGCCGAGGTGGAGGTTGATCCACGGCCGAGCCCCATCCTGAAATCCAGCTTGGATCCCCGCCTTCGCGGGGAGAGGCGGATTTGAAGGTCGCGAACAGCTGAATGCCGATCCGACCTAGGCCGCGACCAGCGGCTGGATCGCTTCCAGGTCGGCGCGGCGCTCAATCACCGTCCGCGACAGGTCGTGCTGGGCCTGCAGGTTCATCCAGAACCGCGCGTCCATGGAAAACACCCGCTCCAGCCGCAGGGCCGTGTCGGGGGTCACCGGCTGGGTCTCGCGGGTCAGGCGCTCGATCCTGGTGCGGTCCTTCAGCCCCATGGCCTTGGCCAGCGCGCCGGCCGTCAGGCCCATCGGCGCCATGAAGTCCTCGCGCAGGATCTCGCCGGGGTGCGGCAGCGGCGAGACGAAGTCGAGATCGAGGAAGGTGTCGCTCATCGTCCGTGTCCTTCGCGGGGATCGTCGATCCAGCTTGCTGCTCGCCTTTTGACGACGATCGAGTTGTAGCATGTTGCGCTACGACATTCCCGCCCTGAATCCGTTGGAGATGTGTGGCGACAGTTCCTCTGGACCGAAGCGTCGGGAGTCGGCGGTGACCAGCCAGGTTTCGCCGCTGACGGTGGTCGTCAGGCTGTAGGCTCCGCCGCAGCGACGGAGTTGGGCGTCAGCCTGACGCATGCCGCCGCTAAAGCCCTCCACCGACAGCCAAGCCAAGGCGCGGTGAGAGCAGGTCGGCGAGAACAGGCAGGTGACGCCGGTGCGTGGCGAAAGCCAGCGTTGGTAAAGTTTGATGGCGCCGATTGCGGCTCTCGCGGCGAGGCCGTCGAGCCGTTCGGGAACCGGCAGGCGCGCGGCAAGTCCTACCGCGCCGCAACAGCAACGGGCCAGCAGGCTCATGCCTTGGTCTTGATCGCCGTGCCCCAGCCGTACACTTCGAAAGCCGGCTGGACGTTGTTGCAGCCTAGGTTCGTTGTCGACATCCGATAGTCGTAGGCGACGTGGATGACGCCGTCGCCGCCGGATGCGATGGCCGCTTCGTATAGCGCCTTGGCCGCCGCTTCGTAGGCTTCCTGCACCGGAAGGCCGCCAGGAGCGCCACAGCCGCTGGTCTTGGGCGTACGTGTGACGACGGTGTGGACCATGCCCAGCACTTCATACGGCGTTTGGATGTCGCCGGCGGCGATCAACATTGGCGGTTTCCCCCTTATTGCCAAGCTTTCTCCGAGCTTAGCTTCAGCGGGAGTGATTGATCAATGATCAATCAAAACGGTCGCTCCTCAGAACCCCGCGCCGACCTTGCCCAGTTGCTCGGCCATCTGCTTCAGGCGCTTGTCGAGTTCGGCCATGGTGCGGTTGAGGGCGCCTTCGTCGTCGCGCCAGACCTGGAGGGCGCGGGCCCAGACGGCGGTCATGGCGGCCAGGCGCACCGGCGTGGCGTCGATGCTCGCGGCTTCGAGGATCGCCCGGGCGGTCTTGGGGAAGCGGGCGGCCGAGCGGGGCAGGCCTTCGGCCTTGGCGATGGCGATCAGGGCGTGGCGGTGGGGCTCCATGGCCTCGATGCGGGCCATGGCGGCGTCGAACAGGCGGTCGTGGGCGGCCGCGCCCTCGCCGGCGTCGGCGTTCAGCGCCGCCTGGTCGAAGCGGCGCGACAGGTGGCTGAGCACCTTGGCCTTGCTGTCGGCCCGCGCATAGAGCTCGGCGAACGGCGTGCCGGCCGCGACGGCGATATCGCGCAGGGCGATCTGCGGCCAGGGACGGTCGGCGGCCAGTGACAGGGCCGCGGCGGCCGCGCGGTCGAGCAGGTCTTCGGCGGGCGTGGTCATGATGGAAGAGATGGCCGTGCGGAGGAGGCATGGCAAGGGCGGGCCTTGCCCCGCTCGCCCCGACGGGGGAAAGGAGCGGCCATGAGCCTTTCCCACTACCGCTGCGACTGGACGCACGACCACGCCGACGAGCCCGTCACCCTGTTCTACGAGGTCGACGAGGACGGCCGCGTGCTGCGCATGGTCGACGTCTTCCGCGACGGCCGCCGCGAGCGCGACAGCGTCGAGAATTATTTCGGCCCCGAGGCCGACAACCTGACCGACGGCGACTTCTACGACAGCACGGAAAACCTGCGGGCCGGCTACGAGGCCGTCGAGGGCGACGAGCGGATGTCGCTGATCCAGATCGAGGCGGCCGCGTTCGAGGCCGCCTGGCGGCCGGACGCCTGAGGGGCGTTTTTCTCAGCGCCCTTCCACCGTCATCCCGGAAAGCCCGCAGGGCTTATCCGGGACTCAGGGGACTGGGCTCGGCGCCTTGTCTGGCCGTCAGGGTTGTTGGCCGGCGCATTGCCGCCGGCCCCTGGGTCCCGGCTCTTCGCTTCGCTGAGTTTACCCTCGGGCGCGCCTCGCGCGACCCGGGGGGCCGGGATGACGGGCTTGGGGGGCTACCCCAGCAGCCACCGCAGCCCGCCGGCCGCGACGATGCCGATCGGCACCACGGCCAGCATCGGCAGGCGCAGGGCCGCGACGAAGGTGATCGCCAGGGCCAGCAGGTCGGCCGGGCGGGGCGAGACGAAGTGCGGGGCGATCACCGCGATCAGCACGCAGCCGGGCGCGGCCTCCATCACCGCCGTGGCGCGCGGCCCAAGCGTGCGGTTGCGCAGCACCAGATAGCCGCCGATGCGGGTCAGGTAGGTGACGGCGGCCATGGCCAGGATGGTCGCAAGGACGGGCAGGGAGATCATGCCGCCGCGCCTTCTTCTTCCGGCTGCTCGCCGCCGGCCCACAGCCAGGCGCTCAGCAGTCCGGCCAGGGCGCCGGCCGCCACCGTCCAGGCCCCCGGCGCCAGCAGGTGGCCGCAGGCGGCGACCGTCAGGCTGACCAGCCAGGGCCGGGCGGCCGAAAAGCTCTTCCACATGCCGCGCAGCAGCACGAGGAAGATCGCCGGAAAGGCCATGTCGAAGCCCAGGGTCTCGACGTTTCCCAGCACCGGCCCCACCATCGCGCCCAGGGCGGTGAAGGCGATCCAGGCCAGCCACATCGGCAGGGCCACGCCCAGGTAGTGCGCCAGGCTGAAGGTCCCGCGCGCCTTGGCGTCCGCCAGGGCCATGGCCCAGCTCTCGTCGCACATCAGGAACAGGGCCGGCAGCACCCGCCGCTTGGGCAGACCCTTCAGGAACGGCGTCAGGGCCGCGCCCATCAAGAGGTGGCGGCTGTTGATCATCAGCGTCACGGCCGTGATCAGCAGCAGGTGCGGCGGCGAGGTCCACAGGCCGATGGCCGCGAATTCCGAGCCGCCGGCGAAGTTCAGGCCCGTCATCAGCGGCGTCTCGGCGACGCTCAGCCCCTTCTGGGCGGCCTGGGCGCCCAGCACCAGGGCGAACGGCGTGAAGCCGGCCGTCACCGGCAGCGAGGCGACAAGGCCTCGCCAGAACTCGACCCTGGATTCAGAACGCAGTTCGGAGGGCCCGTCGCCAGGCATGGCGGCGGGAGCGCAGGTTTCGATTGTCATGGGCGACCGGGGGAAGGAGCGGTTGCGGGAAGGATTGGCAGCCTAGCGCAAACCCCGCGCAATCGGGTTGCGATCATGCTCCCATATGATCAATGATTGGCATCCAGGCGATGTTGATCGCCAGATCCTGGCAGCAGATTCCATGAAGCTCGACGACATCGACCGCCGCATCCTGCGCGAACTGCAGAAGGACGGCCGCATCCAGAACGCCGAGCTGGCCAAGCGCGTGGGCCTGTCGCCCTCGCCCTGCCTGCGGCGGGTGCGGATCCTGGAGGAGTCGGGGATCATCGAGCGCTACGTGGCGGTGATCGACGCGGCCAAGGTCGGCCGGGGCCAGACCTTCTTCACCCGCATCTGGCTGAACTCGCAGAACGAGGACGCCGTCGAGCACTTCGTCGCCGAGATCGACAAGATGCCCGAGGTGGTCGAGTGCTACGTCATGCTCGGCGACTGCGACCTGCTGCTGCGCGTCGTCGCCGCCGACATCGCCGCCTATCGCCGCTTCCAGGCCGACCACCTGACCCGCATCCGCGGCGTGCTCAACGTCAAGACCGACATCCCGGCCCAGACCATGAAGCAGACCTTCGCGGTGCCGCTCTAACTCACCTCTCCCATGGGGAGAGGGAGGGGCCCATTGCGCAGCAATGGGAGGGTGAGGGGGTACGCCCTCACCGCTGAAACCCCTCATCCTCCCACGCCTACGGCGTGGGCCCCTCCTTCTCCCTCAGGGAGAAGGTGACTATTCCGCCGCCGCCGCCAGCTCCGCCGCCGGACGATACTTGTCCAGCCAGTGCGCATAGGGCGCCGGCAGGGTCTCCCAGGTGGGGCGATCGACGCCCAGTTCCTGGGCCAGCTCGTAGGCATAGTGCGGATTGGCCAGGTGGGCGCGGCCGATCATCACCAGGTCCATCTGCTCCTCGGCCACCAGGCGCTCGGCCAGGCGCGGGGCGTCCAGGCCCCAGGACGAGGCCACCGGCAGGCCGGCCTCCTCGCGCACCCGGCGGGCGATCGGCCCCAGGAACGGCGTGCCCCACGGGATATTGGCGCCCGGGATGGTGAAGCCGACGCTGACGTTGAGCAAGTCGAGGCCCCCGGCCTTCATCCGGCGGGTCAGGTCGATGGAGTCGACCAGGGTCTCCTCGTCGTGGCCGTCATATTCCAGCACGCCGAAGCGGGCGGTCAGCGGCAGGTTTTCCGGCCACTCGGCGCGGACGGCCGCCAGGGTCTCTTCCATGAACCGGCCGCGGGCCAGGGCGTCGCCGCCATACTGGTCGGTGCGGTGGTTGGAATGGCGCGAGAAGAAGCTCTGGGCCAGGTAGCCGTGGGCGAAGTGCAGCTCCAGCCACTCGAAGCCGGCCTCGCGGGCGCGGCGGGCGGCGGCGGCGAAGTCGGCCTTGACCCGCTCGATGTCGGCCAGGGTCATCTGGCGCGGAACCTTGGGCAGGCCCTGGCCATAGGCGATGGCCGACGGGGCGATCGTCTCCCAGCCGCGCGGATCGCCGTCGGCGATGTGGTCGTCGCCCTCCCACGGGCGGTTGGCGCTGGCCTTGCGGCCGGCGTGGGCGATCTGGATGCCGGGCACGGACCCCGCCGCCTTGATGGCCGCGGCGATCTTGGCCAGGCCTTCAGCCTGCTCATCGGTCCAGATGCCGGTGCAGCCGGGCGAGATGCGGCCCTCGGGCGACACCGCCGTCGCCTCGACGATCACCAGTCCCGCCCCGCCGCGCGCCAGGCCCGCATAGTGCGGCAGGTGCCAGTCGGTCGTGACGCCGTCTTCGGCGCTGTACTGGCACATCGGCGGGATGGCGATGCGGTTGCGGAGGGCGGCGTCCTTCAGGCGGAAGGGCGTGAACAGGGCGGACATGAAGGGCGTGCTCTTTCGACGGGGAGGAAGGGCGCAGATGAGGGCGCGGGCGGGGCGGCTCAAGGGGGGGCGGCGGGGATCAGCAGCTGTGCCTGTGGGGAACAGGTGGGGCCTGGATGCTCCCCCTGAAGGGGGAGCTGTCGCCTCCGGGTCCGGCCGGAGGCCGGCCCGAGGATAAACTCCGCGACTGAGGGGGAAGTGACAGCTAAGCTGGCCGTCGCCCCGGAAGCTGAAAACGGCCCCCCTCCGGCCCTCCGGGCCACCTCCCCCAGAGGGGGAGGATC
>NZ_QHJY01000572.1 GCF_003185805.1 Caulobacter sp. D5
CTCAGACCTTTGCCGATCGGCTCAGGTCTGCGCGGGCGCCAGCATGGATCCTCGCCACAAGGGCGAGGAAGGCAATGAAGATGAATCAGTGAAGGCGTAGAGAGACGTCATGACCACCCGCACCATCGCCCGCCTGCACGCGGCCTATCGCGACGACATCGGCGACCTCTCGACCCGTCGCCCCTTGCCCGGCCCGGCCATCGACCAGCTGGACCCGTTCCTGTTCCTCAACCACCACGGCCCGCAGACCTACCGCCCGAACAATCGCGGACTGCCGTTCGGGCCGCATCCGCATCGCGGCTTCGAGACCGTGACCTTCATCCTCGAGGGCCAGCTGTCGCACCTGGACAGCGGCGGCCACGAGAGCGTCATCGACGCCGGCGGGGTGCAGTGGATGACGGCCGGCAGCGGCCTGGTGCACGCCGAGCTGTCGCCAGAGGCCTTCAAGCGCAGCGGCGGGCCGCTGGAGATCCTGCAGCTGTGGGTCAACCTGCCCAGGCGTCTGAAGATGACCGCGCCGCGCTATGTCGGCCTGCAGGCGCCGGACATCCCCAAGATCGAGAAGGACGGCGCGACGATCGAGCTGATCTCGGGCGAGATCGACGGCGTGGCCGGCCCGATCGAGTCGCTGACCGGCGTGGCCATGAGCGTCGCGCGGCTGGAGGCCGGCGCTGACCTGTCGCTGCCGATCCCGGCCGGACGAGCCGTTTTCCTCTACGTGGTGCGTGGCTCGATCACGATCGGCGACCGGACGGCGGGGGCGGCGAACCTCGTCGAGCTGACCGACGGCGAAGGCCTGGAGCTGTCGTCGGCCGACGGCGCGGTGCTGCTGCTCGGCCACGCCGACCCGATCCGCGAACCAGTCGTCTCGCACGGGCCGTTCGTGATGACGACGCGCGAGGAGATCATCCAGGCGATCCAGGATTATCAGGCCGGGAAGTTCGGCGAGGTTCGGGCGTAGGGAAGACCCCCTCAGTCGCTCCGCGACAGCTCCCCCAGAGGGGGAGCATCTCGAAGAGCGAACGCGTCCAACAAGATCCTCCCCCTCAGGGGGAGGTGGCCCGGAGGGCCGGAGGGGCACGTTTTCAGCTGCTGAGAAGCTGGCCGATTTCGCACCACTCCCCTCTCCGTCGGCTGCGCCGACACCTCTCCCACGGGGAGAGGGTCTTGCGGGCGCATTCAAACGACCGTTAGACTTCCCCCATGTCCGACGACCTGACCGAGGCCCAGAGCGCCGCCATCCCGCCCGGCTACGCCCAGCTGAACTGGACGCGGGGGTTCGGCCGACAGATCGGGCCACTGTACGAGCGCGCCGACGGGCCGGGCGAGGCCACGCTGGGCTTCCGGGTCGAGGAGCACCACACCAACGGCCTGGGCAATTGCCACGGCGGCATGCTGATGAGCTTCGCCGACATGGCCTGGGGCCGGATCATCTCGCTGCAGAAGTCCTATTCGTGGGTGACCGTGCGGCTGATGACCGACTTCCTGTCCGGCGCGCAGCTGGGCGAATTCGTCGAGGGTCGGGGCGAGCTGCTGGCCGAAGAGGACCTGGTCTTCACCGTGCGCGGCCGCATCTGGACCGGCGAGCGCACCCTGATGACCGGCACGGGGATCTTCAAGGCGCTCTCTCCCCGCAAGCCCCGCCCCGGCGAGGTCGCCTTCCGCGAGGAGGGCTGAGCCATGGCCGACGACCACGCCCCCGCCTCGCTGCTGGCCCCGTTCCACGGCGCGCCGCCGCCCGCCCCCGCCTGGTTCGACGCGGCGATCGCCCACCAGCCCGAGCGCTCGACCATCGACGTCCTGGGAACGCCCATCGAACTCCTGACCTGGGGCGAGGTCGGCAAGCCGGGCCTGCTGTTCCTGCACGGCAACGGCGCCCACGCCGACTGGTGGAGCTTCATCGCGCCCTCCTTCGCCAAGGACTGGCGGATCGCCGCCATCTCCTGGGCCGGCATGGGAAGCAGCGGCTGGCGCGAGGCCTACAGCGCCGAGACCTTCGCGGCTGAGGCCTTCGCCGCGGTCGAGGCCGCGCAGCTGGAGGCCGGCGGGGTGAAGCCGATCTTCGTCGGCCACTCGTTCGGCGGCTTTCCCACCCTCTATTGCGCGGCCCGCCACCCAGAGCGCCTGCGCGGGGCGATCCTGGTCGACACCAGCATCCAGCCGCCGGAAAAGCGCTGGAAGGGTCCGCCGCCGCGCTCTGGCTTCGGGACCAAGGTCTATCCGACCCTGGAAGAGGCCCTGGCCCGCTTCCGCCTGGCCCCTCCCCAGCCTTGCGAAAACCTCTACATCGCCGACTACATCGCCCGCCGCTCGCTGAAGGAAGTCGAGGGCGGCTGGACCTGGAAGTTCGACCCGGCGATCTGGCAGCGGTTCTCGATGCCGGACCTTGGCCAGCTGCTCACCGAAATCGCCTGCCCCGCCGCCCTGATGTGGGGCGAGCGCTCGGGCCTGATGCACGCCGAGACCCTGAACTACATGATCGCCCAGATGCCCGACGCCGTGCTGCGCCTGCCCGTGCCCGACGCCGACCACCACGTCATGCTCGACCAGCCGCTGGCCTTCGTGGCCGGACTGCGCGGTCTGCTGGCGGCCTGGGGTTAATTGGCCTGGGGTTAATTGGCCTGGGGTTAATTGGCCTGGGGTTAATT
>NZ_QHJY01000073.1 GCF_003185805.1 Caulobacter sp. D5
GGGAGAGGTGGAATTGACGGGGAGAAGGGCGTCAGGCCGCCGCCCGGTCTTCGCGGCGATGAAGTCCAGGCACGCCTGGGCCACGTCTTCCCAGCCAGGTTCCCCCGGCAGCCAGTGGCTCATCTCCGGGAACTCGCGGAACACCCCGCCCAGGCGGGCGGCGGTCTGGCGTACGGTGGCGGGCGGGTGGACGACGTCCTGGCCGCCGGCGATGGCCAGCACCGGGGCCTTCACCGCGCCGGGGCTGGTGGTCATGAACGGGTCGAGCCACCAGTTCAGCGTCTCCCACAGCGCCCGGCCGCTTTCCGAGGTCATGCGGGCGTAGAGGGCGCGGCGGGTCTCGCGGGGCAGGCGGTCGAGGCTGTAGCGGCGCACCACGCCGTAGTCCGGCGCGATGGCCTGCAGCCAGTAGGGACCCAGCGAATAGAGGCTGACGGCCGAGACCGCCTCCTCCAGGCTCGCCCCATGCACGCCCCAGGGCGGCGAAGGGGCCAGCAGGATCAGGCGATCGACCGGGGCGCGACCGGCGGCCAGCTGGGCCACGAGGCCGCCCATCGAGTGGCCGATCAGGATCGGCGGTTTCTCGCACGAGCGGATCAGGCGCACGACGGCGCGGGCGTAGTCGCTCATCGACAGGCCGACGGTCGACTCGCCGGGCGCGCGGCCGGGCAGGTCGGGCGTCAGCACCTGATGACCGGCGGCCTCGAACGGCGCGCGAAACACATCGAACGTCCAGCCGCCGCAGAAGGCGCCGTGGACCATGATCACCGGAGCCTTCACGCCCGCCTCTTAGGTCAACTCCGCCCGTGTGACTGATACGAGCGTTTCAATGGAGCCTACACGCTCTTCTTGCCGCGTGGCGAAGTTTTGGCGGGCGTCGTTGTCGCAGCAGTCTTGGTTGCGGCGGCTTTCGGGGTCGCCTTGGGCTTGGCTTCGGCCTTGGGGGCCGGCGCGGCCTTGGGAGCGGCCTTCGCGGCGGGCGCGCTCTTGGCCTTCGGCGCGGGGGCAGCCTTGGCGGTGGAAGCAGGCTTGGTCTTGGCGGCAGGCTTCGGGGCCGCCGGCTTGGCCGGTT
Source organism: Caulobacter sp. D5 (assembly GCF_003185805.1). Taxonomy (GTDB): domain Bacteria; phylum Pseudomonadota; class Alphaproteobacteria; order Caulobacterales; family Caulobacteraceae; genus Caulobacter. The sequence goes on from NZ_QHJY01000073.1 coordinate 1,073, forward strand.
CGGTAGGAGGCGTCGCCGCCTTGGCGGGCGCCTTGGGCTTGGCGACCTTGGCGGCGGGAGCGGCCTTGGCTTCAGTCTTGGCTTCAGTCTTGGCTTCGGTCTTGGGCTTGGGCGCCGACTTGGCCGGGGCCTTCGCCACAGGGGCCGGTTCGACCGGCGCGGGCGGCGGCGTCTTCGGCTTGGCGGTCTTGGCCGGCGCGGCCTTCGGCTTGGCCTCGGTCTTGGCGGGAGCGGGCGCGACTGCGGCCTTTGGGGCGACAGGCTTCGGCGCAGGGGCCGCCTTGGGCTTGGCCAGCGCCTTGGCTGCGGGCTTCACGGCCGGTTCGGCGACCACGGCCTTGGCCTTGCTGGGGGTGTTGGTCTTGGTTGGGGCCTTGGCGGACGCCTTGGCCTTGGCGGCCGGAGTGGGCGCCGAAGCCTCGGCCTTGGGGGCGGGAGCCGGCGTCGGAGCGGGGGCCGGTTCGGCCTTCGGCTCGACCTTGGCCTTGCTCGGCGGCGGGGCGGAGGCCGGGCCCAGGCCCTTTTCCGACAGCCAGGCCTTGGCCGCGTCGTACAGGGCCGCGCTGCCCGGCTCGTCGATCAGCCAGTGGGCGTGGTCGGGATATTCGCGATAGTCGGCGCCGGCGTACTTGCGGCCGACCAGCCGCACGTCTTCGACCGGCGTGGTGCGGTCGCGGGCCCCGGCCAGCACCAGCACCGGCACGGTCACCTTGGCGGAGTCGACATGGGCGGTGCGCGAGGGATCGCGGTCGGGATAGGCCAGGTCCTGCAGCACCCGGCCGGAGTCGTACACCGCCGTGGCGTAGAGGGCGTCGTGGCGGGCGGCGGGCACGGCGTTGACCACGCCGAACTTGAAGCCGGTCTTCCACATCTTCACCGGCTTGGGCGGGCCGCCCTGGCTGAGCACGGCGTTGAGGAAGGTGATCAGCGGGGAAAGCTTCGGCTTGCCGCGCGCATCGGCCGGCGAGGCGGGGGCGAACAGCACGATGCCCGAGGTCAGGCCGCTCTCGGCCAGCTTCTGGGCGATCAGCCCGCCCATCGAGTGGCCGAAGACGATCGGCTTGATCCCGTCGCGGGCGGCGGTCACCGCCGCCAGGGCGCTGAGCTCGGCGACATAGTCGGCCAGGGTAAGGCCGCCCAGCTCCGCCGACGGCGAGGCGGGCACGCGCAGTTTCGGACGGATGGTCGGCGTCTCGACCGCGTAGCCGGCCTTGCGAAACGCCTCGGCGGCCGGCGACCAGCCGTCGCCGGTCATGCCGTAGCCGTGGATCATCAGGATGGTTCTGGTCACGCCCGCGCCTCCAATCCCCAAGGGAGGATCGGCGCGCGAGCCTTGGGTGTCAGGCGACGCGCGCGAACCCCGAGAAAGCGACGACCATCTGTTCGTAGACGCCGCGTTTGAAGGGTACGATCAGTTCGGGCGTTTCGTCGAGAGCGCCCCAGCGCCAGGCGTCGAACTCGACGTCGCCGTGGGCGGCCAGATCGATCTCGCTTTCGTCGCCGGTGAAGCGAAAGGCGAACCACACCTGCTTCTGGCCCAGGTAGCCGCGCGCGCGTTTCGTGCCCAGGAAGTCGGCCGGATAGTCGTAGGTCAGCCAGCCCTCGGTGCGGCCCAGCAGCGCTGCGGAGGTGACGCCGGTCTCCTCGTGCAGCTCGCGGCGGGCGGCGGCTTCCAGGTCTTCGCCCTCGTCGACGCCGCCCTGCGGCAGCTGCCAGTTGTAGGGCGGCTCCTGCTTGTGGCGCATGCCCAGCCAGACGCGGCCGTCGGTCGGGTGGAAGAGGGCGACGCCCACATTGGGGCGGTAGAGGGAGAGGTCTTGCTTGGCGCTCATCGCCTGGCGATAGCCGAAGCCGGGGCCAGTTGCACGCCCCGTGCGTTCAGCCCGCCGGCCCAGTTGCGCACCTGGCTGATGGTGACGGGGTAGGCGAAGCCCACGCCCAGGGCCGCGCCGCGCGCGCCGGCGCCGGCTTCCAGGGCCCGCAGCTGGCCTTCGATGGCCTCGCCGGACAGATCATCGTCGATGCCGCGCTCGGCCGAGGCGCGCGGGATCGGGCCGCCGCGACGGGCGGCCGCGCCGTCGTCGACGAAGGCCAGGCCCCGGGCCTTCAATGAAGCCATGAAGGTGGCCATGGCGGGGTCGGAGGCCAGGAACTTCGAGCCCAGATAGTTGGTCAGGCCGAAATAGCCGGTGGCGCGCGACATCAGCCATTCCAGCTTGCGCACGGTCTCGTCGGGCCGGTTGGCGGCGATCAGGGTGTAGGGGCCCGGGTCGTTGGCCGGATAGTCGTTGGGCTCCATCGGCGTCTCGAGCAGCACTTCGTGGCCGTGCGAGCGGGCCAGGTCGATCCAGCCCTGCAGGCCCTCGGAATAGGGCGCGAACGACAGGGTGATCTCGGGCGGCAGGGTCTCGATGGCGGCGCGGGTGGTCTGGGCGTTGAGGCCAAGGCCGCCGATCACCAGGGCCACGCGCGGGCGGCCATCGGGGGTAAACGGGCGGGCATAGGCTTCGGCGACCGTGCGGCCGTCGGGGCCGATCACCGGCAGCGGGCCGCCGCCGGGGCCGGGAACCGACAGGCCGGGCAGCGGGGCCTGGACCAGGGCGCCGCCGGACGGGACGGGCGGGGCGGCCAGGTCGACGGCTTCGCTCTCGGCTTCCGGCGCGGCCGCGTGGCGGGCGAAGGGGTGGTCGGACAGGTCCATCGCGCCGGGCAGCAGCGGGGCTTCCTCGGCGCCTTCCGGAGCCAGGGCCTCGCGCCAGCCTTCGGGCGGATTGGTGGTGGCGCCGATCTTGGTCAGTTCCAGGCGCAGCACGGGCGCGCCGGCCTTGGGATCGCCGGTGATCATCACCAGCACCGCCAGGCTCAGCAGGAACAGGAAGGCCGCGGCGCTGGCGCCGATATAGGGATTGCCGGCGGCCGCGAGCAGGCGCGCGCGCAGGTCGCCGCCGCCCGCATCGACGGCGGGCGCGGCGGCGGTGTAGGCGGGCTTGCGGGAGAACACGGCGGCCATGAACGAGCCTTACGAGGCAAGCTTCCAAGATATGGTTAACGACGATCTTCGAAAGATGCGGCCAAATGTACGGGGCTTGGGCGCCGGTTTTTGTGGCGTGGGCGGTGAAGGAATGACCGTCTGGCGGCGTGATGGCCCGTGACAGCTTTACGACGCTTTCCGCCGGCCGATCCTCGGGCGCAAGCTTCGGATCAGGAGGCCTCGTCCCATGAGCATGACCGAGATCGCCCGCTTCTCCACCACCGCGGCCCCCGAGGCCCGCGCCGTCTGCCTCGCCGCCGTGCTGCGGGCGGGGGCGGGACTGGCCCTGGGCCTGGCCGTCGTGCTGATCGCGGCGCTGGGGATGGGGTAGCGCGACTTCCTTCTCCCCTTGCGGGAGAAGGTGGCGGCCAAAGGCCGACGGATGAGGGGTCTCTCAGATTTGAGACGCTCCACCCGGCCTTGCAGCTGCACGCAGCCTTGATTTCTGAGAGGCCCCTCACCCGACCTGCTTCGCAGGCCACCCTCTCCCGCAAGGGGAGAGGGTGGCCTGAGGCCCAAAGAAAAAGCCGCCCATCTTTCGACGGGCGGCTCTTCGTTCGAACGTTCGAAAACGTTCCTACTTCTTCTCGACCGGGGGCTTGCCGGCGGCCGCGGCCTTGGCGGTGACCTCGGCGATCTTCGGTTGCGGCTTGGGCAGCTTGGCCACGGCCTCGACCGAGCCGGCCTTCAGCACGGCGACGGCGCGTTCCAGCTGGAAGTCGCCCTTCTTCTCGTCGAAGCCGGCGGGGGGCGCCTCGGCCGGGGTGTGGACGCCCTTGCGGGACTTGCCCTCGTCGGCGTTCAGCGCGTTCTTGAAGCTGGCCTCGCTGAACCACACGCGGTTGGCGATGTCCTGGGCCTGGTCCTTGGTCTGGGCCACTTCCAGGTCGGGCTCGATGCCGGTCTTCTGGATCGAGCGGCCCGACGGGGTGAAGTAGCGGGCCGTGGTCAGCTTCAGCGCGCCGTCGGCGCCGCCGCGCAGCGGGATCACGGTCTGGACCGAGCCCTTGCCGAAGCTGGTGATGCCGACGAGCTCGGCGCGATGGCGGTCCTGCAGGGCGCCGGCGACGATTTCGGCGGCCGAGGCCGAGCCCTGGTTGATCAGCACCACCATCGGCATGCCGTTCAGGATGTCGCCCGGGGTGGCGTTCAGGCGCTGGATGTCGCGCGGATTGCGGCCGCGCTGGCTGACGATCTCGCCGCCTTGCAGGAACAGGTCGGCGACGCCGCGCGCCTGGTCGAGCAGGCCGCCCGGATTGTTGCGCAGGTCGAAGACCAGGCCCTTCATCTGCGGGTTCTTGGTCTTCAGATCGGTGATGGCGGCCGACAGGGCGTCGGTGGACTTCTCGTTGAAGCCGGGCAGGCGCACATAGCCGTAGTCGCCTTCCATGCGGGCGATGGCGGCCTTGGGCTTGATGACCTCGCGCACCAGCTTGACGTCGAACGGGTCGGTCTTCTCGCGGGCGATGGTGATGGTCACCGTCTCGCCGGCCGGGCCGCGCATCTGCTTGACGGCCTCGTTGACCGTCAGGCCCAGCACCGACTGGCCGTTGACGGCCGTGATGTAGTCGCCGGCGTGGATCCCGGCGCGGTCGGCGGGCGTGCCGTCCATCGGCGAGATCACCTTGACCACGCCGTCTTCGCTGGTGACCTCGATGCCGAGACCGCCGTATTCGCCGCGGGTGGTGTCCTGCATGTCCTCGAAGCTGTCGGGCGAAAGGTAGCCCGAGTGCGGGTCGAGGCTGGTCAGCATGCCGTCCAGCGCCGCCTCGATCAGCTTCTTGTCGTCGACCTCGGTGACGTACTGGTCTTCGACCGTGGCGAGCACGTCGCCGAACAGTTCGAGCAGCTTGTAGGTCTTGGCCTTCTGCGAGGGGATGGTCGCTTGGGCGATGGGGCTGACATAGGCCATCGTCCCCGCGCCGAGGATGAAGGCCGAAACACCGATGAGCAGGTACTTGCGCATAAGGCCTAGAAGGCTCCCTTGCGGCGGTGACGCCGCGTTACTGGTCCGGCCGTGTCCATCCCCGACGCGGCCGTGCGTCATGATGAACGCCCATCATTGCTGAAAAAGTCGTCTACCGCGACTCCTGCTTGAGCCAGCGTCCCGGGTCGGCCGGAACGCCGTTCTCGCGCACTTCAAGATAGAGCTCCGGCTCCAAAGGTCCACGGTCCGTCATGCTGCCCAGCTCGGCGCCGGCTGCGACCGATTGTCCGGGGGCGACCTTTACGTCGGCCATGCCGGCCATGACCAGGTGATAGGCGCCCTGGGTGCGGACGATGACCACCATGTCCCAGCCGTTCAGCGGACCGGCGTATTCGACGGTGCCGGCCGCGGGGCTGCCGACGGCCTGGCCCTTGGCCGTGCGGATCGACAGGCCCTCGGACTTGCCGCCGACGGGCAGGGCCTCGCCGAAGCGGCGGACGACGTCGCCCGGGGCCGGCGCGCGCAGGGCCAGCGGGCCGGTGCTGGCGGTCGTCAGGCCGTCGGTCAGGGCGCCCAGGGTGCGGCGCTCCTGGTCGGCGGCGATGGCGTCCTGGGCGTAGGCGCGCTCCAGCTCGGTCTTCTCGACGATCATCCGCTCCAGTTCGCCCCGGCGGTCG
>NZ_QHJY01000008.1 GCF_003185805.1 Caulobacter sp. D5
CGTCCGGCCCAGCAAGCGCCCCAGGCGCCCCAGGCTGATCGCGGCCAGGATCGTGGCGGCCGTGGCGACCGTCCTGATCGCGGCGGCTGGCAAGGCGGGCAAGACCGCGGCGGCCAGGATCGTGGCGATCGCGGTCCCGACCGTAACGATCGTCCCGGCGGGCAGCCCGATCGCCGTCCTAGCGATGGGCGTCCCAATGACGGCCGTCCCGGCGGCTGGCAGGGCGATCGCGGCGGCTCCCGTCCCGGCGCGCAACGCCCCGGCGACCAGCGCTGGCGCGACCGCGACAACGGCCGTCCGCAGTACGACCAGCGTCGCTGGCGGCCCAGCTATCGCTCGCCCCAGCGCTATCGCGCCCCGGCCTACCGCTATCCGCGCGGCTGGTACGCGTTCCGCTGGAGCTTCGGCGACTATCTGCCGGGCGGCTGGTACGGCAGCTCGTACTATCTCGACTGGTACCGCTATGGCCTGCCCATGCCGCCGATCGGCTGCGAATGGGTGCGGGTCGGCGGCGACGCCGTCCTGGTCGACGTCTGGTCCGGCCAGGTGCTGAGCGTCTACTACGACCTCTTCTGGTAGGAGGCCCGGGCCTCGCCGGTAGACAGTCGAAAGCCGCGCTTCCGGAAGGAGGCGCGGCTTTCTCTCTTTCCGAGCGGGGGAAGGGCTCAGGAAGCCGTGATGGTCGGATCCCAGACGAAGTAGCCCAGCACCTGCAGCGAGCCGCTGTGGTACTGCAGCACCGCGAACGAGACGTTGTAGTTGCCCGTGCCGCTCTGGACGATGTCGGCCGTCAGGTAGAAGTCGTACTGCGGCGTCACCGTGTAGGTCGGCGGCAGGGCGATGTTCCCCGGGGTGGTGCCGGGCACCGGGGTCTCGACGTTCAGCAGCTTGCCGCCCGTCGTGGAGGTCACCTGCGCGCCCGAGAAGATGGCGATGTTCTGCAGGTCGGCCGAGTAGCTGGTGTTGCCCGACTGCGAGACCATCCGCCAGCGCACGGTGTCGCCCACGTCGGCCGAGATCGACAGGTCGCCCGAGGCCAGGCCGCTGCGGACATATTCGTTCGGCGCGACCATGTAGGCGTAGTTGTGCCCGATCGGGGTCGGGGCGTTCTGGTTCTGGCTGGGGTTCTGGACGCTCGCGATCAGGTTCGCGGTGTCGACCACGATCTGGATGTCGATGATCTCGCTCATGGGGATGCCCTCCCGTTCTCGCCTCCGGGTGTGGAGGCGGGTTGAGGGTGTTGCGTGTGCAACTTTGAGTCAATTTAGCATATTTATATATCTAAGGTTGTTTCTGCACATTCTTCGCTGAAGGCGAGGCGAGAAAAGGCTTCGCCGCGATCCGCCTTGCCTTTCCGGGGGCTTTTTCGCCTCAGTCGCGGTATTAAGCGTCGCCGATCATCGCTCATGGGCGCGCCCCGCCTTGACGAGGCGGCAAAAAAACGCTCAAACGCCGGCCTTTCCCGCCTCCAGCTTGCGTGAGGCGGGCAGATTGACCAGTCCTGGAGAAGAAATCATGCGCGTCTACTACGACCGCGACGCCGACCTCGCCCGCATCCTGGACCGGAAGATCGCCATCGTAGGCTATGGCAGCCAGGGCCACGCCCACGCGCTCAACCTTCGTGACAGCGGCGCATCGAACGTGGCCGTCGCCCTGCGCCCGGGTTCGCCCAGCGCCAAGAAGGCCGAAGGCGAAGGCCTGAAGGTTCTGTCGGTGGCCGAAGCCGCCGCCTGGGCCGACCTGATCATGATCCTGGCGCCGGACGAGCACCAGGCCGCGATCTACAAGAACGACATCGCCCCGAACATCCGCGACGGCGCGGCCCTGCTGTTCGCCCACGGCCTGAACGTCCACTTCGGCCTGATCGAGCCGAAGGACACCATCGACGTCCTGATGGTCGCTCCGAAGGGCCCGGGCCACACGGTCCGCGGCGAGTACCAGAAGGGCGGCGGCGTGCCCTGCCTGATCGCGGTGCACCACAACGCCACCGGCAACGCGCTGGACCTTGGCCTGGCCTACGCCTCGGCCATCGGCGGCGGCCGCTCGGGCATCATCGAGACCAACTTCCGCGAGGAGTGCGAAACCGACCTGTTCGGCGAGCAGGCCGTCCTCTGCGGCGGCACGGTCGAGCTGATCCGCGCCGGCTTCGAAGTGCTGGTTGAAGCCGGCTACGCGCCGGAAATGGCCTATTTCGAGTGCCTGCACGAGCTGAAGCTGATCGTGGACCTGATCTACGAAGGCGGCATCGCCAACATGAACTACTCGATCTCGAACACCGCCGAGTACGGCGAGTACGTCACCGGCCCGCGCGTCGTGACCGCCGAGACCAAGGCCGAGATGAAGCGCGTGCTGGAAGACATCCAGTCGGGCAAGTTCGTCCGTGACTTCATGCTGGAAAACGCCGTCGGCCAGCCGTCCTTCAAGGCGACCCGCCGTCGCGCTTCCGAGCACCAGATCGAGGAAGTCGGCGCGCGTCTCCGCGGCATGATGCCGTGGATCGCCAAGAACAAGCTGGTGGACGTCACCAAGAACTAAGCTTCCGCCTCACGGCTGAAGACGGAAACGGCGGGCTCGCAAGGACCCGCCGTTTTTCGTTTGGGTCATCGCGCAATCAAATGGTTGCGGGTTCCGCGAGTCGGAGTCATGGTTCAGCAACCAGGAGGTTGCTGAAATGGCCGACCGTATCGAGAAGACCATCGTGTTGGACGCGCCGCTGGAGCGGGTGTGGAGCGCCATCGCCGATCACGAGCAGTTCGGGGCCTGGTTCCGGGTCAAGCTGGACGGACCGTTCGTGGCCGGCGAGGACTCGACCGGTCACATCACCTATCCGGGCTACGAGCACATCCAGTGGCGGGCGCAGGTCGTGGCCGTGGAGCCGATGCGGCGGCTGGCCTTCCATTGGCATCCCTACGCCATTGATCCCGAGGTCGACTATTCGGGCGAGACACCGACGCTGGTCGAGTTCCTGCTGACGCCCGAGGGGGAGGGCGTGCGGCTGGACGTGATCGAGAGCGGCTTCGACGCCGTGCCGGCCCACCGCCGCGACGAAGCCTTCCGCATGAACGAGGGTGGCTGGACCCAGCAGGTCGAGAACATCAAGGCCCATGTCGAGGCTTGAGGCCGGGGCGGTCGCTCCGCCGAACCCCGCCGTCGTGTTCGCCGCCCTGGGCGATCCCACCCGCCTGGCCCTGCTGGACCGGCTGAGCGACGGCCGGCCCCGCTCGATCTCGGCCCTGGCCAGCGGCGGCGACATCACCCGCCAGGCGGTGACCAAGCACCTGCGGGTGCTGGAGGGCGCGGGCCTGGTCGCCAGCCTGCGCGAAGGCCGCGAAAGCCGCTTCGCCTATCGCCCTGAACAGGTGCGGCAGGCGCGGGCCTGGCTCGACACGGTCTCGGCCCGCTGGGACGACGCGCTCGGGCGGCTGAAGGCGTTCGTGGAGGGGGTGTAACGCCCAGGAAGAGGGAGTACGCCGCCTACCCCAGCACCACCACCGGCCCCCAGGCCACCTGATAGCGGTGCGCGCCGCTCGACAGGTGCGGGCGCAGCTGCCAGGCGCCGGGCGGGATGGCGACCGGCTGGGGGCGTTCGACATAGGTCTGGGTCAGCACCTCGCCGCCGGGATCCGACAGCGAGAACTGGTCGATGCGCGGGCTGGCGCGGGAGAGGGCGGCGGCGATGGCCTCGACCGACGGCGCGCGCAGCGGGGCGGGGGCGGCTAGGCGGGCCGAGACCTCGGCATAGACGCCGACGGCGATGACCTCCGGCCCGTCGCGCAGGGCCGCGTAGCCGACATGGGTCAGGCCCGGCGCCAGCAGGTTGGCGCGGTGGCCGGGGCTCGACTTCCACTGGCCCATGATCTGGTCGGGACGGACGGCGCCCGAGGCGTTGCGGCGCATGGCGATGTTCTCGGCCGGGGCGCCGACCAGGTCGCGGGCCAGCAGGCCGACCCGGGCGGCGGGACCGAAGCCTTCGCGGGTCATGTGATCGTAGATGCGGGTGCGGGCGATGTCGGCGGCGTGGGCGCGGGCGGCCTGGGCCAGGCCCGGATCGAAGGCCAGCGGCGACCGCCGGCGGGCCTCGCGGAAGGCGTCGCCCTGATCGAGCAGCTCGCGCTCGAAATCGGCGTCGAAGTCGCCGCGGCGGGCGGCCAGCTGGTCGCGCAGGCGGCGCTCATAGGCCAGCCAGGTTTGGGCCGGGGCGGCTTGCGCAAGCCCGGGCAGAAAGAGGGCCGTGACGCCAAGGCTGAGGACGGTTCGGCGGGGAAGGGCGGTCATCGGGGCGGGCTCTGATCTCCAAGACAGTTGACAGGACAGGCCGGTCGTCCGCTCTAAGGCCGGATGCGACCCGTCCGTTCCCTTTGGCTGGCCGGCCCCGAGGCCTGGCTCCCCGATGCAGAAGCCCAAGACCTGAGGCGCAAGGCCCTGTGCCTGGACGCCGGTTTCACGGCCTTTTCCGGCGCCCAGCCCGCGCCGGGCGATGAGTTCAGCTCCGAGATCCAGGCCCGCGAACTCTACATGGAGCGCATGGCCCAATTGCGTCGCGCCGACGCGGCGATTGTCAACCTGACCCCCTGGCGCGGGCCGTCCTGCGACGCGGCCACGGCCTTCGAGGCCGGGGTGCTGGCCGGGCTGGGCAAGCCGATCTTCGCCTATCTCAACGTCGAGGACGAAAGCCTGGCCGAGTATGTCGACCGGGTCGACGTGCTGGTCGGCGCCGAGCGCGGCGAGGACGGGATCTGGCGCGACGAGGACGGCTGCGTGGTCGAGGACCTGGGCCTGCCGGAAAGCGTCATGCTGTGGGCCGAGGCGCGCCGCCTGTTCGTGATCGTCACGCCCGAGCCGCTGCACGACCTGACCGGGCTGGAGATGTGTCTGCAGGCGCTGCGGCTGTACGCGGAATAGGGGGAGCCCCCTCAGTCGGCTTCGCCGACAGCTCCCCCAGAGGGGGAGCATCTGGGCGCTCGAGATCCTCCCCCTCTGGGGGAGGTGGTCCGGAGGACCGGAGGGGGCTCGCCGCCCCTTGCCCTCCCATCGCGCATCGGCCACTTTCCGGCCCCGTTTCGAAAGGCCCCTCCATGTCGCGTCCCGCGGCCGCGCCGGCTTCCGGGAAGTCGCGCGGCGTCATCGCCTCGGATCTGATCGAACTGCTGCGCCTGGCCGGGCCGGTGGTGCTGTCGCGCCTGGGCATCATGGTCATGGGCCTGACCGACGCCATCGTGGTGGGGCACTATTCGGCCAGGCAACTGGGCTTCCATGCCATGGCCTGGGCCCCGACCTCGGTGTTCGTCACCGTGACGGTCGGCCTGCTGGTCGGGACCCAGGTGATGGGCTCGCGGGCGCTGGGGGCGGGGCGGCTGCACGAGGCCGGAGCGGTGCTGCATCGGGGCGTGAAGTATGGCCTGTGGCTGGGCCTGGCTGGCTCGGTTCTGCTGGCCCTGGCCGCGCCGCCGCTGCTGCACCATGTCGGCATCGACAATGCCCTGGCCGACGGCGCGACCGCGCCGCTGATCGTCTTCTCGCTGTCGCTGACGCCCTACGCACTGAGCGTCGCCTTGAGCTTCTGGCTGGAGGGGCTGGGCCGGCCGGGCCTGGTGACGGTGACGATGTGGATCGCCAACCTGATCAACCTCGGCGTCAACCTGCTGCTGGTGCCCGGCGTCATGGGCCTGCCGGCCCTGGGCGCGGTCGGCGCGGCCTGGGCGACCTTCGTGGCCCGCACCGCCTTCACGATCATGCTGGCGGTGGTCATCGTCCGGCTGAAGGACGCCCGGGCCCTGGGCGTGTTCGACAAGCCCGCCCGCGACCGCGCCGCCGAGAAGGACCAGCGCCGCGTCGGCTACGGGGCCGGCACGTCCAACCTGTTCGAGGTTTCGGCCTTCGCCGGCATGAGCCTGGTGGCTGGCTGGCTGGGCGGGCTGAACGTGGCGGCCTGGGCGGTGGTGCTGAACGTCGCCGGGGTGATCTTCATGGTGCCGCTGGGCCTGGCCACCGCCACGGCGGTGCAGGTCGGACGGGCGCATGGCGCGCGTGATCCGGCGGGCATGAGCCGCGCCGGCTGGATCGCCTTCGGCGTCACCGCCGTATTTTCGCTGATCGTGGCGCTGCTGCTCTATCCGCTGCGCCACCTGGTGGCCGGCGCCTACACCGCCGATCCCGCCGCCATCGCCCTGATCGCGCCGGCCCTGGTGCTGACCTGCCTGTTCCTGGTGCCCGACGCCGTGCAGGTGGTCTGCGCCCAGGCTCTGCGGGCGCGGGGCGAGGTCTGGATCCCCGCCGGCACCCACATGGTCGCCTACGCCCTGATCATGGGTCCGCTGGCCTGGTGGCTGGCCCTGCCGATGAAGATGGGCGTGAACGGCATCGTCTGGTCGGTGATCGTCACCAGCTTCGCGGCCGCGGCGATGCTGCTGGGCCGGTATCGGATGCTGGATGCAAGATCCTCCCCCTGAAGGGGGAGGTGGCCCGAAGGGCCGGAGGGGGAAGGTCCTTCTGAGTTTCGTGCGGGCTGCCTGTCATCAGACACGTCCCCCTCCGTCGGCTTCGCCGACACCTCCCCCTTCAGGGGGAGGGGTTTTAGACGCCGGCTCCCAGGATCCAGCCTTCCTGGGTCTGCACGTCCTCTACCAGTTCGGCCGGCGCGTCCTTGCCCGGCCCGAACAGCGCGGCCAGCTTGCCGGCCTCGTCGAGCTTGGCGAAGTGTTCGGCCAGGGTGCGCACCTGGGCCAGGTCCTTGATCTCGCCGGGGCCGGGGACGGCCTTGACCAGCGACGGGTAGACCTCGGCGGCCACGACCTCGACGCCGTCGAGATCGGCCTCGGTCAGGGTCTTGAAGCCGGTCTCGAACGGCCAGACGCGAACGGTCTCGCCACGGGCGTCCTTCAGGCGGCGCACGGCCGGAATGCCCATGATCGCCTGGCCGCCGACCGAGCCGTTGTAATAGAGCTTCCAGATCGAGTGCGCGCCCTTGGCCGCCACGTCGGCGTGACGGAACTCCGGCAGGTCGTCCGGGCCATGCTCGCGGGTGCGCTTGGGCTGCAGCGTCGTCAGCGCGTCCTTGGGCGGGCAGCCCCAGAACGGGAACGGCCCGCCGGTCAGGCGGCGGTTAATCTCGGAACCGACCCCGAAGCGGTTGTTGGTGTTGTCGGCCTTGTCCTTGACCATCTTGTTCAACTGGTCCCAGACCGCGCGCCAGGGCCTGTCGCCCGGCAGGTTCAGGGCCTGGGAGAAGCCGCGCGGGAAGCCCAGCGGGAAGTCGAAGCCCAGCAGGGCGCGCTCGCCGCGCTTCTTCAGGTCGTCGAGGATGACGGCGATCCTGGCCTCGGCCTCCTGGCGGGTGGCCGGGTTGAAGCTCTCGAAGGTCAGGCGGAAGCGCACGTCGCGCTTGAGCACGCCGATCCAGACGGAATCCGCGCCCGTGGTCGGCTTGGCCGCCGCGCTCCAGTCGACGATCACATAGGCGCTGAAAAGCCGCGACACGGCGAAGGCTCCGTCAAATCCAAACGAAGCGCGCTTCTACTCCCCCGGAGGGCGAGCCGCCAGACGTTGCGAAGCTTGAGTAGCTGTTTCTGGCCGGCCGAAAACAAAAAGCCCCGCCGGTGAGGGCGGGGCTTTTCATATCGGGGCGAAGGCGCTTCAGGCCGCGTTCTGCTCGGCGGTCGCCAGCGGCGCGGCCGGGGCCTTGCCGACCTTCCACCGGGCCGGCGGTTCGCAGACCGGACCGAGGGCGGCGCGGACGATGGCCGGCGGGGTGCGCTCGTCGGGGGTCATGAACAGGCCGTTGGCCTTCAGGGCCAGGCCCGCGGCCTTGCTGGCGCCCAGCATGGTCAGCGGCACGGCCAGGATCAGGCCGGCCAGGATCGGGGCGGTGGCGGTCAAGAGGTCCGGCGTGAACCAGAACATGGCGGCCAGGGCCAGGCCCGTGGCGCTGATCCAGCCCATGGCGGCGCAGGCCTCCTTGAAGGCGACCTTGTCGGCGTCGCGGCGCTGGGCGCTCCAGCCGCCGACGCGGCCGGCCAGGATCTCGACCAGGGCGCGGGTCTGGGTGAACATCAGCATCGGGGCGACCAGGGCCGAGAGCAGCATCTCGACGCCCAGGCCGGCCATCACCCGGCGACGGCCGCCGAAGCCCTTGATCTCGTGCTTGCGCATGAAGATCAGGGTGGCGCCCATGATCTTGGGGCCGAACAGCAGCACGAAGGTGATGATCATCGCCCAGGCGGTGGCCTGGATCTCGCGCCAGTCGATCAGGGCGTGGGCGGCGGCCTGCAGGTCGGCCATGGTGAAGGCGGCCTTCTTGACCTCGGGCATCAGGGCCCGCGAGATCACGCCGGCCGACAGGGCCACGAACCAGATCGGCGACAGGGCGTAGCTCAGCACGCCGATGACCAGGTGCAGGCGGCTCATCCAGTGCAGGCCCGGCAGGCCGATCAGCGGCACGTGCTGGACGTTGCCCCGGCACCAGCGACGGTCGCGGGTGGCGAAGTCGAGCAGGTTCGAGGGGCTCTCCTCGTACGAGCCTTCCAGATAGGGGGCCAGGTGCACGGCCCAGCCGCCGCGGCGCAGCAGGGCGCTTTCCAGGGCGTCGTGGCTCATCACCTCGCCGCCGAAGGGCTTGGGGCCGTTCAGCGAGGGCAGGCCGCAGGTCTGGGCGAAGGCCTTGGTGCGGATGATGGCGTTGTGGCCCCAGAACGAGCTTTCCGAACCCGACCACCAGGCCAGGCCCGTCCAGGCCACGCGGCCATAGAGCTTGGTGGCGAACTGCAGGGTGCGGGCGAAGATGGTCTGGCCGTTGATGATCGTCGGCATGGTCTGGATCAGACCCACGCCCGGGTGGCGTTCCATGGCGTCGGCGAGGCGCACCATGGCGTCGCCGGTCATCAGGCTGTCGGCGTCGAGCACCAGCATGTGCTCGTAGTCGCCGCCCCAGCGGGCGACCCAGTCGGCGACATTGCCGGCCTTGCGGCCCGTGTTGTCGGGGCGACGGCGATAGAAGGCGTGGCTCGAGGCCTCGCGGCGGAAGCGGGCGAAGCAGGCCTGCTCGGCCAGGGCCACGGCCGCGTCGCGGGTGTCGGAGATGATGAAGATGTCGAAGGCGCGGCTGGCGCCGGTCTCGGCGATCGAGGCGTCCATGGCCCGCAGGCGGGCGAACACCGCCTGGGCGTCTTCGTTGTAGACCGGCATCAGGATCGCCGTGCGGGCGCGCGGCTTGGGCATGGGCTTCGAGCTATCGATGCCCAGCGGATCCTTGGGCGTGCGCAGCAGCACCACGAAGCCGGCGACGGCAGTGACAAACCACAGGGCCAGAGCCAGGAACAGCGGGGCCAGCAGGGTCAGGCAGACGGCTTCCAGGCGGGTGACGCCGCCCAGGGCCACGGTGTCGAACGTGGCCTTCCAGCCGGCCGCGCCCATGATGGCGGTGGCGATAAACACCACCCAGCGGCGCATGACCGTTTCCGAACCCGGGGTGCTGACGGCGCGAGCCGCGCCCTGCCAGAAGCCCAGCGGCTGGACCGGCATGGCCAGCGGCGCCTCGGTCGGGATTTCGACCCGGTCGCGCGGAGAGATCACGGTTTCGAAGGCCACCGGGGTGGAGGTGGCCAGGTCGAAGAAGGCGCCGCGTTCGGTCATCGGTTCCGTCTCGGTGATCCGACCGTGGTCGGACGAAATGCAGAGCTTCGATTTCACGCCGAACGCCTTCACGGGACGCCTCCGGTCCGCTAGGGATCGGCTGCGTTCAGGGAGGGGTCTGGCGTTGCACGAAGTCCGGCGGAGGAACCGCCGACGCATCTAGAGTAAAACTTCGATCACGAAATCGCTATCGAAAATGTGATCGATTTCGCAGGTGCGGTGAAAAAACTGTGCAAATGCGCGCAACGGCGCGGCCAGAAGTCGCTATGGGATTGGGTAAGGCTATGAAGTTCAAGGCAGTTTTGGCGTTTCTCGCGGTTGCGAGCCTGGCCGCCTGCGGCCCGGCCCAGAAGGGCGACAGCGCCGCGCCGCCCGCCGCCCGGCCCGCGCCGCCGGTC
>NZ_QHJY01000074.1 GCF_003185805.1 Caulobacter sp. D5
GGTCTTTGACATTGTTGATTTGGAAAGAGAAACGCAGGCGGCGGCGCTCTGGCGGTCACCCTTAGGGGTGACGCAATAGACGCTGACGAATGCGGTCTCTTGAAGACACCATTTATACGGTGGCTGAGCTTTAGGGCTTGGTCATTGTGTGATGGGAACTCGTCAAGAAACTATGCAAACCAGATACGCGACTGAGGTTTTCCCCTCGGTCAAATAGCTGGAGTCAATGTCAACTCAACCTGAGAGTTTGATCCTGGCTCAGAGCGAACGCTGGCGGCAGGCCTAACACATGCAAGTCGAACGGATCCTTCGGGATTAGTGGCGGACGGGTGAGTAACACGTGGGAACGTGCACTTTGGTTCGGAACAACTCAGGGAAACTTGAGCTAATACCGGATGTGCCCTTCGGGGGAAAGATTTATCGCCATTGGAGCGGCCCGCGTCTGATTAGCTAGTTGGTGAGGTAAAGGCTCACCAAGGCTACGATCAGTAGCTGGTCTGAGAGGATGATCAGCCACATTGGGACTGAGACACGGCCCAAACTCCTACGGGAGGCAGCAGTGGGGAATCTTGCGCATTGGGCGAAAGCCTGACGCAGCCATGCCGCGTGAATGATGAAGGTCTTAGGATTGTAAAATTCTTTCACCGGGGACGATAATGACGGTACCCGGAGAAGAAGCCCCGGCTAACTTCGTGCCAGCAGCCGCGGTAATACGAAGGGGGCTAGCGTTGCTCGGAATTACTGGGCGTAAAGGGAGCGTAGGCGGACTGTTTAGTCAGAGGTGAAAGCCCAGGGCTCAACCTTGGAATTGCCTTTGATACTGGCAGTCTTGAGTACGGAAGAGGTATGTGGAACTCCGAGTGTAGAGGTGAAATTCGTAGATATTCGGAAGAACACCAGTGGCGAAGGCGACATACTGGTCCGTTACTGACGCTGAGGCTCGAAAGCGTGGGGAGCAAACAGGATTAGATACCCTGGTAGTCCACGCTGTAAACGATGAGTGCTAGTTGTCGGCAGGCATGCCTGTCGGTGACGCAGCTAACGCATTAAGCACTCCGCCTGGGGAGTACGGTCGCAAGATTAAAACTCAAAGGAATTGACGGGGGCCCGCACAAGCGGTGGAGCATGTGGTTTAATTCGAAGCAACGCGCAGAACCTTACCACCTTTTGACATGCCTGGACATCCGGAGAGATCCGGCTTTCCCTTCGGGGACTGGGACACAGGTGCTGCATGGCTGTCGTCAGCTCGTGTCGTGAGATGTTGGGTTAAGTCCCGCAACGAGCGCAACCCTCGCTGTTAGTTGCCATCATTAAGTTGGGCACTCTAACAGGACTGCCGGAGTTAATCCGGAGGAAGGCGGGGATGACGTCAAGTCCTCATGGCCCTTACAAGGTGGGCTACACACGTGCTACAATGGCGACTACAGAGGGCTGCAATCCCGCGAGGGGGAGCCAATCCCTAAAAGTCGTCTCAGTTCGGATTGTTCTCTGCAACTCGAGAGCATGAAGTTGGAATCGCTAGTAATCGCGGATCAGCATGCCGCGGTGAATACGTTCCCGGGCCTTGTACACACCGCCCGTCACACCATGGGAGTTGGCTTTACCCGAAGGCGCTGCGCTAACTCGCAAGAGAGGCAGGCGACCACGGTAGGGTCAGCGACTGGGGGGAAGTCGTAACAAGGTAGCCGTAGGGGAACCTGCGGCTGGATCACCTCCTTTCTAAGGATGCCTCTCCAGCTTCGGCTATTGAGGCTCCGATTAGTGCGCTGGACGCACACAAATGAGCGGATCGCCGCCGTCTTCGTTTCTCTTTCCACTTGTTCTGGGCCGTCGAGGTTCAGAGCACGATCGCGAGCCCTGGAGCGGGTCCATCTGGACCTGATCTGAGCGGCCTATGGGCCCGTAGCTCAGTTGGTTAGAGCGCACGCTTGATAAGCGTGAGGTCATAAGTTCAAGTCTTATCGGGCCTACCACTCTTTCCAAACATACGGACGCAACCGACCGCTCTCCTGGCTACACCCTTTCGGGGCCATAGCTCAGTTGGTAGAGCGCCTGCTTTGCAAGCAGGATGTCGTCGGTTCGAATCCGTCTGGCTCCACCATCTTTGTTGGCTGTTCTCGCTAACGCTTCGCTTCTTGAGCGAGGCCAGCTGGAGAACGCTGGAACGACAAAGCAAATCGCGATCGAGGTTATCAAGTTTGCAACCAGCTTTGGCTGGCCTGCGAAGTGACATCGTGAAGGCAGGGTTCAGCCGTTTAGGTTGGACTTAAGAAGACATCATTGTCTGACAAATTGTAGAGCGCATGCGAACCGTCCCTAGACGGTAAGCGCATGGGTTTTGCTGAGAACGATCAAGCGCATAAGGGCTTCTGACGGATGCCTTGGCATTGAGAGGCGATGAAGGACGTGGCACGCTGCGATAAGAGCCGGGGAGGCGCGAGCACCCTTTGATCCGGCTATCTCCGAATGGGGAAACCCACCTTTACGGTCACCCGACTTAGCTTTGCCCACCCTATTCTTCGGAATAGAGGCAGAGCCAGGATCGGTTGGTCGGAAGAGGTATAATGATCTGAATACATAGGGTCATTAAGCAAACCCGGGGAACTGAAACATCTCAGTACCCGGAGGAAAGGACATCAACCGAGACTCCCGTAGTAGTGGCGAGCGAACCGGGACCAGGCCAGTGCTGTCGTGACATAAAGCTGAACGAGCTGGGAAGCTCGGCCATAGTGGGTGATAGCCCCGTAAGCGTCAAATAGCGACAGACTTGAGTAGGGCGGGACACGTGAAATCCTGTCTGAACATGGGGGGACCACCCTCCAAGCCTAAGTACTCCTCAATGACCGATAGCGAACAAGTACCGTGAGGGAAAGGTGAAAAGCACCCCGACAAGGGGAGTGAAACAGATCCTGAAATCGGAAGCCTACAAGCAGTCGGAGCCACCGCGCGTGGTGACGGCGTACCTTTTGTATAATGGGTCAGCGACTTCATGTGCCGTGCAAGCTTAAGCCGTTAGGTGTAGGCGCAGCGAAAGCGAGTCTGAATAGGGCGAATAAGTACGTCGCATGACGACCCGAAACCAGGTGATCTATCCATGAGCAGGTTGAAGGTTGGGTAACACCAACTGGAGGACCGAACCGGTGAATGTTGAAAAATTCTCGGATGACTTGTGGATAGGGGTGAAAGGCCAATCAAACCTGGACATAGCTGGTTCTCCGCGAAAACTATTTAGGTAGTGCCTCAGACGGACTCCTCGGGGGGTAGAGCACTGAATGGATGCGGGCGGCGCGAGCTGTACCAATTCTAATCAAACTCCGAATACCCGAGAGAGATATCTGGGAGACACACGGCGGGTGCTAACGTCCGTCGTCAAAAGGGAAACAACCCTAACCATCATCTAAGGCCCCCAAGTACTGGCTAAGTGGGAAACGATGTGGGTTTGCTTTGACAACCAGGATGTTGGCTTAGAAGCAGCCATCATTTAAAGAAAGCGTAACAGCTCACTGGTCAAGCGAACCTGCGCGGAAAATGTAACGGGGCTAAAGCCAGTCGCCGAAGGTATGGGTTTGCACTTTGTGCAAGCGGTAGCGGAGCGTTCCGTAAGCCGATGAAGGTGAGGCGTGAGCCTTGCTGGAGGTATCGGAAGTGAGAATGCTGACATGAGTAGCGATAAAGAGGGTGAGAGACCCTCTCGCCGAAAACCCAAGGGTTCCTGCGTAAAGCTAATCTGCGCAGGGTTAGCCGGCCCCTAAGGCGAGGCGGAAACGCGTAGTCGATGGGAACCAGGTAAATATTCCTGGGCCAGTTGGAAGTGACGGATCTGGTAAATTGTCAGTCCTTATTGGATTGGTTCTGGCAGTGAACAGGTCCCTGGAAATAACTCCAACGGAGACCGTACCCGAAACCGACACAGGTGGGTAGGTAGAGTATACCAAGGCGCTTGAGAGAACTGTGCTGAAGGAACTCGGCAAATTGCACGCGTAACTTCGGGATAAGCGTGACTCTTCTTTGGGCAACCAGAAAAGAGTGGCACAAGCCAGGGGGTAGCGACTGTTTATCAAAAACACAGGGCTCTGCGAAGCCGCAAGGCGACGTATAGGGTCTGACGCCTGCCCGGTGCCTGAAGGTTAAAAGGAGGGGTGCAAGCTCTGAATTGAAGCCCAGGTAAACGGCGGCCGTAACTATAACGGTCCTCAGGTCCCGAAATTCCTTGTCGGGTAAGTTCCGACCTGCACGAATGGCGTAACGACTTCCCCACTGTCTCCAGCACAGGCTCAGCGAAATTGAATTCCCCGTGAAGATGCGGGGTTCCCGCGGTCAGACGGAAAGACCCTATGAACCTTTACTGCAGCTTCGCCTTGGCGTTAGCAATAACATGTGTAG
>NZ_QHJY01000075.1 GCF_003185805.1 Caulobacter sp. D5
CCAGCCGGCCTGGGCGCGCACAAAGGCGCCGCGCCGTCGCGGGTCGCCGGCCAGCCAGGCTTCGAGTTCAGCCGCCTCTTCGGCGGGGAGTTCGCCCTGATCGACGCGCACCACCCATCGGGCGGCGCGCGCCTCGATGTCAGCGGCGCTTTCGCGTTCGGTCATGCGTGCTCGGCCTCCTCGCGGCCGTCGGTTGTTGCTGCGTTTCACCCTCGGCGAGGGCGGCGAGGATGGCGCGAAGCCCCCTCACGGATTCGTTCTCGACCACGTTCTCGGTCACGCCCATGCGGCGGGCGATCTCGCGTTGCGGCAGGCCTTCGATCTTGCGCATCTCGAAGATCCGGCGGCAGCGGTCGGGCAAGGCGGCGATCAGCCGCCGCACCCGCTCCAGTTCGCGCCGCCCGCCGGCGATGCGCTCGGGCGAAGGCTCGTCGAGTTCGACATTGAGAGAGTCGATCTCGGCCGCCGTGTCGATCCGCACCACCCTGGCCCGCCGAAGCTGCTCCAGCGCCACGCTGCGGGCGGCCTGGAAGAGATAGGCCCGCGGCTCGCCGATGTGCTCGACGGCGCTCAGACCGGCCAGGCGGCAGTAGGTTTCCTGCACGATGTCGTCGACGTCGCCCGCGGCCGCGAACGCCCGTCTCAGCCACGCGCGCAGGTCGGCTTCATGGGGCAGGATCTCCCGCCCAATCCAAGCCACGACACGCGTACGCCCGTCCGACACCGTTTCCGCCCGAGTTGTTCTGAAGGGAGCGATGCACGGCCGGGGAATTTCCGTCAAACCCGACGGCGGAAAAGTCGGCCCTCGTCCGCATGACGCGCCCGGAACCCAGGTCAAACAGCCGCGTTGTCCGTTGAGTTGAGTGGAGTTCCGCCGCAACGGTTCGGGGCTCGAGGGGGCGAAATGCGGGACACGGGGCAGACGGCCGGCGAACACAAGCTGGACCAACGCCAACTGCTGGCGGCGTTGCGGGCCTTCCGACGCGGAGATTTCTCCGTCCGCCTGCCTGATGATCTCGACGGACTGGACGGCGAGCTGGCCGAGGCCTTCAACGACGCCGTCGGCCTCAACGACCGGATTTCCAAGGAATTCGAGCGCCTGCGCGACGCCGTCGGGCGCCAGGGCAAGATCAACCAGCGGGCCGCCCTGCCCGGCGCCCTGGGCTCGTGGAACGACAGCGTCGAGGCGGTCAACAGCCTGATCACCGACATGGTCCACCCGACCGCCGAGATGGCCCGGGTGATCGGCGCCGTCGCCAAGGGCGACCTCTCCCAGACCATGGACCTCGAGAACGAGGACCACCCGCTGCGCGGCGAGTTCCTGCGCATCGGCAAGGTCGTCAACACCATGGTCGGGCAGTTGGGTTCGTTCGTGTCGGAAGTGACCCGCGTGGCCCGCGAAGTCGGCACCGAGGGCAAGCTGGGCGGCCAGGCCAAGGTGGCGGGCGTCGCCGGCGCCTGGAAGGACTTGACCGACAACGTCAACCTGATGGCCGCCAACCTCACCGGCCAGGTCCGCAACATCGCCG
>NZ_QHJY01000076.1 GCF_003185805.1 Caulobacter sp. D5
CGCCGCGCTGCCGGGCGAGGCCTTCGCCGCCGATCTCAGCCGCCGGCGGCTGCAACTGCTGCTCGATCAGGCCCCCTCGCCGATCCTGCTGCGCGGCCAGGACGACCAGGTCATCGCCGTCAACCGCGCCGCCCGCCAGCTGTTCGACACCCCTTACGCCCTGCCCGCCGCCGCCCGCCGCGCCCTGACCGACGGCCAGCCGCTGGCCGACCTCGTCACCCCCGTCCGCTGGCGCGACGCCGCCTACGCCGTCAGCCGCGCCGAGCTGATCGAGAACGGCCAGGCCGCCGACCTCGTCGTGCTGACCGACATCTCGGCCGACGTCCGCGCCGCCGAGGCCGCCGCCCTGCGCGACCTGCTGCGCGTGCTGAACCACGAGCTGATGAACGCCTTGACCCCCGTCGCCTCGATGAGCCGCAGCGCTCTGGATTTGCTGCGCGACGGCGGCGACGACGCGACCGCCACGGCGATCAAGGCCCTGGAGCGGGTAGTGGCGCGCACCGCCGGCCTTCAGGATTTCATCAACGCCTACCGCACCATGACCCGCCTGCCGCCGCCGGTGCGCGCCCTCGCCGACCTGCCCGCCTGGTTCGACGTCGCCTGCGAGAGCTTCGAGGCCCAGTGGCGCGACAAGGGCGTCGTTCTGGAGCGCGCGGCCCCGCCGGAGCTGGAGGTCCGCCTGGACGAGGACCAGATGTGGCTGGCGGTCGGCAACCTGCTCAACAACGCCGCCCAGGCCGCGCTGGAGCGCCCCAGCCCGCGCGTGCGCCTCTCGGCCGAACGGGTCGGCGAAGCTTTGCACATCACCGTCGAGGATTCCGGGCCCGGCGTCGCTCCCGACCAGGCCGACCAGGTGTTCCTGCCGTTCTACACCACCAAGGCCACGGGCTCGGGCGTCGGCCTCAGCCTGGCCCGCCAGATCGTCCAGGCCCATGGCGGAAGCCTGGCGCTGCTGCCGCCCGAGCCCGGCGATCCGGACGCCCTGGGCGGCGCGCGGCTGCGCCTGACTCTGGCTTTCTGAACCTCGAAAGAGGTTCCGCCCGGGAAGCTGACATCATCGTGTCTTGGTCGAGAGCCCGCTCGCCTGCAATCTCAGGATAAGGAACGGGAGGACTTTGCCATGACCGAACGCGTCTTTCGACAGGGCGACATGATCCTGCGCACCGGCGCCGGCCTGCCTCACCTGGGCGTCTTCACCGGCCAGGTCTACGAGGTCGAGGATTTCGAGCGCCATCATTCCGAGGGCCTGACCGTGCGGGGCGTGCTCGAGTCCCTCGATCCGGCCGGCTTCGTTCACTACGAACCCGAGGCCTGAGGGCGCTTTTCGGAAGCTGGTGCCGGCTGAGGGGATTGAACCCCCGACCTTCGGTTTACAAAACCGCTGCTCTACCGCTGAGCTAAGCCGGCGCCCCGACGTCGGCGAACGGCGCGCGTTCGCGAACGGGCGTTCTCCTTAGCCGCAGTCGATGACGCGAGGCAATGGCCGCCGTGGACTGGAATTCACGGCTGAAACCCTCGAAGGACGCTCCAACACCGTCCTTCCCCGCGAAGGCGGGGACCCAAGCCGACCTTCAGAGCCACGGAACGGTCGCGGATCGTCCGCCAACTCAGCTTGGATCCCCGCCTTCGCGGGGAAGCTCGGGGCAGATGGAAGCGCGAGCGTCCAGATGGGCCCTAGAGGAACACCGCCACCGTCTGGCGCGCCGCGATCAGCGGCTGGCCGCCCCGGCTCCACAGGGTCATGGCCTGGGCCGAATAGCCCTGCGCGATGGTCTCGGCGCGGCTGGACATCAGCCGCCAGCCGTCGTCGTCCGGAACCTCGCCCAGCACATCCATCGACCAGGTCATGGTCGAGATCGGCGCGAACTGGTCGAACACCGACAGGGCCGGCGGCGGCAGGGCGTCGGCCAGGGCGACCATCGCCGCCAGCGACCGGGCGGCCGGATCACGATGACGGATCCAGACCAGGAAATCGGGCGGGCCGCCGCTCAGGGGCCGGCCGCCGGCCACATAGCGGAACTCGAACTGCCTCGCGAAGGCCGGGCCGGCGCCCTCTGGAATGAAGATCTCGCAGGTCTCCGGCGCGGGCGCGTCGGGCGCGGGCAGGTCCAGGTGATCGAGCTTGGACGCCCGCTCGGCGCCGAAGGTCAGCAGGCCGCGCGTGGCGAGGTCGCCTTCCCCGCTGAGGTCGACGCTGGCGAACAGCGCCGACTTGCCCTGGCGCAGCACCTCGACCCTGGCCGACAGCTCGCCGGCCGCCGGCCCCACGAACGCGAACTGGGCCGAGCGCAGCGGCGGCGCATCCAGCAGGCGGCGCGCGGCCGCCTCCAGGCACAGGGCCGCCGACAGCCCGCCATAGGTGGTGCGCCCCTGCTTCCAGTCGTCGCCGACGCTGGCGACCACCGCCTCGCCCTCGGTCCGCAGGCCGTCGATCAGTTCGCTGTAGCTGGGCACGGACAAGGCTCTCCCCACGCCAGGATGCGGCGCGCGATCGACATAGTCCTAATTCGAAACTGACGTCAACCGAACGAGCCGTTAGACCGCCTCGGCCCGCGCGCCCTCGCGAAACGCCCGGGGCGAGGCCCCCACCGCCTTGGCGAAGAAGCGTGAGAAATAGGCCGGATCGTCGAAGCCCAGGTGATAGGCCGCCTCGGCTACCGTCATGTTGGAATAGAGCAGCGCCCGCTTGGCCTCCAGCAGGATGCGATCCTGCACCAGCTTCAGCGGCGCCGCGCCGGCGGCCTTGGCGCAGGCCGTCCGCAGGCGGCTGGCGGTGACGCCCAGGAGATCCGCGTAGGCTTCCAAGGACAAATGCTCGCGATAACGAGCCTCGACCAGTTCGCGGAACCTGGCCACCAGGGCGGCGTGGCCGCCGATCGCCGCCGGCCCCTCCCCGGCCCGCGCCGAGACGCTCAGGCGAAGGGCCTCGACCAGCACCGTCAGCAGGTGCGCCTCCACCGCCGCCGCATGGCCGGGCGCGGCCCAGACCAGTTCGCGGGCCAGACCCTCCAACGCCGCCTCGACCCGGGAGTCCTTGGCCAGGGCCAGCGCCGCCGGCGCCCGGAACAGCCCCGCGAAAGCCGGCTCGCGCATGGAAAGGTCGCGCAGATAGCTGTCGGCGATGGTCAGCACCGAGCCGGCCGTCCCCACGTCGTAGGCGAAGCCGTGAACCACGCCCGACGGCACCACCAGCAGGCATGGCGCGGTAAAGGCGATCCGTCGGTCCTCGGCCATCATCGTCCCGCCGCCGGTGGTCAGCTGGAAGACGTGGTTCAGGTCGCCATGGGCGTGGGCGCGGATGTTCCAGTCGTTGGGCCGCGTGCGATCGTCCAAGGCCTCCAGATGGATGAACTTGCCCTCGGCGGCCTGGGGCGGCTCGCCGAACAGGAAAAAGCTAGGAACGACAGTCTTTTCCATCGTCAGGCTCGGGGGATCCAGAATTTGTGCGCGATGCGAACACCTGTGCGAAATGTCCAAGTTTTGGCGCGCTCTGTCCATCCCAATCCTAGACCGGAGAGCTAGGCTCCTCCCACACAAGACGCCGTGAGGCGCCCCCAGGGAGTGAGACGTAAGGACCCCATGCGCACTCAGGTCGCCATCATCGGCGCGGGCCCCGCGGGCCTCTTCCTCGGCCACCTGCTGAAGCAGGCCGGCGTCGACGCTGTCATCGTCGAGCGCAAGGATCGCCATTACGTCGAAGGCCGCGTGCGCGCCGGCGTTCTCGAACAGATCACCGTCGACCTGATGGAGCGCCTGGGCCTTTCCGCCCGCATGCGCCGCGAAGGCCTGGTCCACGGCGGCACCAACCTGGCCAGCGACGGCGAGGTCTTCCGCATCGACATGGCCGAACTGACCGGCGGCTCGACCGTCATGGTCTACGGCCAGCAGGAGGTGATGAAGGACCTCTTCGACGCCGCCGAGGCGCGCGGCGTCCAGATCGTCTTCGACGCCGACCAGGTCCAGCCGCACGACATCGAGGGCGGCAAGCCCTACGTCACCTGGCGCAAGGACGGCGTCGAGCACCGCCTGGACTGCGACTTCATCGCCGGCTGCGACGGCTATCACGGGGTCAGCCGTGCGGCGATCCCGGAGGGCGTGCTGAAGACCTTCGAGCGGGTCTATCCGTTCGGCTGGCTGGGCATCCTGACCGAGGCCCCGCCCTGCGACCACGAGCTGATCTATTCCAACCACGAACGCGGCTTCGCCCTGGCCTCGATGCGCTCGCCCACCCGCAGCCGCTACTACGTGCAGTGCTCGCTGGACGACCGGATCGAGGACTGGTCGGACGAGCGGTTCTGGGACGAGGTCTCGATCCGCCTGGGTCCGGACGCGGCCTCGCGCATCGTCCGCGCCCCCTCGTTCGAAAAATCGATCGCCCCCCTGCGCAGCTTCGTCGCCGAGCCGATGCGTCACGGCCGCCTGTTCCTGGCCGGCGACGCCGCCCACATCGTGCCGCCCACCGGCGCCAAGGGCATGAACCTGGCCGTCTCCGACGTGGTCATGCTGGCCGAAGCCCTGACCGAATACTTCAACGAGGGCTCCAAGGCCGGGATCGACGGCTATTCGGCCCGCGCTCTCGCCCGCGTCTGGAAGGCCGAGCGGTTCTCCTGGTGGTTCACCAGCCTGACCCACCGCTTCCCCGACCGCGACGGTTTCGACCGCAAGATGCAGGTCGCCGAACTCGCCTACATCAAGGGCTCGCGCGCCGCCCAGGTGACGCTGGCCGAAAACTATGTCGGCCTTCCGTTGGTTTAGCGGGAGCCCAGGAGTCAGCATGAAGAGCAAGATCTACGACAGCGCCGCGGCCGCCCTTGAGGGCGTGACCTTCGACGGCATGACGCTGATGTCCGGGGGCTTTGGCCTGTCGGGCAATCCCGAGACCCTGATCCCGGCCCTGAAGGACACCGGCGTGAAGGGCCTGACCGTGATCAGCAACAACTGCGGCGCCGACGGTTTCGGCCTGTGGATGCTGCTCAACAACGGCCAGATCAAGAAGATGATCTCGTCCTACGTCGGCGAGAACAAGCTGTTCGAGCAGCTCTACCTTTCGGGCGAGCTCGAACTGGAGCTGAACCCGCAAGGCACCCTGGCCGAGCGCATCCGCGCCGGCGGCGCCGGCATCCCGGCCTTCTACACCAAGACCGGCGTCGGCACCGTCGTGGCCGAGGGCAAGCCGGTCGAGGAGTTCGAGGGCGAGCTTTACGTCCGCGAGCGCTGGCTGCGCGCCGACCTGTCGATCGTCAAGGCCTGGAAGGCCGACCCGGAAGGCAACCTCGTCTTCCGCAAGACCGCCCGCAACTTCAACCCGGTGATGGCCACGGCCGGCAAGGTCACCGTCGTCGAGGTCGAGGAGATCGTCGAGGCCGGCGCCCTGGAGGCCGACGGCATCCACACCCCCGGTATCTATGTCGACCGCATCGTGCTCTCGACCATCAACGAGAAGCGCATCGAGAAGCTGACTACGCGTCCGCGCGAGGAGAACGTCTGATGGCCTGGACCCGCGATGAGATGGCCGCCCGCGCGGCTGCGGAGCTGCAGGACGGCTTCTACGTGAACCTCGGCATCGGCATCCCGACCCTGGTCGCCAACCACATCCCCGAGGGCGTGCACGTCACCCTGCAGAGTGAGAACGGCATGCTCGGCATGGGGCCCTTCCCCTATCCCGACGAGGTGGATCCCGACCTGATCAACGCCGGCAAGCAGACCATCACCCAGCTGCCGACTTCCAGCTTCTTCGACAGCGCCCAGAGCTTCGCCATGATCCGCGGCGGCCACGTGGACCTCACCGTCCTGGGCGCCATGGAAGTGGCCCAGAACGGCGACATCGCCAACTGGACGATCCCGGGCAAGATGGTGAAGGGCATGGGCGGGGCCATGGACCTGGTCGCCGGCGTCAAGCGCGTCATCGTCGTCATGGACCACGCCAACAAGGCCGGCGAGAGCAAGGTGCTGGAGCGCTGCGCCCTGCCCCTGACCGGCGCGGGCTGCGTCGACATGGTCATCACCGACCTCTGCGTCTTCACCCTGGAGCGCGGCGCCGACGGCCAGAAGAGCCTGAAGCTGGTTGAACTGGCTCCAAACGTTCGTTTGGATGAGGTCAAGGCCAAGACCAAGGCCGCCTTCGACCCCGGAGCCTTCCAATGACCGCCGCCCCAAAAGTCGCTTATGTCTGCGACGCCATCCGCACCCCGTTCGGCCGCTACGGCGGCTCGCTGTCGAAGGTGCGGGCCGACGATCTGGCGGCCATCCCGCTGAAGGCCCTGATCGCCCGTAATCCCGGCCTCGACTGGGCCGCGGTGGACGAGGTGATCTACGGCTGCGCCAACCAGGCCGGCGAGGACAACCGCAACGTCGCCCGCATGGCCCTGCTGCTGGCGGGCCTGCCGGAAACCGTGCCGGGCGTCACCGTCAACCGCCTGTGCGCCTCGGGTCTGGAGGCGGTCGGCACGGCCGCCCGCGCCATCCTTTCGGGCCAGGCCGACCTCGTGGTCGCCGGCGGCGTCGAGAGCATGAGCCGTGCGCCCTTCGTCATGGGCAAGGCCGACAGCGCCTTCTCGCGCGCCGCCAAGATCGAGGACACCACGATCGGCTGGCGCTTCGTCAATCCGGCCATGCAGAAGGCCTACGGCGTCGATTCCATGCCCGAGACGGCCGAGAACGTCGCCGCCGACTACGGCGTGACCCGCGCCGACCAGGACGCCTTCGCCCTGCGCAGCCAGCAGCGCGCCGCCGCCGCCATCAAGGCCGGCTTCTTCGACGGCGAGATCACGGCCGTCGAGATCCCCGGCAAGGCCGGCCCGACCATCGTCGACCGCGACGAGCACCCGCGCGAAACCACGCTGGAGACCCTGGCCAAGCTGAAGCCCGTCGTCCGTCCGGACGGCACGGTGACCGCCGGCAACGCCTCGGGCGTCAACGACGGCTCGGCCGCCATCATCCTGGCCTCGGAAGCGGCGGTGAAGCGCCACGGCCTGACCCCGCGCGCCCGCGTGCTGGGCTACGCCACCGCCGGCGTCGCCCCGCGTGTCATGGGCATCGGTCCCGTCCCGGCCACCCAGCGCCTGCTGGCCCGCACGGGTCTGGCGATCGGCGACTTCGACGTCGTCGAGCTGAACGAGGCCTTCGCCGCCCAGGGCCTGGCGGTCCTGCGGGAGCTTGGCCTGCCCGACGACGGCGCCCACGTGAACCCCAACGGCGGCGCCATCGCCCTGGGCCACCCGCTCGGCGCCTCCGGCACGCGCCTGGCCCTGACGGCCCTGCGCCAGCTGGAAGCGACCGGCGGCAAACGCGCCCTGGCCACCCTCTGCATCGGCGTGGGCCAAGGCGCGGCCCTCGCCATCGAACGTGTCTAAGAAAGACTAGGAGGTCCTCGTGACCCTGATCCTGCCCTATGCGCGGGAAGACGCCGGCCAGCCGCCGTCGTTGTTCCCCGGCTACGCCTCGACCGTGGCGCGCTCGCCGCGCCAACCGCTGGTCAAGATTCCCCACACCCTGACCGAGACCACGGGTCCGGCCGGCCAGTGGGAGAACCTGATGGGCTCGTCCCTGGCCGACCTGACGGCCCAGCACAAGGGCACGCCGCAGGGCCAGCGCATCGTCGTCTCCGGCCGCGTGCTCGACGAGAACGGCCGCCCCGTGCCCAACACGGTGATGGAGATCTGGCAGGCCAACGCCGCCGGCCGCTACATCCACAAGAAGGACCAGTGGGACGCCCCGCTGGATCCCAACTTCACCGGCGCTGGCCGCGTCGTCACCGACAGCGAAGGCCGCTACCAGTACGTGACCATCCGCCCGGGCGCCTATCCGTGGGGCAACCACCACAACGCCTGGCGGCCCTCGCACATCCACCTGTCGCTGCTGGGTCCGGCCTTCGCCAGCCGGATCGTCACCCAGATGTACTTCCCCGACGATCCGCTGATCGAGATCGACCCGATCGCCAACGCCGTGCCCATGCCCTACCGCGACCGCATGGTCTCGCGCTTCGACATCGAGACCACCAAGCCCAACTGGGCCCTGGGCTATCTGTTCGACGTGGTTCTGCGCGGCCGCGACGCCACGCCTACCGAGGACGACCACCATGACGACTGAGCAGGTCAACCCGGCGCCCCGCCACGACAACCAGGACCCGGCCCTGTTCGGCCAGACCCCGTCGCAGACCGTCGGCCCGTTCTTCCACTACGGCCTGCCCTGGAAGGGCGGCGCCGACCTGGTCGGCCAGTCGGAGATGGGCGCGCGCCCCGAGCTGTTCCCCGAGGAGCACTATGTGCTGAACCTGTCGCCGCCGCGCGGCGCGGTCAGCGGCGAGGTCATCACCCTCGAAGGCGTCGTCTATGACGCCGACGGCAAGCCGATCCCGGACGCCATGATCGAGATCTGGCAGGCCAACGCCGCCGGCCGCTACGCCAGCCCGGACGACAACCGCGCCGAGATCCCGCTCGACGAGGGCTTCGTCGGCTTCGGCCGCGCCTCGACCGACGAGACCGGCCTCTATCGCTTCAAGACCGTGCGCCCCGGCGCCGTTCCCGGTCCCGGCAATAGCCTGCAGGCCCCGCACATCGCCGTCGGCGTGTTCGGCCGTGGCCTGATCAAGCGCCTGGTCACCCGCGTCTATTTCGAGGACGCGTCCCAGAACGCCGAAGACCCGATCCTGGCCTTGGTGCCCGCCGAGCGTCGCGACACCTTGATCGCGCGCAAGGTCGGCGGCGTCTGGCGCTTCGACATCGTCTTGCAAGGCGAGCGCGAAACCGTCTTCTTCGACGTCTAGCTAGAGCGCGTCAGGCGAAAGTGTGAGCGGTTTCGCCGCCCGACGCGCTCCCAACAAAGACTACCCAGGAGACGCCATTGCCTTCCCTGATCCGCGATCGCGCGGCCTCGACGCCCGCCATGCTGGCGATCTTCGGCGACGAGGCCTTGCTGCGCGCGGCCCTGCGCTTCGAGGCGGGCCTGGCCCGGGCGCAGGCGGACGTCGGGTTGATCGATGCGAACGCGGCGGACTGCATCGCCGCCGCCTGCGCCGATCTTCCCGACGTCGAGCTTCTGGCCGAAGCGGCCGCCCACGCCGGCACCCTGGCCATCCCCCTGGTCAAGGACCTGCGCGGCCGCATCGCCGACCCGGCTGTCGCCGCCCTCGTGCACAAGGGCGCCACCAGCCAGGATCTGGCCGACACCGCCCTGGTCCTCCAGGCCAAGGCCGGCGCGGCCCTGATCGTGGACGAGGCCCGCCGCCTCGCCGCCGCCCTAGCCGTCCTGACCAGGGCGCACGCGAGCACGCCGATGATCGGCCGCACCCTGTTGCAGGCGGCCCTGCCGATCACCTTCGGCCTGAAGACCTCGCAATGGCTGCTGGGCGTCGATACGGCTCTGGCCCGCTTCGAGACCGAGGCCGCCAGCGCCCTGCAAGTCCAGCTCGGCGGCGCCACCGGCTCGCTGGCCGGCATGGACGGCAAGGCCCTGGCCGTCTCCGACCGCCTGGCCGAGATCCTCGACCTTTCCCCCGCCGTCGCCCCCTGGCATGCCCGCCGCGAAGCGATTGCGGCCCTGGCCTCGGCCCTGGCCATACTGGTCGGCGCCGTCGGCAAGATCGCCCGCGATCTGTCGCTGATGGCCCAGGGCGAGGTGGCCGAGGCCTTCGAGCCGCGCGTCGAAGGGCGCGGCGGCTCCTCGGCCATGGCCCACAAGCGCAACCCCACCGCCTGCCAGACCGCCCTGACCGCCGCCATCCGCGCCCCGCACCTAGCCGCCACCCTCGTCTGCGCCCTGCCCCAGCCGCACGAGCGCGACCTGGGCGGCTGGCAGGCCGAGGGGCCGGTGATCGCCGAGCTGTTCCAGCTGGCCCATGGGGCGCTCTCCGTCATGGCCCCGGTGATCGAAGGCCTGGAAGTCCACACCGATCGCATGGCCGCCAACCTCGCCGCCGCCGGCGTCGGGACCGACACCGGCGAGAGCCAGAACATCGCCCTGCGCGCCCTCGCCCACTACGAAAAGGACCGCTGATGGCCTTCGCCCAAGCCGCCGACGGCGCCCGCCTCTATTTCCGCCTCGACGGCGCCGCCGACAAACCCGTGCTGGTGCTGCTGAACTCGATCGGCTGCGACATCGGCCTCTATGACGCCGCCGCCCCCCTGCTGCTGGCCGACTTCCGCCTGCTGCGGCTCGACACACGCGGCCACGGCGCCTCTGACGCCCCGGCTGGCGACTACAGCCTGGACCTGCTGGCGGGCGACGTGCTGGCGGCCATGGACGTGGCCGGCATCGAGAAAACCGCCGTCGTCGGCACCTCGCTGGGCGGCATGATCGCCATGGAACTGGCCCTGAAGGCGCCGCAGCGCCTGACCGGCCTCGTCCTGGCCTGCACCTCGGCCGCCATGGACTCCGCCGCCTGGCAGGCGCGGATCGACACCGTGCGCGGCCAAGGCCTCGCCGCCATCGCCGACATGGCCCTGGGCCGGTTCTTCTCGGAAGACTTCCGCAGCCTGCATCCCGAACAGGTCGAGACCGTCCGCGCGGGCCTGCTGGCCACCAGCGCCGAGGGCTACGCCGCCTGCGGCGCGGCCATCCGCGACATGGACCTGTTGGAGCGCCTGCCGGCCGTCACCGTCCCCACCCTGGTGATCGGCGGGACCAAGGACGTCTCCACGCCCTTCGAAGGCCACGGCGACCGCATCGCCGCCGCCATCCCCGGCGCGGCCACCGCCCTGATCGACGCCGCCCACCTGCCCTCGATCGAGGCCCCGGCCGCCTTCGCCGGCGCCGTGCGCGCCTTCCTCGGCGCCGATCCGGCCGAGCGCGCCGCCAAGGACACGCTGTTCGAAGCGGGCCTCAAGAACCGTCGCAAGGTGCTGGGCGACGCCTGGGTCGACAAGTCCCTGGCCAAGCGCACGGCCTTCACCGCCGACTACCAGGCGATGATCACCCGCTACGCCTGGAACGAGATCTGGGGCCGCCCGGGCCTCGACCACAAGACCCGCCGCCTGCTGGTGCTGGCCATCTGCGCCGCCCTCGCCCGCTGGGAAGAATTCCGCCTCCACGTCCGCGCCGGCCTGGAGCAAGGCGGCTTCACCCAGGACGAGCTGAAGGAGGTTCTGATGCAGACGGCGATCTATGCCGGGGTGCCGGCGGCGAACACGGCCTTCACCGAAGCGGCCAGCGTGATCGCTGAACTGGGGCTGTAGAAGACCCCCTCAGTCGGCTTCGCCGACAGCTCCCCCAGAGGGGGAGCATCTTCGCGGACTAGATCCTCCCCCTCTGGGGGAGGTGGCCCGGAGGGCCGGAGGGGGCCTTCCCCGGCGCTAGCTCTTCGGCGTCGCCGCCGCGCGGAAGCGGTCCTTCATCTTCGCGACCCAGCCGTTGAACACCTCGTTCTCGGCCGTCACCCGGCCGAAGTCGGCGCTGGAACCCACGCTGTCCACGCCGGCCAACGCCACGCGCAGGCCCTCGGGGTTGCGAGCCGTGCCGATCAGGTTGGTGTAGCGCGTGCGCAGGCGACCGAGCGACGCATCGTCGTCCGACAGGCTGAAGGCGACGGCGGCGCGCATCAGCTTGGCCTCGTCCGAGGGCGACAGGCCCGCCGGGTTCTTGAAGCGGTCACCCAGGGCCGCTTCGTACAGCTTGCCGGCCAGCGGCCAGTTGCGCTGTTTCCAGGCGATGTCGCCGCGGATGTCCTGGGCGTCCTTGCCCTTGTCGCCCTCGATCACCTCCAGGGCGTCGTCGTAGCGGCCCAGGGTCATCAGGGCGCGGGCGGTGGCGAGGCGCCGCTCGCTGTTGAGGGCCGGCGGCAGGATGGTGGTGCGGGTGTTGTTGATCGCCGCCAGCGCGTCCTCGGGCTTGCGATCCATCAGATAGATCCAGGCCAGGTCCGTGGCCACCTGGGCCTTGGGCACGCCGTTCAGGCGGTTGTCGACCTGGTACTTGAGCAGCTTGGCGGCCTCGTCCAGCAGGTCGACGTCGACCAGCCGGCGCACGAGGTTGCGGACCATCTGGTCGCCGTCGTTCCCGATCGGCGTCAGGTCCTGGTAGTCGTAGAACAGGCCCACCGCCTGGATCGGCTGCATGCCGTCGGCCAGGCCGTCGAGGAACAGGGTGCGGAAGGCGCCGTAGAGGTCGTTCTGCAACGCCACCGCCTGCGGCAGGTCGGGCAGCACCTTGTTGGCCGAGCGCAGCACTTCCAGCGCCTCGCGATAGCGGCCCTGGTCGATATAGAGCTTGCCCAGCGCCCGCACGACGTCCAGCTCGACGCCGTCGCCGCGCCAGCGGAAGCGCAGCTGGTCCAGGGTCTTGGCGGCCTCGGCCGGCGAGATCTGGTTCTTTTCCAGCTTGATGCGGGTGGCGTGCAGGATCGCCGGCGTGGCGATGCGGTCGATCGGCGCCTTGCCGATCGCCTGGAACATCTTCAGCGCCTTGTCCTTGCGGCCTTGCAGCTCGAAGGCCTTGGCCAGCGTCAGCCGCAGGATCAGCTGGTCGACGATCGGCACCTTGGGCAGCTTCAGGGCCTGGTTGACCAGACGCTCGGCGCCGATCCCGTCGCCGGTGGCCACCGCCGACTCCGCCTGGGCGCCCAGGAAGCGGGCCTGCCAGACGTTCGGGAACAGGTTCATCGCCTGGGCGCCGGCCGCGAACTTGTTGCGGGCGTCCACCCACTGGCCCTGCTTGTAGGCGACATAGCCGCGCCACAGG
This sequence comes from Caulobacter sp. D5, assembly GCF_003185805.1. Classification (GTDB taxonomy): domain Bacteria; phylum Pseudomonadota; class Alphaproteobacteria; order Caulobacterales; family Caulobacteraceae; genus Caulobacter. Next base: position 12,673 of record NZ_QHJY01000076.1, read on the forward strand.
GCGCTGGACGGATCGTCCGACAGCACCGGCGAGGAGAAGTCGGCCTCGGCCTCGGCCCAGCGTCCGGACATGGCCTTGGCCGCTCCGCGCAGGCCGCGGAACTCGGCGTCGCCCAGCAGGGTCTGCTGCTTGCGGGCGGCGGCGTTGAGCACGCCGATAGCCTCGAACGACAGCTTGGAGCCGACCAGGAAGCGGGCCAGGGCCATGCGGGCGGCGATGTCGCCCTGGCGGTCGGCCGGATCGACGGCGGCGATGGCGGCCTGCAAGGCGTCGTAGCGGGCCATGAAGCCGCCCGAGCCGGTCTTGGGCCAGTTCTCCAGGTCGATGACGGCCGGCATGGCGGCCGGCTGCGGCGCGCCGGTGATCACTTCCTCGCCCGCGCTCGACGCCGAGGCCGGCGACAGCACCAGGCCCTTGGGCCGGCCGATGCGGACGATGTCGCCCTCGGTCAGCACCTGCAGGTCGCTGGCGAAGGCCTCGACCGCCAGGCCCTGCGCCGACGGCAGGAGAGCCATCTCGACATACTCGCGGCGCGACGGCAGGCCCTTGGACGGGGCCAGGGCCGGCACGACGGCCAGGCGATCGCCGACGGCCGGGTCATTGACCCACACCGGACGCCCCGCCCCGGCCAAGTTGGCCGACAGGCTGGCGGGCGAAGCGGTTTCGTCGCGGGCGACCTTGATCGGATCGGGTTCGGGCTGCAGGCCCGCGCCCAGCGCCACGGTCCAGACGTTCCCCTGCCCTTCGGCATAGACCGGCACGCCGGGCTTGGCGACGATGCGCAGGGCCGAATAGTCGGGGCCGCGGAAGACCTGGATCTTGGTGTGGCTGGGGCCGGTCTGCGGCGTGCGGCCCAGTTCCAGGCGCACCGAGGCGTCGAACACCACCCACACGGCCTCGCCGCGCTTGAAGACGGCGGCGGCGGCGGGCGCGGCCCAGGTGGTGACGAACTGGGTCTGGCCGTCGGTCTTGGTGTAGTTCACCGCCACCACGCCGCTGGCGGGAGCGGGATTGGGCCGGCGCGGATCGCGCGGCGCCGGCGTCGGGGCCGTCGGCGGCGCGCCCGCTTGGGGCGGCTTGGCGAAGACGTTGACGAAATCCACGCCGTCGGCGCGGCCGACCCGCAGGTCGGCGTCGTCGGTCAGGGTCAGGACCAGTTCGAGAGCCCCGCCGGCGTGGCGGACCTCGACCGTGCGGATCCAGCGCGGCGGCGCGATGCGCAGCGCGGCGATGTTGGGATTGGCGTCGCGGCCGAAGCGCAGGATCGCCTGCTGGCCCTCGCGGCGCATCTTCATCGCCGGAGCGCGGCCGCTCCAGCGGAACTCCAGGCGCGAGAAGTCGGGAGCCTGGGCCGCGCGGACCACAAGGTCTCCCTGCGCGGCCTGAGCGGCGGCGGGACCGGCGGCCTGGACGGCGGGCGCGACGACGCCGGCGATGCAGATC
>NZ_QHJY01000573.1 GCF_003185805.1 Caulobacter sp. D5
CAGCCCGCCCAGGCCCGCGCCCAGCCAGCGGTCGCCGCCGTCCTGCACCCGGCTCAGCGGATCGCCGTCGATATAGTAGGCGTCAACCTGGGGCGCGGGCGCGCCGCCGGCCTGGGCGGCCTCCAGCGTGTCCTCGTGCAGGCCCGCGGCGTTGAAGGTGTCGGCCGGCAGGCCCGAGGCCACGGCCGCCGCCGAGGCCAGGCCCCCGCCCAGGGAGTGGCCGGTCAGGGTGACGTCCTCGCCCGCCGTCCGCAGCCGCTCGCCGATCAGCAGGGCCTTGTCGTAGTGGCCGGAGTCCAGCCCCAGGCCCTGTTGCAGGTTGGCCTTCCAGTCCGCGGCGCTCTGGGTGCCCCGGAAGGCCACCACATAGTCGCCCTGCGTGTCGACATAGACCCGGGCGCGGAAGTCGGAGCCGGCTTCCTCCAGGTCGGTGGGATCCAGGCCCAGCCGCGCCAGGTCCTCGTCGCCGGCCACGCTCCAGCCGGCCGGCGGATTGGGGATGTCGTTATAGACGTCGGCGGCTAGGGCCATGTGCACCCTGGCCTGCGCCAGCTCCGCCGCCTTGCCGCCGCCGGCCGCGACGGCCGAGACCTTCACCTCGGCCTGGGCCGTGACCGAGACCGCCGGCCGCGAGGTCGGGGCGTTCCATTCGGCCGCCACCTGGGCGTCGATCGCGACCTCGGCCTTCGCGCCGGCCGTGCTCCGGTCGCTGGTCGCCGTGATCCCCGATCCGCCGTCGATGCGCATGACCCTGTCCCTCGATGCGAGCGTAGGGACGGATGCTGCGCGCGGGGCGACGGCGGGACTAGCTGGGGAATTCCCTAGCGTGGGCGCCTCAGGCGGCCACGCGGCCCTCATCGTCGAGGCTGACGCCCAGCCGCGCCTTCAGCTCGCGCGCGCCTTCGGACGTCAGGCGCACGGCGCGGCCCTTGGGCTCCAGGGCCAGCCAGCCGCGATCGGTCATCGTCGACAGCAGCCTGACCCCCAGCGGTCCGGCCAGGTGGTGGCGGCGCTCGGTCCAGTCCAGGCATTGGCGAGCGACGCCGCGCGGGGAGGACATGGCCTCGACCGCG
>NZ_QHJY01000077.1 GCF_003185805.1 Caulobacter sp. D5
CACGCCGGCGTCGAGGCTGTCTTGCAGCTTGCCGACGAAGGTCAGGTGGGTGTCCAGGCCCGTCGAGCTGGTGCCCAGCGAGGCCAGCTTGTTGGTGGCCGTCTGCAGGGCGGTGTCGATGGTCGAGATCATCGTCTTGGCCGCGGCCGCGTCGGTGAACGACGTACCGGCGCTGAGGCCGATGCCGGCCAGCGACAGGGTCTTGGAGTTCACCGTGATGCCCGAACCGTCCGAGTTGGCCAGGTAGGTCAGCTTGGCGGTCTTGCCGTCGATGATGCTGGCGCCGTTGAACTTGGCGTTGCTGACGGCCTTGGTGATCTGGTCGCGCAGCGAGTTGAAGTCCGACTTCAGGGCGTTGAACGAAGCGGTGTTCAGCGAGGTGTCGGAAGCGGCCAGGGCCTTTTCCTTCATCTTGCCCAGGAGGTCGGTGACGGTGTCGCCGGCGGCCAGGGCGACGTCGATGGTGGACTGGCCGCGTTGCAGCGAGTCCTTCACGGCGTTGATCGACGAGGCGGTGGCCGACTGGTTCTTGGCGGTCGCCCAGATGGCGCCGTTGTCCTTGGCGCTACCGATCTTCTTGCCGGTGTTGATGCGCTGTTGGGTGATCTGAAGGTCGCTGTTGGTCGAGTTCAGATTTTGCAGGGCGATCATCGCGCCCGAGTTCGTGTTCACGCTGTTCAGCGCCATAACGAAGACTCCTTCTTGAGGTGTCCGGCGTCATTTTGACCCCGGAGGGCGTTTTGCCCTCCTGCAATATTTCGTAATCTCGTTATCATTGAGTGAAAATGTCGCGGTTACCGGCGCGTTCATTGTAAGCTTCTGTTAACTTAGATTGACGCAGCCGCGCGACTGAATCGCCAGGCCTTGAAGCCCGAGTCATCGAGACTCTTGGCGATCCGCGACTAGTCTCTGGAGACTTGGCGAAAGGCGCGAAGCCCAAGTGTCGGGCCGGGCTCGCGCGCGCGAAGATTCAAGCTCTCTTGGCGTGCGCGGCCGGCGCCAGAGTCACGCGCAGAGGCGGGCCGGTTCCAGCGCCGGCTCTTCGGTCTCGAACAGGTCGAAGGCCTCTTCCCAGGCCGCCAGCCGGGTCTCGCGCAGGGCCGCGTCGTCGACCACCCGCATCAGCTGGTCCTCGCGGTCGTTCCACACCAGGCCCAGGTCCGTGGCCCGCTCGGCGTCGGCGCCCAGCAGCAGGATGACGTCGGCCTTGGCCGCGCGCTCGGGGCTCAGCCGCATCAGGGTGCGGCCCGCGCCCATGTCGCGGTGGATGTCGGCGAAGGCCAGCACGGCCGAGATCATCGCGGCGCTGACCGGGCGAACGTGCCAGGGCTGGCAGGCGAGGCGGCTCATGTCGGTTTCTCCGAACGAATTGCGATGACTCCTTTTCCACGTGCGTTGCGTCAAAAACGGTCGTAATGAACCGGGATGAGACATGAGAAGGCGACGAAGCTGCTCGACCTGGCCCGCCGGCTGGCCAGTTCCTCCGAAGGGTTGACGCTCGACGAGATGGCCCAGGCCATGGAGGTGGGACGGCGCACGGCCGAACGCATGCGCGACGCCGTCTGGGCGGCCTTCCCGCAGATGGAGTCGATCGAGGACCCGCCGACCCGCCGCTTCCGCATCCCTTCGGGCCTGGACAGCCTGTTCCAGACCCCGACCGCCGAGGAGCTGGCGGCCCTGCGCACGGCGGCGGACTCCAACCAGACGGCCGGCGCCCACGGCCGGGCCGCGGCGCTGTACGCCCTGGAGGGCAAGCTGCTGTCGGCGCTGAAGGGCTCGGCCCGCCGCCGCGTGGCGCCCGACGTCGAGGCCCTGGTCCAGGCCGAGACCATCGCCGTCCACGCCGGTCCGCGTCCGCACGAGGACCAGAACGTGCTGGCGCAGATCCGCTCGGCGGTGAAGGGGCTGACGGCCCTGTCGTTCCGCTATGACGGCGGCAGCCAGCCGGGGCGCACCCGCACGGTGACGCCGCTGGGCATCCTGTTCGGCCGCAGCAACTATCTGGTCTCGCTGGAGGGAAGCAGCCCCCGGCCGCGCACCTTCCGCCTGGACCGGATGAGCGACGTCCAGGCGCTGGACAGGCCGGCCTCGCCGCCGGCCGACTTCTCGCTGCAGGCCTTCGCCGATGAGAGCTTCGGCATCTATCACGGCGACATCGAGGATGTGGTCCTGCGCATCAAGGCCGAGCGGGCGGAAGACGCGATGCGCTGGCGCTTCCACTCCAACCAGGTGGTGGAGCAGGGGCCGGACGGCGTGGTGACCGTCAGCTTCCGGGCCAGCGGCATGCTGGAACTGGCCTGGCACCTCTTCACCTGGGGCGACGCGGTCGAGATCGTCTCGCCGGAGGGGCTGAAGACGATCATGGTCGGGGAACTGGAGAAGGCGCTGGCGGCGCATCGCTCCCGCTAGGCTCTACCCCGCCACCAGCCTCAGCAGCGCCAACTCCTTGGCCCGCGCCGAGCTCGCCCGTCGCCTGGGCAGGGCGCTGGTCTCGAAGGCCTCCAGCACGCGGGGATGGATATAGGCCGCGCGGCAGACGGCCGGGGTGTTGCCCAGCAGGCCGGCGACGGCCTTGATGCAGAGGTTCAGCGCCTTCTTCGCCTCGGTCTTGGTCGCGGGCTCCGGTTGCAGGCTCAGCGCCTCCAGCGCCGCCAGCGAGCCGTACCAGGTGCGGAAGTCCTTGGCCGAGAAGTCCTCTCCCGCCACGGCGCGGATATAGTCGTTGACGTCGTGGCTCTCGATCGAGCGGCGCTGGCCGTCCTCGTCGAGATACTGGAACAGGCGCTGGCCGCGCAGCTCCTGGCAGGCGCCGACGATGCGGGCCAGCCGCCGGTCGCGAAAGCCGGTGTGGTGCACCTTGCCGCTCTTGCCCTTGAACTCGAACACCGCCCCGCCGCCGGCCAGCTTCAGGTGGCGCTTCTGCATGGTGGTGAGGCCAAAGCTCTTGTTGGTCTTGGCGTACTCGTCGTTGCCGACCCGGATCAGGGTCAGTTCCAGCAGGCGCACCACGGCGGCCAGCACCTTTTCGCGCGGCAGGCCTCGGCGGGCGAGGTCGGCGTCCACCCGCTTCCTCAGGCGGGGCAGGGCGCGGCCGAAGGCGGCCATGCGCTCGTACTTGCGGGCGTCGCGGTCGGCCCGCCAGTCGGGGTGATAGCGATACTGCTTGCGGCCCTTCTGGTCGCGACCAACCGCCTGGATGTGGCCATTGGGGTCGGGGCAGATCCACACGCTGGTCCAGGCTGGTGGAATGACCAGGGCGCGGATGCGCTCCAGCGTGGCCTCGTCCTTCACCGTCCGACCGTCGGCGTCGGCGTAGGAGAACCGGCCGGGTTTCCCCAGGCGGGTCAGGCCCTGCTCCTGATCGTTGACATAGGCCAGCAGGGTCTTTTCGGCGGCGGGCGTCTGGCTGGTGTCGCGGGCCATGGCGCTCACCACGCGCCTGAGACGGAAAAATGCCGGGTCATGCGTTCGCTCCCAACCCAATCCCGGCCAACGTGGTAGACGGTTCGTCCGTTCCGGGGAGCTTCGATGAACTACCGCCACGCCTTCCACGCCGGCAATTTCGCCGACCTGCAGAAGCACGCGATCCTGCTGGCCCTGCTCGCGGGCCTGACCGCCGACGACTCGCCGCTGGCGGTGATCGACACCCACGCCGGCGCCGGGGCTTACGACCTGCGCGGCGACATGGCCCAGAAATCCAAGGAAGCCGCCGCCGGCATCGGCCGCCTGCTGGCCGAGGGCGACGCCCCCGCGCCGTTTACGCCGCTGCTGAAGGCGGTGGCGGACCTGAACGTCGGCGACGCCGAGGCGCCGCTCTATCCGGGCTCGCCGCTGCTGATCGCCCGCGCCTTGCGCCGTGGCGACCGCTACGCCGCCTGCGAGCTGCGCGACGATGATTTCGACCAGCTGCGCAAGGTGCTGGGTCCCTACGCCTTCGCCCAGGCCCTGCAGGCCGACGGCTACGCCACCGCCGAGGCCCGCGCCGGGCGGGGCGGACGCACCTTCGTGCTGATCGACCCGCCGTTCGAGCGGCCCGACGACTACGCCCAGTGCGTGGCCACTGTGCGGGCGGTGCGCAAGGTCGATCCGGCCGCCGTGCTGGCGATCTGGACCCCGCTGAAGGACCTGGAGACCTTCGACGCCTTCATCCGCGCGCTAGAAAACGTCACGGACGACGCGCTAGTCGCCGAACTTCGCCTGCGGCCTCTGAGAGACCCGATGAAGATGAACGGCAGCGCCATGGTGCTGGTCGGCGCTCCGGCGGCGATCGAGCCGCAGGTCCGCGAGATCACGACCTTCCTGGCGCAGCGCCTGGGCGAAGCGGGCGCGGCCGCCCGCGTCTGGCGCGCCTGACCGCGTGAGCCAGGCCCCCAGCCTCCGTCAGGCCTGCGCCGTCTGGCTGAAGGTCGGATGTCTCGGCTTTGGCGGGCCGGCCGGGCAGATCGCCCTGCTGCACCGCGAGGTGGTCGAGAAGCGCGGCTGGGTCGACGAGGACCGCTTCGCTCACGCCTTGAGTTTCTGCATGCTGCTGCCGGGGCCCGAGGCCCAGCAGCTGGCGACCTGGCTGGGCTGGCGGCTGCACGGCGTGCGCGGCGGGCTGGCGGCGGGGCTGCTGTTCGTGCTGCCGGGGCTGGCGGCGATGCTCGCGCTGTCGGCGCTCTATGTCGTTCATGGCCAGGCGACATGGGCCGCGCCTGCCCTGCTGGGGCTGAAGGCGGCGGTGGTCGCCCTGGTGCTGCAGGCCCTGATCCGGATGGCCGGCCGGGCGGCGCGGGGACAGGCGGGCAAGATCGCCGCCGTCCTGGCCTTCCTGGCGCTGAGCTTCACGATCGCGCCGTTCCCGCTGGTCATTCTCGTCGCCGGCCTGGCGGGCTGGTTCTTCGGCGCGCGCGACGCCGCTTTCGACGTCTCGGCCGAGCATGCGCCGCTGAAGGGCGCGGGGAGGGCGGCCCTGATCTGCCTCGCCGTCTGGCTGGCGCCGGTGGCCCTGGCCTTCGCCTTGGCTCCGCACTCCGCCCTGGCCCAGATCGGGGCGGTGTTCAGCGGCCTGGCGGTGGTCAGTTTCGGCGGGGCCTATGCGGCGCTGGCCTATGTCGGCCAGGTGGCGGGCGAACTGAACTGGCTGACGCCCAACCAGATGCTCGACGGCCTGGGCCTGGCCGAGACCACGCCGGGACCGCTGGTGCTGACCTTCGTCTTCGTCGGCTTCGTGGCCGCCTGGCGCGACGCCGATCCGGCCCTGGCCTGGCCCGCCGCGATCCTGGGCGGGCTGATGGCGGCCTGGGCGACCTTCGCCCCGTCGTTCCTGTGGATCTTCGCCGGCGGACCCTTCGTCGAACGCCTGCGGACCCACGCCCGCGCCGCGGCGGCCCTGTCGTGGGTGGGCGCGGCCGTGGTCGGGGTGATCGCCAGCCTGGCGCTGTGGTTCGCCGTTCACTTGCTGTTTCGCAGCGGGAACGAGGCGGCCTGGGGGCCGTTCCGCACCACGCTGCCCGACCTTTTCAGCCTTGATCCCGTCGCGCTGGGCCTGACCGTCCTGGCCTGCGGCCTGACCTTCGCCCTGCGGCTGCCGATCCTGGCCCTGGTGGGGGTGATGACGCTGGCGGGCCTGGCCTGTTCGGCTTTGTTCTGAAGGTTCCTTAAGGTCAGCATTTTTGCGCTTGCGAACCGGCGTTCTGTGTTATGCTGCGCCGCACAATCGCGATCGACGGAGTGAACGGCCATGGCTTCCTCGTCCTTCCTGCCCCTGTCTTCCGAGAGTCCCGAAACACCGTCGGCGCCGAACCTCCTCATCGGGGCCGCATCGCCCCTGTGGGCGGTGTTCGGCGGCGCGGCGGTCGCCGGCGCCACCTGGTGGTGGTGGTCCAACCGATGGCGTGAGGCCGTCAATATCGAGGCCCTGATCGCCCTGGCGCCCGAACCGGTGTCGCGCGGCGTGTTCGACGAGCCGGCCCCGGCCCTGATCGCCACGCCCGCCGAGGTGGTCGACGCCGCCGTCGCCGAGGTCGAGCCGATCGTCGAGACGGTCGCCGCCGCCACGGCCGAAATCGTCGAGACCGCCGCCGAGGTCCCCGTGGCGCTCGCCGAAGCCTCGGTCGAGGTGGTCGAAGCCGTTGTCGAGGTCGCGCCCGAACCTGTGGTCGAGGCGATCGCCGAGCCGGTCGAGACCGTGGTCGAAGAGGTCGTCGCCCCCGCCAACGACGTCACGTCGAAGGTCGTGGCCGCCACCAAGGACGTCGCCGACGACCTGACCCTGCTGGTCGGCATCGGCCCCAAGCTGGCCGCCTCGCTGGCCGAGCTGGGCGTCACCCGCTTCCGCCAGATCGCCGACTGGAGCGCCGACGAGCTCGAAAGCTTCGACAAGCTGCTCAGCCTCAAGGGCCGCGCCGAGCGCGACGCCTGGGTCGCCCAGGCCAAGCGTCTGGCCGAGGGGACGGGATCGACGGGCGGCTAGGCTCCGCTCTCCACGATTGTCATCCCGGCCGGAGGAGCGCGTCAGCGGTCCGTAGAGCCGGGATCTCCCACGTCGGAAGGATCGGAACGGTGGGAGATCCCGGCGCTCCGCTTCGCTACGGCCGGGACGACAAAGCTTTTGGGTGTCGGCTGAGCCGATGTCCTAGGCTCCGCCCATCGTCCAGATCTTCTTGATCACGCCGGAGAAGCTCAACATCGGCTGGCCGCCGGTGCTGAGGAGGCCGCGCACGAAGATCATCGAGCCGCCGGCGCGGATCACCTCGCCGGTCGCTTCGATCAGGTCGCCGGGCTTTGCCGGGCCGACGAAGTCGCCGTTCAGCGACACGGTCACGGCCTTGGCGTTGTCCAGTTCGCGCCAGGCGATGGCGAACAGCGAGAAGTCGGCGAAGGTCAGCATGCAGCCGCCGTGCATGAAGCCGCCGCCGTTCATGTGGCGCGGCTCGGCCCGGAACGCGCAGCGCACCTTGCCGTCCTCCTCGCGGAAATAGAACGGCCCTGCCGTGTCCTCGAAGGGATCCTGGCCCGTCCAGGTGCGCCAACCCGCCCACTCGCCGTCCTCGACCAGCCTTGGCCCGCTGACGATCTCGTTGCCGCCGTCCATGCCCTGCGCTCCCGTACTTTCTATGTTTTCGACCAGCTAGGCCCCGGCGGGGTTCTCGCGCAAGCCGGCGTCTGGCCGCAGCCCGCGAACTGGGGCAGGGTCTGCGCCTTGAGCGGGAGGGGTGGCAATGTGGGGTAGAGCGGTCGTGGCCGGTCTGGCGGCGGCGATGATCCTGACGACTGCGGCGTGCGGACAGGACGCGCCGATGATCATGCCGATGTCGGAATTCCAGCTGGAGATGCGGGCGGCGCTGCTGAAGGCCGATCCCACGCTACGCATCGAACTAGTCGGCGAGGACAGCCTGAAGATCCATCAGGCCAAGGCCGCCAAGGACGACGAGGGCATGTCGCTGTTCCTCGACAACGCCTACGGCCGCTATCGCAACGCGCCCGGGGATCTCGACAAGATCGTCGGCCAGTTGGCGCGGGTGATGGCCTCGAGCGGCGAGAAGGCCGCGCTGGAACGCGACAAGCTGGTCGTGCTGATCCGGCCCGTCGAATACCTCCAGGCGATGCCGGGCGCGGAGTTGGTCTACAAGCCGTTGGTCGGCGACTTCATCGAGGTCGTGGCCGTCGACGAGAGCGAGAGCTTCCGTCTGGCCACCAAGGACGATCTGGCCAAGGCCGGGATCGAGACCGCCGAGGCCTGGGCCGCCGCGCGCAAGAACACCGGCGAGAAGATCGGGCCCATCGAGGTCCAGTCGATGGAGCCCGGCGTCTGGTTCGTCACCGACGGCGCCAGCCTGGCGCTGAACCTGGTGTCGATGCCCGAACGCTGGGCCGCGCAGGGCATCGAGATCAAGGACGAGGCGGCCGTCGTCTTCCTGCAGCGCAACGTCCTTCTGATCGCCGACACGGCCGATCCGGCGCGGCTTTCGCGCTTCGTGAAGTTCGTGAAGGCCAACGAGGGCGAGCCCGAGGTCTTTTCGACGAGCGTTTTCCTTTATCGCCACGGAAACTGGTCGGTGCTAGAGCCGAGCAAATGACCACCCCGATCCAAGACACCATCCTTTCGCAGATGGCCGCCCTGCCGGCCGGCAAGTCCATCGACCCGATGTCGGTGGCCAAGATCCTGCAGCCGGAGCGCTGGCAGCGCCTGCTCGGCCACATCCGCACCGACGCCGTCGAACTGGCCAAGCAGGGCCAGATCGTCATCCTGCGCCACAACAAGCCGGTCAATCCCGAGAAGTTCCGGGGCGTCTATCGCCTGCGCCTGCCGCTGGAAGGCGACCCGACCAGCTTCCCGGATGTGACGGACGATGGCGCCGACGACGCCGAGGCCTGAACCGCTTCAGGACCCGCTCCGAACACGTCGGCGAGTGGGTCTTGAAATGAAACTGGATCGATGAACCTATGAGCCTCTCAAATACATCGGGAGGTTCGTCATGATCGTCTTCGGTTCGTCGCTTTCCCCCTATGTGCGCAAGACCCTGGCCTTCGGGGCCGAGAAGGGTCTGGTGCTCGAGAACCGGGTGTCGCCGCCCGGGACCCTCGATCCCGACTTCGCCGAGTGCAGTCCGTTCAGGAAGATCCCGGCCTTCCAGGACGGCGATTTCCGCATCTCGGACTCCTCGGCGATCATCACCTATCTCGAAGCCCTGCATCCGGAGCCCAACCTGATCCCGGCCGAGCCGCGCGCCCGCGCCCGGGCGGTGTGGTTCGAGGAGTACGCCGACACCATACTGGTGGCGGCCGGCGGCAAGATCTTCTTCAACCGCATCGTCGCCCCGCGCTTCATGCGCAAGCCGGGCGACGAGGCGATCGCCGCCAAGGCGCAGGCCGAAGAGCTGCCGCCGGTGCTCGACTATCTGGAGACGATCGTGCCCGACGCCGGCGGCTTCCTGCTGGAAGGCCGCCTGACCCTGGCCGACATCGCCGTGGCCAGCCCCTTCGCCAACCTGCGCCACCTGGCGCTGGACCTGTCGCATTGGCCGCGCACCAAGGCCTATACCGACGCGATCCTGGCCCGACCGTCGTTCGCCGAGCTGATCGCCAGGGAAGAGGGCCTCCTGGCCATGTTCGCGGCCCCGACCGCCGCCTGACCGCTTGCCAAGCCGCGCCTGCCAGCGGAGATTGAGCGGCAAGCGCGGGGAGAGCCAGCCGTCATGACCAACCCGTCGCCACCCGGCCTCTTCACCGACGAGGAGGCGCTCTCTTTGGCGGCCGGCCCGCAGGATCGCCTGCGCCTGCTCAAGGTGATCGAGGCCAACTTTAAGGTCATGTTGGCCTGGACGGCGACCCAGCCGCTGTCGGACGCGATGATGGTCGACGCGAAGGCCCAGGCGACGAATTTTCTGACCCAGCTCTGGAAGCATGGCTCGCTGTTCGGGGCGACGGCCCAGGAGGCTTTCGAGATCACCTGCGACGCGAGCAACAACCCGGCCTCGGGCCCGCTCGCCCTCGTCTTGCGGCTCGATACAGCCCTTGCTCTCGACGCGCCCGGTAAGCTCGTCGCCGTGCCCTTCCAGTTTCCGGTGAGCAGGTCGTAAGGCCGCGCGCCCTTGGCGCGGGACCGGCGGCCGCCTAACTGCGGGACCATGTCGCTCGACGCCCTGCTTTCCGAGATCCGCGCCTGCCGGGCCTGCGTCGGCGAGCTGCCCGAACCCCGGCCGGTGGTGCGGGTGGGCGAGGGGACGCGCCTGCTGATCTGCGGCCAGGCGCCGGGACGGCTGGTGCACGAGACCGGCCTGCCGTTCAACGATCCGTCCGGAAATCGCCTGCGCGACTGGATGGGGATCGACCGCGACACCTTCTACGGCCGGCCCGAGATCGGGGTGGCGGCCATGGCCTTCTGCTTTCCCGGGACCAATCCCAAGGGCGGCGACTATCCGCCGCCGCCGCGTTGCGCCGAGCTTTGGCGCAAGGACCTGCTGGCCTTGCTGCCGAAGGTCGAACTGACCCTGCTGGTCGGCGGCTACGCCCAGGCCTGGGCGCTGGGCGACCGGATGAAGCCGACCATGACCGAAACCGTGGCCGCCTGGAGCGAATATATCGCCGACGGCGTTCTGCCCCTGCCGTACCCTTCCTGGCGCAATACCGCCTGGCTCAAGCGCAATCCCTGGTTCGAGGACGAGGTGACGCCCTATCTTCGCCGCCGTGTCGCGGGCATGTTGGCCTCATGAACCGCCGGAGCCTTCTCTTCACCGTCGGGGCCGCCGGCCTCGCCGCCGCCTGCGCCCCGATCACCCAGCGCCCGGACCTCGCCCCGCTGGGCCTGCGCGGCGCCCGCCTGGAAGACGACTGGCTGGTCAGCTTCGACGGCGCCAAGCTGGGCATCAAGCGCTGGCTGCCCGAAGGCGGGGCGCCTACCCACGTGGTCGTCGGCCTGCACGGCATGAACGACTATTCCAACGCCTATCACCTGGCCGCGCCGTGGTGGGCGCAGCAGGGGATCGCCACCTACGCGCTGGACCTGCGCGGTTTCGGCCGCTCGCCCGCCCGAGGCGTCTGGGCCTCGACCGACCTGATGATCGAGGATGTCCGCACCCTGGTCGCCCTGGTGCGCGAGGCCCATCCCGAGGCCAAGGTCTCGCTGGCCGGGGTCAGCATGGGCGGAGGCCTGGCCATCGCCGCCATGGCCACCGACAATCCGCCGGCCGCCGACAGTCTGCTGCTGTTCGCCCCCGCCGTCTGGGGCTGGTCGAACCAGCCTCTGCCCTACAAGACCAGCCTGTGGATCACCGCCCACACCGCCCGCAGCTGGGTGGTCAAGCCGCCCGAATGGCTGGTCTCCAAGGTCCAGCCCACCGACAATATCGACGAGCTACGCCGCATGGGCCGCGACCCGCTGATGATCTGGGGCGCGCGGTCCGACACCCTCTACGGCCTGGTCGGGCTGATGGAGCGGGCCTGGGCGTCGCTGGGCAAGGTGAAGGTGCCGGTGGCCTATTTCTACGGCGAGCACGACGAGATCATCCCCGACGAGCCGACGCAGCAGGCCGCCCGCCGGTTGAAGCCCGACGATCGTTCGGCGTTCTACGCCAACGGCTACCATCTTCTTCTGGTCGACAAGCAGGCGGAAGTCGTCTGGCGCGACGCGGCGGCGTTCCTGAAGGATCCCCAGGCCGACCTGCCGTCGGGCGCGCCGCCGATCCCGGGCGCGCCGACTGCGCCGAATGTCGTCAAAGTTCAGGGCGTTCCGGCCGGACGCTAGTCGAACGTCCGGCGTATTGCAGTGCGATAAGAACGATCATCGGCCTATGTGACAAAAGGCCGATGAAGTGATCCTTGCGGCGACGGTCGTTGGAGCGTACACCCCGGCGCACTGTTTTCAGGCTGAGGCACGGCATGACCTTGTTCGATCTCCCCGATTTCGAGGGACACGAAGGCGTCCATTCGTTCTACGACGAGAAGACGGGCCTCAAGTCGATCATCGCCGTCCACTCGACCGCGCGCGGCCCCGCCGCCGGCGGTTGCCGCATGTGGGACTACGCCAGCAGCGAAGCGGCCCTGACCGACGCCCTGCGCCTGTCGCGCGGCATGTCCTACAAGAACGCCATGGCCGACCTCGACTTCGGCGGCGGCAAGGCCGTGATCATCGGCGACAGCCGCAGCCAGAAGACGCCGGAACTGTTCGAGGCCTTCGGCCGCGCGGTCGACAGCCTGGGCGGTTCCTACTGGACGGCCGAGGACGTCGGCGTCTCGCCGGCCGACCTGGAAAGCACCCGCAGGACCACCCGCTACGTCGCCGGCTTGGAAGGCCACGCGGCCGCCTCGGGCGACCCGTCGCCGGTCACCGCCGAGGGCGTGTTCCGCGGCGTGCGCCTGTGCGTCGAGCGCGCCCTGGGACGTGACCTCAAGGGCGTGAAGGTGGCCATCCAGGGCGTCGGCCATGTCGGCGCCTATCTGGCCGAAAAGCTCCACGCGGCCGGCGCCCAGCTGATCATCGCCGACGTCAACCAGGTCGCCCTCAATGAGGTGGCCGCCAAGACGGGCGCTGAGATCGTTTCCACCGACGCCATCTTCGACGTCGAGGCCGACGTGTTCGCGCCCTGCGCTCTGGGCGGCGCCATCTCGGCGACGACCCTGCCGCGCCTGAAGGTCAAGGTCATCGCCGGCGGCGCCAACAACCAGCTGGCCGACGCCCTGATCGGCCAGACCGTGTTCGACCGCGGCATCCTCTACGCCCCCGACTACGTCATCAACGGCGGCGGCATCATCAACGTCGCCGCCGAGATCCGCGCCCTGGAAGCCGGCGGCGCCTTCGACCCGGCCTGGGTGGCGACCAAGCTCGACCGCCTGGCCCTGACCCTGGCCGAGGTGCTCGACCAGTCCAAGGCCGAGGGCCGCCCGGCCAACCTCGTCGCCGACGAGATCGCCCGCGCGCGCATCGCGGCGGCGCGTCCCTGATCGCCCAAGCGGGCGACCCCCTCAGTCGCTCCGCGACAGCTCCCCCAGAAGGGGAGCATCTATGCGGCGCAAATCCTCCCCCTCTGGGGGAGGTGGCCCAGAGGGCCGGAGGGGGCCGCGCAGCGGCTACCGCCCGCTCAAGCTCGCGCCCGCGTCCTTGTCCAGCCGCAGATAGACCGGCAGGGCCAGCAGGGTCACCAGCCCGATCGCCGCGAACGGCAGGGTGAAGCTGGCCGGCGTCAGGCCGCCGGCGCCGACGTCACGGGTCAGGTGCAGCATCAAACCACCGAAGCTGACCCCCAGGGCCAGGCCGACCTGCTGGCTGACCGCCGCCAGGGTCGAGGCGGCCGCCACGCGCGGCTGGGGCACGTCGGCATAGGCGATGGTGTTGGCGGCGATGAACTGGCTGGACCGCGCGAAGCCGCCGACCAGCAGCAGCCCGATCATCAGCCCCATCGGCGTCGAGGCGGTGAAGAGGCCCGGGACCGCGGTTATGATCGCCGTGGCGACGACGAACACCGCCAGGGCCGAGCGGAAGCCGTAGCGCTTGAGCAGGGCGCTGGCGAACGGCCGGGCCACCAGCACGCCGGCCCCGGTGGCGATGGTCACGGCGCTGGCCTTCAGCGGGCTCCAGCCCAGGGCCACCTGCAGCAGGAGCGGCATCAGGAACGGGCTGGCCCCGATGCCAAGCCGCACGAAGGTTCCGCCCAGCAGGCTCGCCCGATAGGTCGGAAAGCGCAGCAGGGTCAGGTCCAGGATCGGCCGGCTCACCATCTTGCAGCGTCGCAGGTAGAGCCAGCCCGCGCCCAGCGACACCACAAGCAGGGCCAGTTGCAACGGCGGCGGCAGCAGCGGCAGGCCGGCGGTCTCGGCCAAGCCGATCAGCCCCGACAGGGCGATGGCGCTCATGATGAAGCCGGGCGTGTCGAAGCGGCCGGCCTCGCGGTCGGGCGCGCCCTTGGGCACGAAGCGGCGCACGGCGATCGCCCCGACCAGGCCGATCGGCAGGTTCAGGTAGAAGATCCACGGCCAGTCGGCGATCGACAGCACGAAGCCGGCGATCGGCGGTCCGATCAGCGGCCCGATCATGGCCGGCATGGTGAACCAGCCCATGGCGCTGATCAGCTTGTCCTTGGGCGTGGAACTGACGACGATCAGCCGCGCCACCGGCGTCATCATCGCCCCGCCGATCCCCTGGATCACCCGCGCCCCGACCAGCTGGGCCAGGCTCTGCGACAGGCCGCACAGGGCCGAGCCGCCCAGGAACACCAGCATGGCCAGCAGGAACACCCGCCGCGCCCCATAGCGCTGGGCCGCCCAGCCGCTGGCCGGGGTGAACACCGCCAGGGCCAGAATGTAGGAGGTCAGCGCCAGCTTCAGGTGGATCGGATCGGCCGAGAAGGCCTGGGCCAGGCGCGGTAGGGCGGTCGACAGGGCCGTGGAGTCGATGAACTCCATCAAGAGGGCGCTGGCCACGGCCAGGGAGACCAGCCGGGTGGTCCAGGGGGACGGATCGGGCGCTTCGATTTCGAGGGAGGGCGCCGGGCGCGGATCTGAGGCGAGATCGGACACGGGCGCCAGTTACGCCCGGGCGGCCGCCGGCTCAAGGAAAGAGTGGATAACCCGGGTCCACGGAGGTCGCCGTTGCGCCGAACGCCTCGAGGCTTCATTCTGCCAAACAGACGTTCGAGACCTCCCCAGAGACTCCCCGAGACCCGGCCGATGTTCCTCCGTTTCTTCTCCGAGCTGCGCCAGGCCAAGGTGCCGGTCAGCTTGCGCGAATACCTCCTGCTGATGGAGGCCCTGGACAAGGGCGTCATCGACCGCTCGATCGACGACTTCTACTTCCTGTCGCGCGCCAGCCTGGTGAAGGACGAGAAGAACCTCGACAAGTTCGACCGGGTGTTCGGCCATGTCTTCAAGGGGCTGGAGACGGTGGGCGAGGGGATCACGGCCGACATCCCGGAAGAGTGGCTGAAGGCCCTGACCGAGAAGTTCCTCACCGACGAGGAGAAGGCCCAGATCGAGGCCCTGGGCGGCTTCGAGAAGCTGATGGAGACCCTGCGCGAGCGCCTGGCCGAGCAGAAGGAGCGTCACCAGGGCGGCAACAAGTGGATCGGCTCGGGCGGCACCTCGCCGTTCGGCAACAACGGCTACAACCCCGAAGGCGTGCGCATCGGCCAGGACAAGGGCCGCCACGGCCGGGCCGTGAAGGTCTGGGACAAGCGCGAATACAAGAACCTCGACGACAGCGTCGAACTGGGCACCCGCAATATCAAGGTCGCGCTGCGCCGCCTGCGCAAGTTCGCCCGCACCGGCGCGGCCGAGGAGCTGGACCTGAACGGCACCATCCGCGGCACGGCCGAGAAGGGCTATCTCGACATCCAGCTGCGCCCCGAGCGCCGCAACGCCATCAAGGTGCTGATCTTCTTCGACATCGGCGGCTCGATGGACGGCCACATCAAGCTCTGCGAGGAGCTGTTTTCCGCCGCCAAGACCGAGTTCAAGAACCTGGAGTTCTACTACTTCCACAACTGCCTCTACGAGGGCGTGTGGAAGGACAACAAGCGCCGGCACACCGAGAAGGTCCCGACCTGGGACGTGCTCCACAAGTTCCCGGCCGACTACAAGGTGATCTTCGTCGGCGACGCGACCATGAGCCCCTACGAGATCACCTATCCGGGCGGCAGCGTCGAGCACTGGAACGAGGAACCGGGCGCCATCTGGATGAGCCGGGTCACCGACATCTACCAGAGCTGCATCTGGCTGAACCCCACGCCCGAACGCCACTGGGACTACACCCAGTCGATCGGCGTCATGAAGCAGCTGATGAACGAGCGCATGTTCCCGCTGACCATCGACGGGCTCGACAAGGCGATGCGGGAGCTGGTGCGGGGGTAGCAGGGATCCTTCTCCCCTTGCGGGAGAAGGTGGCGGCCGAAGGCCGTCGGATGAGGGGTCTCTC
>NZ_QHJY01000078.1 GCF_003185805.1 Caulobacter sp. D5
CCGCTTTCGCGGGGATTTTACGGAGGAGAGAGCGGTCAGGCACGGAGCCCAGTCTCGCCCGTTCCGTCACGCTGCGTATTCGCAGCGCGCCACCTCCCCCGCTAAAGCGAGGGAGGCGCAGAGGGGCCTCAGTTCCGGATGTAGAACGCCGCGTTGTTGCCCGTGGCGCTGGCCGTGCCCGTCACCGAGCGGGCCGAGCCCGTGACCGTGGTGGTCGAGCGGGCCGAGACGTCGGCGCTGTTGGACTGGTCGTTGGAGACGCTCATCGAGCCGCCGCACTGGCTGCAGACATAGCCGGTGACCGAGTTGCCGGCCGCCGTGGCGCTGGCGCCGATGTCGTAGCCGGTGTCGCCCGTGGCGCTGGCGATCACCTCGACCCCGCCGCCGTCGTTGGTCTGGACGTTGTCGAGCACCAGGGCCGCGCCGACATTGCCGACGATGGCGTTGTTGCCCACGCCGTTGGCGCTGGCCTGGGCCGCGCCATAGAGATACGAGCTGGTCTCGGCCTGCGAGCGCACATAGGCGGTGTTGTACTGGTGGTTGGCCACGTCGAGCAGCGGCCCGGTGTTGCTGGCCGACAGGTCGTTAGCCACGGCGGTGGTCGCCGTGCTGGTCAGGTAGCTGTTGCCGTAGGCGGTGAACTTGCTGGCCTGCACGAGGTCGGAGGTGTTGCCCTGGTCGGCGATCACCCGGGCGGCCGACTGGTTGTAGCCGCCGATCGCGATGCTGTTGCCCGCCGCCGCGCCGGCCACGGTGGACGTGCCGCTGACGTACTGCACGATCGCCCCGCCGTCGGCCAGGACGTCGCCGGAATTGGCCTGGCTGATGCGGGCGCCGACCGAGCCGTTGTCGAGATAGACGCCTTGGGCGTTGCCCATCGCCTGGGTGGCCATGGTCAGGTCGCCGGCCTGGGCGGTCTCGCCCTCGACCTGGCCGCGGGCGGTGACCGCGCCGCTGTTGGTCTGGACCGTGAAGCCGGAATAGGTGGCCTCGGTCATGTCGACCGAGCCGTTGTTGCCGGTCGCCACCGTGGTGACGTCGCTGGACGCGCCCATCGAGCTCGAGGCGTTGACCACGCCGTGACCGTAGACCGAACCCGAGTTCACCTGGTTCGAGGTGGCGCTGACGTCGGCGCGCTCGCCGCCGATGCCGACAGCGTTGCCGGTGGCGGTCGTGGTGGCGCTGACGCCCTCCTCGACGGTCACGACATTGAGGGTCTGCTCGGTGAAGACCTCGCCAAGATTGACCTGGTTGTTGAGAACCTGGCCCTGGGCGAAGGCGACGCTAGTAGCGACCGCGACGCACAGAGGGATCGCTGCGATCGTTCCAGCGAGACGGATCTTCGCGGGTCTGCGCATTGTTGGTTCCCAGGTTGTTGTAGGCGGGCGTGTAGGCGCCCGTGACGCCGACGGTGTCGGCGCCGAACGGATCCGACTGCAGGCAGCTCTGCGGACCCGGCATGCCGTAGAGGTTGGCGCTCATCTCGACGACCGAGCGCTCGATCAGCGAGCGCACGGCCAGCTGCACGGGCTCCAGCGCGCCCTTGCCGCCCGACAGGTCGAAGACGTTGTTGTTGGCGAAGGCGAAGATGCCGGCGCTGACTTCACGGCCGATCACCTGCTTCTGGTAGGAGATGACGTCTTCCACCACCAGGGTGCGGCTGTTGATCAGGCGCAGGTCCATGGCGATGTTCATCACGAACAGGCGGCGCTTGAAGTTGGCCTTCAGGCCGTCGCTGTCGAGGTCGCCGCCGTAGAGGTCGGCGCCCGCCGAGTGGATGTTGTAGTTCAGCTCGGTGACGCCGCCGACGAGGTAGAAGTCCGAGCCCGCGACCTGGCCGGCGACGATCTTGCGATAGTCGGCCGGGGCGTCCGGCGTCGGGGCCGGGCGGTCGGAGATCAGCTTGTTGTTGGCGTACTTCAGTTCCAGTTCCGACACCGAGGTGTCGAAGCGCTCGACCATCGGCATGCCGGCCTTGGCGAAGGCGGTCATGGCCATCAGCGAGGCGCCCTGGGTGACCTTGCGGCCCGAACCGTCGGACTCTTCCTTGCCGGTGTAGTCGGCGATGCGGCCCACGGCGATGCGCGGGGCGGCGACGCGGTTCTGCCGGGCGTAGGAGGCCAGGCAGTTCAGCGCCGTCGAATAGGGGGTCGGGTTGGCCGTGACCGGCGCGGTGCCGATCGGCCGGGCGTAGTTGCCCGCGTCCAGGCGCTTGGGCACGCCGCCGCCACAGGCGCTGAGCGCCGAGCAGGCCGCGGCCACCAGCAGGAGGATCCGCTTAGTTGCCATTGGAGACACCGCCGTTGGTCGACGAACCGGCGGTGACATTGCCGTTGTTGACCTGCTTGGAGTTGACGATGACCACGTTGTTGCTGCCCTGGGTGATGACCGTCAGGTTGTTGCCGATCGCGGTCGAGCTGGAATAGCCGCCCAGGCTGCCGACGCCGGAATAGCTGTCGAGCGAGCCCGACGAGCTGCGGCTGGAATAGACGCTCTGGTCGCTGCCGGTCAGCATGACGCCGTCGACGATGACGCGGTTGCCGTTGGCGTCGCGGGTCGAATAGTCGACGATCTGGTTTTCCTGCCCCGCCGTGCGGCCATAGCCGGCGTTGTACGAGGCCGAATTGGTGCTGACGCTCTGGGCGAAGGCCGGAACGCTGGCCCCGATCAGGACACCGGCCGCGACGAGAGCCGCGCCGTAGGCCCGGACGAGGGGCTTGTTGTTCTTATTTGAGGCCATGACGGGCTCCGCGACTGTCTGCCAGGGGATTGCAAGCAACCCCCGTGCCAAAACCGGACACGCCAATCCTAGGCGCCAAGGTATCCAGAATTGGTTAAACGCGCGCCGCGCGGCGGTTGGGGCGGTCGATCGGAAGGCCGCGCATCCTTTGGCGTCTCTTACGCCATTGATCCCGGAGCGGGATTGCGAGACCCTCGTTCTCCAAGAACCATAAGGGAGGATTGAGCTTTGCTGGTGTCTCAGATCCTGAAGGACAAGGGCGACCTGGTGTTCACCGCCTCGCCCCAGGAAACCGTCGGCGCGGCGGCCGCCCTGCTGCACGCCCGCAAGGTCGGGGCGATGGTGGTGCTGGAGGCCGACGAAAGCATCGCCGGCATACTGTCGGAGCGCGACATCGTGCGGCAGATCGCCAAGGAGGGGGCCGGCGCCCTCACCAAGCCGATCTCGGCCTGCATGACCCGCGACGTGATCTTCGCCCAGCCGGACGAGACCATCGAGGCCCTGCTGGCCAAGATGACCGACCGGCGCATCCGCCACCTGCCGGTGGCCAAGGGCGGTCGGCTGGTCGGGATCATCTCGATCGGCGACCTGGTGAAGTACAAGATCCAGGAGACCCAGGCCGAGGCCGACGGCCTGAAGGCCTATATCGCCGCCGGCTGAGGGCGGGGCAGGCGAGGGGCGCTCTCTCTTCTATAGGGAGCGCCTCCATATAAGAGAGCGCCCTGCATATAGAGAGGGGCGTCAGCCGATCAGCTCGGCGCCCGTGCCGGTGACCGCGTCGGCCAGGGTGTAGCCCTCGAGCACGGCGGCGGTGGCGTCGCGCGCCCGCAGCAGGGCCTCGCGCAGGGCGCAGGTCACCAGGTCGCTGCAGTCCTCGCAGCGGCGGAAGGCGGTGCGGCTCACGCAGGGGGCCAGGGCCAGCGGCCCGTCGACCAGGCGGATGATCTCGGCAAAATTGATCTCGGCGGCGGGGCGGGCCAGCAGGTAGCCGCCGAACTTGCCGCGACGGCTGGTCACCAGCTTGTGGCGGGCCAGGCCCAGAAGGATGGCTTCCAGGAACTTGCGGGGCGCGTCGGCGCGCAGGGCCAGTTCGCCGGCCGTGACCTGCTCCTCGGCGCGCGCCAGTTCGATCATCGCGCGCAGGGCGTAGCGCGCCTTCTGGGACAACATAGACGACCCCTCTTTATAGAGCGCTCTCTATAGATGGAGCGCGTCAGGCGGGTCAGCCGCGCACACCTGACCCTGCGCGCTCTATGAAGCCACGGCGGGGCGGCGCGCAAGCTGTTCCGTTCACGGTTCCATGCACAGATCCGCCCACAGCTAAGGGCGCGCGGCTGGCGGAATCGGCTTGCGGCCGGCGGAGGCCCCACGTAGAAGCCGCACCTCGCCGCGGGGGACGCCTTCGCAGCTTCGGAAATGAAGGTTTCGACTTGCATTTTCGGCGCTGGATCGCTAAGTTCCGCGGCCTCAATCGACTCGGGCAGCTGGATTGCCGACGACCTTTTGGTCTTCGGGAGGGAGCGCTTTTGTTGCTTTCTGGGGAGCTTCGGTTCTTCGGAAGATGATGAAAAGAGTTGGTTGACTGGGCAGGATTGCTT
>NZ_QHJY01000079.1 GCF_003185805.1 Caulobacter sp. D5
ACCTCTCCCATAGGGAGAGGGAGGGGCCCATGCGCAGCATGGGAGGGTGAGGGGTTACAGACTTTCCGGACAGGGCAGGGGGCGAGGGGGATGGGACGGCCGACGTCCTACCCCCTCACCCTCCCACGCCTGACGGCGCGGGCCCCTCCCTCTCCCCATGGGAGAGGTTTCAAAAGGCTACCCCGCGAACGGGTCGCGCATCAGGATGGTGTCGTCGCGCTCGGGGCTGGTGGAGAGCAGGGCCACCGGGGCGCCGATCAGTTCCTCGACGCGGCGCACGTACTTGATGGCGTTGGCGTTGAGGTCCTTGAACGAGCGGGCGCCGGCGGTGCTTTCGCTCCAGCCTTCGATCTCTTCGTAGACCGGCTCGGCGGCGGCCTGGTCGCGCATGCCGGCGGGCAGGTAGTCGAGGATCTTGTCGCCGATCTTGTAGCCGACGCAGATCTTCAGGGTCTTCAGCCCGTCCAGCACGTCCAGCTTGGTCAGGGCGATGCCGTCGATGCCGTTGATGGCCACCGACTGGCGCACCAGCACCGCGTCGAACCAGCCGCAGCGGCGCGGACGGCCGGTGTTGACGCCGACCTCGCGGCCGATCGTGGCCAGGTGCTTGCCCACTTCATCCTGCAGCTCGCAGGCGAACGGGCCTTCGCCGACGCGGGTGGTGTAGGCCTTGACGATGCCCAGCACGTAGCCCGGGCCCTTGGGGCCCATGCCCGAACCGGCGGCCGCTTGGCCGGCGACGGTGTTGGACGAGGTGACGAACGGATAGGTGCCGTGGTCGACGTCCAGCAGGGCGCCCTGGGCGCCTTCGAACAGGATGCGCTTGCCGGCCTTGTGGGCCTGGTCGAGCACGCGCCAGGCGGGCTGGGCGTAGGCCAGGATCTGCGGCGCGATCTCCATCAGCTGGTCGAACAGCGCGCCGGCGTCGGCGTCGGGCAGGCCAAGGCCGCGGCGCAGGGCGCCGTGGTGGCTGAGCAGGCGCTCGATCTTCGGCTTCAGGGCTTCGGGATCGGCCAGGTCGGCGACGCGGATGGCGCGACGGCCCACCTTGTCCTCGTAGGCCGGGCCGATGCCGCGGCCGGTGGTGCCGATCTTCTGGCTGGAGGCGGCCTCGCGCGCCTGGTCCAGGTCGCGGTGCAGCGGCAGGATCAGGGCGGCGTTGTCGGCCAGTATCAGCACGTCGGGCGTGATGGCCACGCCCTGGTCGGCGATCTTGGCGATCTCGCCCAGCAGGTGCCAGGGATCGACCACGACGCCGTTGCCGATGACCGAGGTCTTGCCCTGCACCACGCCCGAGGGCAGCAAAGCGAGCTTGTAGACCTTGCCGTCCACCACCAGCGTATGGCCGGCGTTGTGGCCGCCCTGGAAGCGCACGACGACGTCGGCCCGGTTGGAGAGCCAGTCGACGATCTTGCCCTTGCCCTCGTCGCCCCATTGGGCGCCCACGACGGTCACGTTGGCCATGATAGAGATATGCCTTGTCACCTGCCCGGTAGCGCCCGCGGCCCTTCGACAGGACTCGGCGGCGGACGTTCATCAGATTGTGCGGCGACAGGAGGGGGCCGTCAGGCGGCCCCCGCGAAGTCAGAAGGCGTAAAGCAGTCGCACGCCCAGATCGTCAAGCCCCTGGTTCTTGCCCTGGTGGAAGATCTGGCCGTTCGACAGGTGCACGTAGGACAGTTCGGTCGCCCAACGGTCGTTGAAGCGGTAGCCCAGGTTCAGCTCCGGCTGGAACAGCACCTTCGAGCCGAAATCGATGCGGGTGTAGTAGAGCTTGAGACGGCGATCGATCTCGGCCTGGCTGATGCCGGGCTGGTTCACCGGCGGCAGGTTGGTCTCGCCGTCGGTATAGGCCAGGCCCATGCCCGGGCGGAAATAGAAGCCGCCCTTGTCGCCGAAGTCGATCGGCCAGCTGAGGCCGGCGGCCACGAAGTTCGAGGTGTTTTCGCTGTTCAGCGACAGGAAAGCGTGGACCTGCGGCTTGCCCAGCCAGCGCAGGTTTTCCAGGCGATCGGTGCGGTAGCCGACGTGCAGATCGACGCCGTCCTCGCGGCCGGCGGCGCCCAGGCCGACGGCCTCGCCGATGAAGGTGACGTCGTGCTTGTAGGCGCCGACGATCAGTTCGCCGGCGCTGGCGGCCGTACCGGCGGCGAGCGTCAGGACGGCGCAGGCCGCGGCGGCCAGCAGTGCGGTCTTCATGGTGTGAGAGCCCCTCAGCAGTCTTCGGCTCCCTTATGGCGCGAACTTCCGGCGCGAGCTAGTAGCGGTGCGGTCGATTGTCGCGGGGCTGTTCCCGCGAAGACGCAGCCGCCGGTGGACAGCCTCATGACCGTCTCGCTCGCCGACATCCAGGCCGCCGCCGCCCGCCTTCAGGGCCAGGCCGTCGTCACGCCCTTGCTCGAAAGCGCCGCCCTGTCCGAGCGCCTGTCGGGACGGATCTTCGTCAAGCCCGAGACCCTGCAGCTGGCCGGGGCCTTCAAGTTCCGCGGCGCCTACAATCGCCTCTCGCAGCTGTCGGACGAAGAGAAGGGCAGGGGCGTCGTCGCCTTCTCGTCGGGCAACCACGCCCAGGGCGTGGCGCTCGCGGCCCGCAAGCTCGGCCTGCCGGCCCTGATCGTCATGCCGCTCGACGCGCCCGGCGTGAAGGTCGAGGCCACGCGGGGCTTCGGGGCCGAGATCCGCTTCTTCGACCGCTTCAAGGAAGACCGCGAGGCCATCGCGGCCGAGATTGCGGCCGAGCGCGGGATGATCGTCGTGCCGTCCTACGACGATCCGCACATCATCGCCGGCCAGGGCACGGTGGGGCTGGAGATCATCGCCCAGGCCGAGGCGGCCGGCGCGACCCTCGACAAGGTGCTCTGCCCCGTCGGCGGCGGCGGGCTGATCGCCGGAACCTCGACCGCCGTTAAGGCTCTCTCGCCCGCCACCCAGGTCTGGGGCGCCGAACCGGCCGGCTTCGACGAGACCCGCCGCTCGCTGGGCAGCGGCCATCGCGAGGTGATCGACCCCGACGCCCGCTCGTTCTGCGACGCCCTGCTGACCCCGATCCCCGGCGCCCTGACCTGGCCCATCAACAGCCGCACCCTGACGGGCATCGCGGCCGTCACCGACGACGAGGTGGCGAGCGCCATGCGCTGGGCGTTCATGAACCTCAAGCTCGTCGTCGAACCCGGCGGCTGCGTGGCTTTGGCGGCGGCGCTGTCGGGCAAGATCGACCTGTCCGACCAGACGGCCGCCATCGTGCTGTCGGGCGGGAACGTGGACCCGGCGGTGTTCGCGGGGGTGTTGGCGGGGGTCTGAGAAGACCCCCTCCGGCCCTCCGGGCCACCTCCCCCAGAGGGGGAGGATCTATCGACGCCGCCCCCAGAAGATGCTCCCCCTCTGGGGGAGCTGTCGCGGAGCGACTGAGGGGGCAGCGCTGGTTCCCCAGACCCTCTCCCCGAAGGGGGAGGTGGCCGCGAAGCGGTCGGAGGGGGGAGTGGCGGCTGTTTCAGAAGGATCTTCCCCCTCCGTCGCCTTCGGCGACACCTCCCCCTTCAGGGAGAGGGTCTTTGAAGCAAGCCCACTTTCTCCCCACCCCCTAGCGGCGGTCAAAACCACCCGCTAGGGTCCGCGCCTTCGAATGAACCGCTCGAAAAGAACAGCGACGATGAAACGCCTTCTCCTCGCCACGGCCCTGATCGCCGCGCCCATGCTCGCGCATGCCGCCGAGGCGCCCAAGATCGATCCTGCCAAGCTGTCGCAGCACATCAAGGTGCTGTCCTCGGACGAATTCGAGGGCCGCGGCCCGGCCACCGAGGGCGAGAAGAAGACCGTCGCCTACATCACCCAGCAGATGAAGGCGATCGGCCTGGAGCCGGCCGGCGACCTGCAAAAGGACGGCAAGCGCGCCTGGACCCAGGACGTGCCGCTGGGCAAGTTCGAGATCAAGGGCCCGGTCGCCGCCCACATCATGACGGCCTCCAACCACATCAACCTGGCCCAGGGCGAGCAGATCGCCATCCGCGCGGCCATGACCAATGTCGACAAGGTGTCGATCAAGGACGCGCCGCTGGTCTTCGCCGGCTACGGCGTCACCGCGCCCGAGCGCAACTGGGACGATTTCAAGGGCCTGGACGTCAAGGGCAAGATCGTCGTCGTGCTGATCAACGACCCGGACTTCGAGACCGGTAAGGGCGACTTCGGCGGCAAGGCCATGACCTATTACGGCCGCTGGACCTACAAGTACGAAGAGGCCGCCCGCCGCGGCGCCGCCGGCCTGCTGATCGTGCATGAGACCGCCCCGGCCTCCTACGGCTGGAACACGGTCAAGAACTCCAACACCAACACGATGTTCGACATCGTCCGCAAGGATCCCTCCAAGAGCCACCCGGCCCTGGAAGGCTGGATCCAGCGCGACCTGGCCGTCGAGCTCTTCAAGCAGGCCGGTCTCGACTTCGAGGCCCTGAAGCAGCAGGCCCAGACCCGCGACTTCAAGCCGGTGGACCTGAAGGCCACCTTCTCGGCCGACTACGCCGTCGACCACCAGGTGATCGTGTCCAAGAACATCGCCGGCCGGGTGAAGGGCACCAAGTTCCCCGACGAGAGCATCATCTACAGCGGCCACTGGGACCACCTGGGCGTGGGTCTGCCGGACGCCAGGGGCGACAAGATCTACAACGGCGCGGTCGACAACGCCGACGGCATCGCGGCCCTGCTGGAACTGGCCCGCGCCTTCAAGGCCGGCCCCGCGCCGCAGCGCTCGGTGCTGTTCCTGGCCGTGACGGCCGAGGAAAAGGGCCTGCTGGGCTCGGAATACTACGCCGCCAACCCGCTGTTCCCGCTGGCCAAGACGGTCGCCGACCTGAACATCGACGCCCTGTCGGCCGCCGGTCCGGCCAAGGACGTCACCACCTCGGGCGACGGCAAGGTCGATCTGCAGGACATGCTGGTGGCCAAGGCCAAGGAAGAGGGCCGCTACTTCACGCCCGATCCGACGCCGCAGGCCGGCCACTTCTACCGCTCGGACCACTTCCCCTTCGCCAAGCGCGGCGTGCCGGCCATCTCGGTCGGCTCGGGCAATGATCTCGTGAAGGGCGGCAAGGAAGCCGGCGAGAAGGCCGAGGAAGACTACACCACCAACCGCTACCACCAGCCGGCCGACGAATGGTCGGCGGACTGGGACCTGTCGGGCCAGGCCATGGACATCGGCCTGTTCTACAAGGTCGGCGCCGACCTGGCGAACTCCCGCGTGTGGCCCGAGTGGCAGGCGGGCTCGGAGTTCAAGGACCTGCGCGACAAGACCAAGGCCGAACGGAAGTAAGAGCAATACCCCCCCAACGCGCTCCCTCAGCCGTCATCCCGGCCGGAGCGCGGCGTAGAGCCGGGACCCAGGGGCCGTGCGCACCGCCCCTGGGTCCCGGATAGCGCCTGCGGCGCTTCCGGGATGACGATCTATTTTGTGAATTCCCTACAATGACCGCCTCCGTCTTCGATCTCTTCAAGCTGGGCGTCGGCCCTTCCAGCAGCCACACCATGGGGCCGATGACGGCGGGGGTGATGTTCGTCGAGCGGCTGCGCGCCGCTGGCAAGCTGGCCCTCACGGCCAGGGTCGAGACCCGGCTCTATGCGTCGCTGGCCCTGACCGGCAAAGGCCACGCCACCGATCGCGCCGTGATCCTGGGCCTGATGGGGTTCGCCCCCGCCGACCTCGATCCCGACGCCGGCGAGGCGGCGCTGGCGCAGACCAAGGCCACCCAGTGGATGCTGCTCGGCGGCGAGGTCGGGATCGGCTTCGACGAGGCCCGCGACATCGTCTTCGCCGGCCACGAGCGCCTGCCCCAGCACCCCAACGCCCTGACCTTCAGCGCCTTCGACGCTGAAGGGTCCTTGCTGATGGAGCGCACCTATTTCTCGATCGGCGGCGGCTTCGTGCGCGACGAGAGCGAGATGGGGCGCAATGCGCCGCCCGAGGAAGGCCCGGCCATCCCGTTCCCGTTCGAAAGCTCGGCCGACCTCCTGGAGCGCGCCGACCAGGCCGGCCTGACCATCGCCCAGGTGATGGCCGCCAACGAGCTGGCCCGGATGAGCGAGGGCGAGATGAACGCCGGCCTCGATCGCATCTTCGGGGCCATGGAGGCCTGCATCGACCGGGGCATGCGCGAGGACGGCATCCTGCCCGGCGGCCTGTCGGTCAAGCGCCGCGCCCGCCAGATCCACCAGACCATCCTTGGCCGGATGGAGCGCCAGATGAGCGATCCGCTGGCGGCCATGGACTTCGTCAACCTGTGGGCCATGGCGGTCAACGAGGAGAACGCCGCCGGCGGCCGCGTCGTCACCGCCCCGACCAACGGCGCGGCGGGCCTGGTGCCGGCCGTGCTGCGGTTCTTCATGCGCTTCCACAAGGGCACGCCGGAACAGGCGCGGGTGTTCCTGCTGACGGCGGCGGCGATCGGCGCGCTCTATAAGCGCAACGCCTCGATCAGCGGCGCCGAGGTCGGCTGCCAGGGCGAGGTTGGCGTGGCCTGCTCCATGGCGGCCGGCGGTCTCTGCGCCGCCCTGGGCGGGACCAACGCCCAGATCGAGAACGCCGCCGAGATCGGCATGGAGCACAACCTCGGCCTCACCTGCGACCCGATCGGCGGTCTGGTCCAGATCCCCTGCATCGAGCGCAACGCCATGGGCGCCATCAAGGCCATCGACGCCGCGCGCCTGGCCCTGCTCGGCGACGGCCAGCATTCGGTCAGCCTCGACAAGGTCATCGCCACGATGAAGCGCACCGGCGAGGACATGAACGAGATCTACAAGGAGACCTCGCTGGGCGGGCTGGCGGTGGGCCTGTCGGTGAACCGGGTGGAGTGTTGAATCAAGACCCTCCCCCTGAAGGGGGAGGTGGCCCGGAGGGCCGGAGGGGGAAGTTGCTGCAGATATGCCGCGATCACTTCCCCCTCAGTCGCTCCGCGACAGCTCCCCCTTCAGGGGGAGCATCT
>NZ_QHJY01000574.1 GCF_003185805.1 Caulobacter sp. D5
CTGGGCTGGGGCGACGTCAAGCTGGCCGCCGCCCTGGCCCTGTGGCTGGGCGCGGCCGCTCCCTGGGGGCTTGTCCTGGCCAGCCTGCTGGGTCTCGTTCATCTGGCCGTGCTGCGACCGGCCGACGGCCGCCTGCCGTTCGGACCGGCCCTGGCGGCCGGCGGCTGGGTCGTGGGCCTGGCGCTGCAGGCCGGCTGGCTGGACGGGGTGGTTCCATGAGCGGCCTCAACCAGCACAAGCGCGCCCAGCTGGTCGACGACCTGCTGGCCCGCGGGTTGGTCGACGCCGCCGCCGTGGCCCGGGCCGAACTGGTCGCCGTCCGCACCCGCCAGCCCGTCGAACAGGTGCTGAGCCAGCTGGGCGCCCTGTCCGACGACGACCTGGCGACCGCCTACGCCGCCGCCGCCGACTGCGCCCTGTGGTCGCCGCAGGACGTTCCGCCGGCGCTGGAGATCTCGACCGTCGGCGTCGACGTCGACTTCCTGCGGCGCGGCCGCCTGCTGCCGCTGGCGATCGAGGACGAGGTCCTGCTGTGCGCCGCCTGCGACCCGCTGGACGACGAGGCCGTGGCCGGGCTGGTGTTCGCCGCCCGCCGCCCGGTGCGCGTGCTGGCCGCCCGTCCCGGCGACTGGCGCAAGGCCTTCGACGACTGGTTCGGCGCCGAGGGCGACGCGCCCGAGACGCTGGACGAGCGCCGCCTGGAGCGCGAGATCGACCAGGTCTCCGACCTCGTCGCCGAGAGCGGCGGCGCCCGGCTGGTGGCCGAGGTGTTCGAGGAGGCCGTGGCCCTGGGCGCCTCGGACATCCATTTCGAGCCGCGCCGGCATGACCTGCGCGTCCGCCTGCGGGTGGACGGCCGCATGATCGAGCATCGGGTCGTCGGCGCCGACCTGGCCGCGCCGGCCGTGTCGCGCATCAAGGTCGTGGCCAACCTCAATCTCGGCGAGCGCCGCCTGCCGCAGGACGGCCGCACCTCGTTCGTCATCGGCGGCAAGGCGGTCGACGTGCGGGTGGCGACCTCGCCCACCGTGTTCGGCGAAGGGGCCGTGCTGCGGATCCTCGACCGCACGGCCGTGCCGCTGGACCTGGAGAGCCTGGGGCTGGGCCCGGGCGCGACCGACGTGCTGCGCCGCGCCAGCCGCACGCCCCACGGCATCTTCCTGGTCACCGGGCCGACCGGCAGCGGCAAGACCACCACGCTCTACGCCCTGCTGGAAACCTTCGTCGGCTCGCCCAAGAAGGTGCTGAGCGTCGAGGATCCGGTCGAATACCACTTCGATCACGTCTCCCAGACCCAGGTCGCGCCGAACCTGGGCCTGACTTTCGCCGCGGCCCTGCGGTCGTTCCTGCGCCAGGATCCGGACGTCATCCTGGTCGGCGAAATCCGCGATCCCGAAACGGCTGCGGTGGCCATCCAGGCGGCCATGACCGGTCACCTGGTGCTGGCTTCGGTGCACGCCAACGACACCCTGGCCGTCGCGCCGCGCCTCCTGGACATGGGCGTGGAGCCCTACCAGCTGGCCGCGGCCTTCAGGGGTTCGGTGGCCCAGCGCCTGGTGCGGCGCCTGTGCCCGCATTGCCGCGAACCGGGCGAGCCGACCGAGGCCGAGATCGTCTTCGCTCGCCGCGCGACGGGGCGCGCGCCGGCTCGGGTGTTCCGCCCGGGCGGCTGCCCGGCTTGCAAGGGCTCGGGGTTCCGGGGCCGCTCGCCGATCGCCGAGGCCTTCCTGGCCGACGACAACGTGCTGCGGGCGATCGCCGACCGCGCGCCGGCGCCCGATCTGGCGCGACTGGCGGCGCAGGTGGGGCTGGTCGGCATGGCCGCCGACGGGCTGGCCCAGGCCGAGGCCGGGATCACCACCATCGAAGAGGTGATGGGGGCGGTCGATGGCTGAGGGGGCGACCTTCGCCTATGTCGCCGTCTCCGAGACCGGCAAGCGCGTGCGCGGGGTCATCGCCGCGCCCGACGATCGCGCCGCCTTCGAGCGTCTGCGCCGCCAGGGGCTTTCGCCCTTGAGCCTGAAGCCGGCCGGGGCGGGCGGCGGCGAGCGGCGGCGGGTCGGGCTTTCGGATCGCGAGGGGGCCGAGACCCTGGTCAGCATCGCCGACCTCCTGGGCGCGGGCGCCGACATGCGCTCGGCCCTGAACGTGCTGTCGGGGCGGGACGATCGCTCGCGGGTCGGTCACGCCTGCCGGCGGCTGCACGAGCGGATCAGCGCCGGCGAGC
>NZ_QHJY01000575.1 GCF_003185805.1 Caulobacter sp. D5
ATCACGGCTGGGACGTCGCCGCCGACGGCGCCGGCGTGGTCGACCGCCCCCGCATGTATCAGCTGGTCCGCCAGGCCGGCCCCATCACCGATCGAACCTTCGCGATCGAATTCCTCGACCCCGGCGCCCGCGCCTACGTCTTCACCTTCGGCTGACCCGCCGTTCCGCACGCCTTCAGGAGACCTCCCATGTCCAAGACCGCCCTCGCCTTCGCGCTCGCTTTCAGCCTCACCGGCGTCGCCGCCCAGGCCGCCCCGCCGGCCGCCGCCAAGCCCACCATCGTGCTGGTGCACGGCGCCTTCGCCGACTCCAGCAGCTGGGACGGCGTCGTCGCCGACCTGACCCGCGACGGCTATCACGTGGTGGCCGCCGCCAACCCGCTGCGCGGCGCGGCCTCCGACGCCGCCGCCGTGCGCACGGTGATCAATTCGATCCCCGGCCCGGTCGTGCTGGTCGGCCACTCCTACGGCGGCACGGTGATCTCGGCGGCCGCCGACGGCGCGGCCAACGTCAAGGGCCTCGTCTATGTCGCCGCCTTCGCGCCCGAGGTCGGCGAAAGCACCTTCGACCTGGCCGGCAAGTTCCCGGGCGGCACGCTGGGCGAGGCGCTCGACAAGCCGGTCGACCTGCCCGGCGGCGCCCACGACCTCTATATCCGGCAGGACAGGTTCCCGGCCCAGTTCGCCGCCGACGTGCCCCTGGCCAAGGCCCGGCTGATGGCGATCGCCCAGCGCCCCCTGACCGACGCCGCCGGCGCCGAGAAGGCCGTGGCGACGGCCTGGAAGACCATCCCCTCCTGGTGGGTCTATGGCGAGGCCGACCGCAACATCCCGCCGGCCGCCATGGCCTGGATGGCGAAGCGGGCCAACGCCCGCCAGGTCGTCACCGTGCCCGGCGCCTCGCACGTGGTGATGATCTCGCACCCCCACGCCGTCTCGGCCCTGATCGAGACCGCGGCCCGCTGAGCCGGGCCTGAAAGGAGAACCACCATGTCCCGCAGATGGCTGATCACCGGCGCCTCGCGCGGCCTTGGCCGGGCCCTGGCCCAGGCCGCGCTCGAGGCCGGCCAGCGCGTCGTCGCCACCGCCCGCGATCCGGCCGCCCT
>NZ_QHJY01000080.1 GCF_003185805.1 Caulobacter sp. D5
CCCCGCTGGCGACCGCCGCGGCGGTCGCGCCGCCGGCCATGCCGAGGATCGCCCGCCGGCTGGGACCCGAGGCCTTGCGCAGGGCGGCCGAGCGCATGCGCAGCAGCTCGCGGTCGCCGCCGGCCTCGCCGAGCGCTTCCCAGCTCTGCTCCAGTTCGTCGAAGGCCCGGGCGTTGTCGGCCTCGCCCAGCCAGTCGGCGAAGTCCCGCTGCTCGTCCAGCGACAGGCGGCCGCCCTCGACCTTGGCGAACCAGCGGGCCGAGGCTTCGGGAGATTTGGGGGATTTGGGAGAGCCGGCCATCAGACCTCCTCCCGCAGGGCGTCGCGCAGCACGATCATGGCCCGGGCCAGGTGCTTTTCGACGGCGCTGACCGAGATCCGCAGGCGGGCGGCGATCTCGGCGTGGGTCATGTCCTCGAACCGTCGCAGGATCACGATCGTCCGGGCGCGCGGCGGCAGCGACTTCAGGGCCGTGCGCAGCCGCGCCAGGTTCTGGCGCCCGCCGACCACCTGCTCGGCGCCCGGCAGGTCGTCGGCCGGATCCAGGGTCTGGAGATCCACGGGACCGCCCTCGAGCCGCGCCCGGTCGCGACGCGCCTTGTCGCGCAGCAGGTTGGCGGCCGCCTCGAAGACGTAGCCGTCGACGTTCTCCAGCGCCATCAGGCCCCGGCGACGCAGCAGCCGCAGGAACAGGTCCTGCACCAGCTCCTCGGCGTCGAGCCGCGAGCCGGTGCGGCGGGCGAAGTAGCTGAGCAGCGGCGCGCGCAGGCGGCGGGTCAGGGCCTCGAAGTGCTCGGCGCCGTCGATGTCGCCAGACTCTCGAACCGCACAGCCGTCATAAAGGGGCAAGGGCATGGGCGGCCCATGCCAGCGGGCGGCGACAGTCGTGTGACACACGACGCCTTGGAGGCTGGCCTGGTCAGGCGGGACCCGTCGCCAACGTCCTCGCGAAGAACGGCGTCAGTTGACCCATCGCCGTATCGACGTACTTCGGAACCCAATAGGTCTCGATGTGCGTGGCGCCGTCGATCAGGAACAGGGTCTTGTCGGTCGCGCCGGTCGCCTTGGGGAAGGCGTCTTTGGTCATGTAGAGGCTGTCGGCCTTGCTGCCGGCCAACATGAGCAGTGGAACGTCGATCAGGTCGATCTGGTCAGTGGCGTCCCAGCGCATCAGGTCCAGCAGGCTGCTGGTCGTGTACTTGAAGGTCGAGCCCGGATGGGCGTGGGTCTTCCAGTAGTACGCATAGCCTTGCCGATAGAGATCGAACGGCAATGCGGCGATCTGCGCGTCGGTCAGGTTGGCGTCCCCGGAATAGAGGAGCTCGCCGCCGGCCGCTTCCTGGGCGCGGGCGCGCGAGGCCTGCCCGAGCCGGTCCTGGATCGTCGCCAGCTGCGAGTCCTGATAGCCGTTGCGCCGCACCCGGCCGGAATTGAACATGCTGAGCGTGGCGAGCGACTTGAAGCGCTTGTCGGTCTTGGCCGCGGCGAGGGAATAGCCGCCGCCGCCGCAGATGCCGAAAAGGCCCAGGCGCTGGGCGTCCACGCCGGGGTAACGGCTGATGAAGTCGGCCATGCCGTGGATGTCCTCGATCCTGAACATCGGCTTGTCCACGCTGCGCGGCAGGCCGCCGCTGCCGCCCTGATAGGCCGCGTCGGCGGTGATGGTGATGTAGCCGTGTTCAGCCAGGCGCTGGGCGTAGAGGCCCGCGACCTGTTCCTTCACGCCGCCGTTGGGGTGCGCCACGACGATCGCCGGATATGTCCGGCCGGCATCGTAACCGGCCGGCGTGTAGACATTGGCCGCGATGTCCAGGTCGCCCAGCCTGTAGGTGACCGGATGGATATTGACCTTGCCGGCCTCGTTCCTGGTGATCGCGCCGCCATAGACCAGGGTGAAGGGATTGGCCGCCTGGTCCGACGCGGCGGCGGGAGTCGTGCTCATCGTCGTAACTCCGAGAAGTGAACTGGAAAGGACGAGCGCGGATCCCGCGAGGACCTCGCGCCTGCTTTTGCCGACCGGGTCATTGGCCATCGGAAACTCCACGGGCGCGGGCTTCCATCGAAGCCCCGCCGTCTCTTGATGGGAATTGAGGCCGGCCCCTATCGGGCCGGCGCGCGGTATTCGGCGTCCGTCACGGGACCGAGCCAGGTCACGCTCTTGCCGTCCAAGGCCTCGGCCACCGCCACGTGGGTCATGGCGCTGGCGGGCGTCGCGCCGTGCCAGTGCCTGACGCCCGGCGGCGTCCAGACGACGTCGCCGGGCCTGATCCGCCGAACCGGCTCGCCCTCGGCCTGGACCAGGCCTTCCCCGTCGGTGACGACCAGAAGCTGGCCGAGCGGGTGGCTGTGCCAGTTGGAGCGCGCGCCCGGCTGGAAGGTGACGGTGGCGCCGCCGAGCCCCGCCTGTCCGCCGCCCTTGAACGGGGAGGCGACCGTGACCGCTCCGGTGAAGGTGGCGGCCGGCCCCTGGACCGGCTGAGCGCCGGGCGGGATGATCACCAGGCCTTCGGGGGCCGGCGCCGCCGCGTTCGCGTCCAGGCCCTTGAACACCTTGTCGGCCACGGCGACCGCGGCGGTCGCCTTGGGCCAGCCGGCGTAGAAGGCCAGATGGGTCAGGGCTTCGCCGACCTGCGCCCGTGTCAGGCCGTTTTCGAGGCCCAGGCCGATGTGAAAGGCCAGCCCGGCCTCATCGCCGTTGGCCGCCAGCGCCGCGATCGTCGCCAGGCTGCGGTCGCGTGGGGCCAGGTCGGACCGCCGCCACAGGTCGCCGAACAGCACGTCGTTGGTCAGGGCCGCCAGCTTGGGCGCGACCGGCCCGATCGTCGCCGTCACCGTCCGGGCGCGCGCGGCGTCCGAAGCGGGCGCGGGCAGGCGCGCACTTGGCGGCGCCCGCAAGGACGCCATGTCGACGCCTCGGTCGGTGAACACCTTTTCGATGACCTCCAGCGACGACACCGCATTGGGCCAGCCGGTGTAGAAGGCCAGATGGGTGACGACCCCGGCGATTTCGTCGGGTTTGACGCCGTTATCCAGCGCGCGGCCCAGATGGCCGGCGAGCTGGGCGGTCTTGCCGGTCGCGATCAGCGCCGACACGGTCACCAGGCTGCGATCGCGCGGGCTGAGCGCGGGGCTGATCCAGACGTCGCCGAACAGCACCTCGTCGGTATAGCCGGCCAGACCGGGCGCGACGGCCTGCATGGCCTTGGGCGCGACGGACTTGCGTTCCTGGGCCTCGACCGGGGTCGCCAGCGTCAGGGCCGCCATGGCGGCGACAACAGGCTTCATGGGAAACTCCTTCGAACAGGAATGAGCATCAGATCTTGGCCGGGGCTTCGACTTCCGAGAAAGCCAGGACGCCTTCGGGGAGCCGCAGTCCCTGGATCTGGATCGCCGAAGCCGCGGCGTTCAGTTCGCCAAGCTCGGCGGGCGTGAAGCGGATGGCCGCCGCGCCGGCGTTGTCGATCATGTGCGCCATCTGGGTCGTGCCCGGGATCGGCACGATCCAGGGCTTCTGAGCCAGCAGCCAGGCCAGGGCGATCTGGCCGGGCGTCGCCGACTTGCGCTGCGCCCAGGTCTTCAGCAGATCGACCAGGGCCAGGTTGTTGGCCAGGTTCTCCGGGGCGAACCGGCCTTCGACCTTGCGGATGTCGCCGTCGGCGAAGCGGGTGCCCGCGTCGATGGCCCCGTTGAGGAGGCCCACGCCCAGCGGGCTCCAGCAGACGAAGCCGATCCCCAGTTCCTCGCAGGTCGGCAGCACCCACTTTTCCGGGCCGCGCCAGAGCAGCGAATACTCGTTCTGGACGGCGGTGACGGGCAGGGCGGCATGGGCGCGGCGCAGGGTTTGCGGACCCATTTCGCTGAGCCCCCAGTGCAGGATCTTGCCCTGCTTCATCAGGTCCTGGATCGCGCCGGCGACGTCCTCGATCGGCACGGCCGGATCGACGCGGTGCTGATAGAGCAGGTCGATGCGGTCGGTGCGCAGGCGCTTGAGGCTGCCCTCGACCGCCACCTTGATGTGCTCGGGCCGGCTGTTGAGGCCGGGGCCGCGCCGGCCGGTCTCGGGATCGATGTTCCAGCCGAACTTGCTGGCGACCGTCACCTTGTCGCGAAACGGCTGGATCGCCTCGCCCAGGATCTTCTCGTTCTCGAACGGACCATAGGCCTCGGCGGTGTCGAAGAAGCTGACGCCCCGGTCGTGGGCGGCCCGCAGGATGTTCAGCATCTCGGGCCGGTAGGGGACCGTGGTCTGATAGGCGCGGTGCATGTTCTGCACGCCCATGCCGAGGCTGGACACCTCCAGCTTGCCGAGCTTGCGCCGTTCACCGCTGCTGGCGGGCGTTTGGGTTCGGGCTCGGGCCTGAGCCTCGGCGGTGGAGCCGGCGGCCGCGGCGGCCGGCAGCGCCAGACCGAGCGCCAGCAGGTCGCGGCGCCCGACGACGGCGGTTCTGTGGGTCTTGTCGTCCATGGGATCTCCTGTCGCGGAACGGATCAGCGGCCGGTCTGGGCCAGGACGGCTTCGGGCAGGCGCGCGCCCTGGATCGGGATCTTCGCGGCGGCTTCTTCGATCGCCGCCAGGTCCTCGGCCGTCAGCTCGACGCCGGCCGCGCCCAGGTTCTCGTCGAGGCGATGGCGTTTGGTGGTGCCCGGGATCGGCGCGATCCAAGGCTTCTGGGCCAGCAGCCAGGCCAGGGCGATCTGCGCCGGCGTGGCCGACTTGGTTTCGGCGATCGCCTTCAGCAGATCCACCAACGCCATGTTGGCGGCCCGGGCGTCGGCGGCGAAGCGCGGCGAGATCGAGCGGAAGTCGGTCGGGTCGAGCTTGGTGGTCTCGTCGATCTTGCCGGTCAGGAAGCCCGCCCCCAGCGGGCTGAACGGCACGAAGCCGACGCCCAGTTCCTCGCAGGCCGCCAGGACCCCGTTGTGCTCCACGTCGCGGGTCCACAGCGAATACTCGTTCTGCAGGGCGGCGACCGGCTGCACGGCGTGGGCGCGGCGCAGCGATTCCACGCTGGGCTCCGAAAGCCCGAAGTGTCCCACCTTGCCGGCCGTGATCAGGTCCTTCACCGCCCCGGCCACGTCCTCCATCGGCACGGCCGGATCGACCCGGTGCTGGTAGAGCAGGTCGATCCGGTCGGTGCGAAGGCGCTTGAGCTGCGCCTCGGCGACGGCCTTGATGTGTTCGGGCCGGCTGTTGAGGCCGCCGGTGCGCGCGCCGGTCGCAAGGTCGATGTCGAACCCGAACTTGGTGGCGACAACCACCTGGTCGCGGAACGGCGCGACGGCCTCGCCCAGCAGGGTCTCGTTGGCGAACGGGCCGTAAGCCTCGGCCGTGTCGAACAGGGTGACGCCGCCGTCGAAGGCCGCACGGACGACCGCCACGGCCTCGTCGTGAGGCGTCGCCGGACCATAGGCGGCGGTCAGTCCCATGCAGCCGTAGCCGAGGGCGGAGACTTCCAGGCCGGCCTGGCCGAGTTTGCGCTTTTGCATGTTGGTTCTCCGGGGATTGAGGGATCAGGCGCGGGCGATCTGGCCGAGCCAGTCGCGGACCTGGGTCATGGTGCGGCGCTCCTGGTCGGCCTCCATCGAGAAGGTCGGCGTCAGGCTCGCGTCCGGGGCGAGGCGCTCGAGCACGGCGAGGCTGTCGCCCAGGCCGTAGCCGCCGTGGGTGATCACCGGCCGGACGGTCTTGCCCGACAGGTCATGGGCGGCCAGGAAGCTGCGGACGATCGGCGGGACGGTCTCGCCCCAGATCGGAAAGCAGAGAAAGACGGTGTCGTAGGCGGCGAGGCTGCGGACGCTCGTCCGCAACGGCGGCCGCACGCCGGCGTCCCGTTCCTGGCGCGCCTGCTCGACCGTCTGCTCGTAGTCGTCGGGGTAGGGGGCGGCGGGCAGGATCTCGAAGAGGTCGGCCTTCAGTTCGCGATGCAGCTGGCCGGCGATGACCCGGGTGTTCCCCGAGCGCGTGAAATAGGCGACCAGGGTGTGCGAGCCGGCGACCCGGTCTTCGGCGGCGCAGGCGCTGGCGCCGGCGGCCAGGACGATGGCGGCGGACGCTCCAAAGGCGGTGCGGCGCGACATGCCCGGATCCTGGTCTTGCATTCGGTGCTCCTGACGTTCGCGAACGCGGAGCCCCCAGCGCCTTCGCATGACCGGCAAGATAGGCCTGGCCCGTTCCGGCGATTAGGCCCCATAATCGCGATGTCGCTTTTAGTGAGGCTAACAAATGGGTCAGGGCTTCGACGAACTTGCCGTCTTCGCCGCGGTGGCCAGGGAGCGCAGCTTCACCCGCGCCGGCGCCAAGCTGGGCGTCTCGCCCTCGGCGCTCAGCCAGACGATCAAGGGCCTGGAAGGCCGGCTGGGCGTTCGCCTTCTGACGCGCACGACCCGCAGCGTCGCGCCGACCGAGGCGGGGGATCGCCTGCTTCAGACCATCGCGCCGCGCTTCGAGGAAATCGAGCAGGCGCTGGTCGCCCTGGCCGAGATGCGCGAGCGCCCGGCCGGCACGATCCGCATCACGGCCGGCGAGCATGCCGCCCGGTCGGTCCTGCAGCCGGGCCTGGCCAGGCTGCTGCCGGACTATCCCGACATCCGCGTCGAGATCGTCGTCGACTACGGCATGGTCGATATCGTGGCGGAGGGGTTCGACGCGGGCGTGCGCCTCGGTGAACAGGTGGCCAAGGACATGATCGCCCTGCGCATCGGCCCGGACATGCGCATGGCCGTGGTCGGCTCTCCGACCTATTTCGCAAACCGCCGGAAACCGGAGAGCCCCCAGGACCTCACCGATCACAACTGCATCAACATGCGCCTGCCCACCTATGGCGGCCTCTTTCCCTGGGAGTTCGAGAAGGACGGCCGCGAGGTGAAGGTGCGGGTCGACGGCCAGTTGATCTTCAACACCATACGCCAGCGCCTGGACTCCGCGCTGCAGGGCCTGGGCCTGGCCTACATGCCCGAGGACGTCGCCGCGCCCTGCATCGCATCGGGCGAGCTGGTCCGGGTGCTGGAGGACTGGTGTCCGCCGTTTTCCGGCTACCATCTCTACTACCCGAGCCGGCGCCACGCCTCGCCGGCGTTCGCGATGCTCACCGATGCGCTCCGGTTCAAGGACCGCTGACCGGCGCGGTCGGTGGATTTGTTAGGGGAGCTAACGAGACCAAGTCCTTTCCGCCCGCTAATCGCGCTTTCCGGGGCGCGATAGTCTTTCTTCGACATCGAAGGGAGACCCAGCATGGGCCGGACGAACAGCTTCTCATCCCGCGCCGGCGCCCTGGCGCTCTGCGCGGTCCTGGGCCTCCCCTTCGCGGGGGCCGCGGCGGCGCAGACCCTGAAGTCCATCCAGACGCCGGGCAAACCGCTGGTGCTGAAGGCCAGGGGCAGCTTCTTCGTCGGCGGACGGTCGGTGGAGCAGAAGGCCGGGGAGATCCTGCTGGGTCCCGACGACAGCGTCACCGTCGATCAGATGTACGTCGAGTACATGGTCCCGACCGGCAGGACCAAGGTCCCGGTGGTGATGATCCATGGCGCGGGCCTCAGCGGAAAAAGCTACGACACCACGCCCGACGGCCGCATGGGCTGGTACGAGTATTTCGTCCGCAAGGCCCATCCGACCTATGTCGTCGACCAGGTCGGCCGGGCGCGGTCCGGGTTCAATCAGGCGGCGATCAACAACAGGCTGTCGGGGGCAAACAGCGCGCCGTCGGGAGCGGTGGCGCCGACCACGCCGGGCGCGCCGGCCGCGATCGGGCAGGGGGCCTTTCGCTTTGGCGACCGTGTCGGCGTCTGGACCAACTTCCGCTTCGGGCCGAAGTTCGGTGAAGCGTTTCCGGGCGCCCAGTTCCCCGTCGGGGCCGTCGGCGAGCTTTCCAAGCAGGCCATCCCCGACCTGACCTCGCAGGTTCCCTCGCCCAATCCCACGTTCAGGGCCCTGTCCGATCTGGCGATCGACCTGGATGGCGCGGTCCTGATCAGCCACTCCCAGTCCGGACCCTTTCCGATGGACGCGGCGCTGGTGAACCCGCGAGGCGTCGCGGGCATCGTCGCCGTCGAACCCGGCGCTTGCCGGGCCAGCTACACCGACGAGCAGATCGCCAGGCTGGCCAGGATCCCGACCCTGGTCGTGTTCGGCGACAACCTGTCGGTCCAGACCGGCCTGGGCGGCATCACCTGGCAGGACCGGCTGGAGGGGTGCCGCGCCTACGCCCGGCGCATCGAGGCGGCCGGCGGACGGGCGGACATCATCGCGACGGCCGAGCAGGGCGTCCGCGGCAACAGCCACATGTTGATGCAGGACCGGAACAACCTCCAGATCGCAGACCTCATCCTGGCGTGGATCGACAAGCGGGCCGTACGCAATCCATAGGGCGGTTCCCGACCGGCTGGACGCGGATCGCGCCAGGGGGCAAGACTGAGCCGTATCAGCGAGGCGGCTCATCCTGCACCATCACCATCACGTCTGGACCTTCGTCGCGCTTTCGTTCGGCGTCGCGGTCTTCGGCTCCTGGACCGCGCTGGACCTGGCCCGGCGCGTATCCGGCCATCTGGGCCGCGCGCGGCTCGTCTGGACCAGCACCGCCGCCATCGCGATGGGCCTGAGCATCTGGTCGATGCACTTCATCGCCATGCTGAGCTTCGATCCCGGCGCTCCGGTCGCCTATGACCCGGGCCTGACCGTCGCCTCCCTGGCTCTGGCGGTGGGTTCGACCTGGGCCGCCTTTCTCAGCGCGACGCGCGAGCGGGCGGGGCGGGCGAGTCTGCTGGCCGCCGGCGCGGCCATGGGGGGCGGCATCTGCCTGATGCACTATGTCGGCATGGCGGCGCTGCATTCGGCCGTGTCGCTGAGTTATCGGCCGGATCTCGTCGCCGCCTCGCTGGTCATCGCCGTCGTCGCCTCGACGGCCGCGCTGGTCGTCGCGCGCGGCGCCCATGGCGCGGCGGCCAGGCTCCTGGCCGCGGTGCTGCTGGGCGCGGCGGTGGTCGGCATGCACTACACCGCCATGGCCGCCCTGGAGCTGGCGGTGGCGGGAGCAACGCGGCATGCGTCGCCGCCCGGCGTGCAGCCGTTCCTGGTCGGGGTGGGCGTGGCGGCCGGCACGCTGCTGGTCCTGTTCCTGGCGCTCATGGCCTCGCTCTATGATCAGCGAGGCAACATCCTTCAGGCCCTCGGCGCCGGCGGCGTCGGCTATTGGGAGTTCGACCTGACGACCGGGGTGCTGCGTGTCTCCGGGCACGGCAAGTCCCTGTTCGGGCTGAAGCCCGACGACGAACTGACCTTGGAGCGATGGCTGGGCGCCTTGTCGGAAGAAGACCGCGCGCGGCGCGAGAAGGCCTTCGAGAGCGTGCTGCGCACTGGCGGCGACTACGACATCGAATATCGCCTGGTCGAGCAGGACCGCTGGGTCAATGTCCGCGGCAAGGTGCTGCGCGACGCCCGGGGGCGGCCCCGGCGGATGATGGGCGTGGTGCTCGACGTCACCGACCGCCACATGGCCTTCGCGGCGGTCACCGCCAGCGAGCGCCGCCTGCGCCTGCTGACCAACGAGCTGAACCACCGGGTCAAGAACACCCTGGCCACCATCCAGTCGATCGCGGCCCATACCGCCCGGCGCTCGGGCTCGGTGGCCGAGTTTCGCGCCGCCTTCGAGGATCGCCTGATGGCGCTTTCGGGGACGCACAACATCCTGACCCAATCGAGCTGGGAGGCGGTGGCGATCGGCGACCTCCTGGCCCAGGAACTGGCGCCCTATCCCGAGGGCCAATACGTGCTCAGCGGCGAGCGCCTGGAGTTCGGATCGCGCCAGGCCCTGGCGCTGGGGCTGATCTTTCATGAACTGGCGCCCAATGCGGCCAAGTACGGCGCCCTGTCGGTCCCGACGGGCTGCGTCCACGTGACCTGGCGCGCGCGGTCGCCGCAGGGCGGATCCGGGCGCCTGACCCTCGAGTGGCGGGAGGAGGGCGGTCCGGCGGTCACGCAGCCCAAGACCCTGGGCTTCGGCTCGCGTCTCATCCAGGTGAGCGGCCAGCAGGACCTCGGAGGGACGGTGCGCATGGTCTACGAGGAAAGCGGGCTCGTCTGCGTCCTGGAGGCGCCGCTGCCCGACCTCGCGCCGTCGGCGCCGCTCGACGCGGTTCTGGACTAGCGGTCCGGTCGTCAGCCGTCCCGATTTCAGGCGAGCGTCGGCATGCCGTCCAGCAGCTTGTCGAGCGTCACCGGATAGTCCCGCACCCGCACGCCCGTGGCGTTGTAGACGGCGTTGGCCACGGCGGCGGCCACCCCGCAGATGCCCAGTTCTCCGACCCCCTTGGCCTTCATCGGCGACGACATCGGGTCGGTTTCGTCCAGGAAGACCACCTCCTGGTGCGGAATGTCCGCATGGACCGGGACCTCGTAGCCCGCCAGGTCGTGGTTGACGAAGAAGCCCAGACGCTTGTCGACCGCCAGCTCCTCCATCAGCGCCGCGCCGGCGCCCATGGTCATGGCGCCGATCACCTGGCTGCGGGCGGACTTGGGGTTCAGGATCCGGCCGGCCGCGCAGACGGCCAGCATGCGGCGGATGCGGATTTCCGCCGTGGCCGCATCGACGCCGACCTCGACGAAATGGCCGCCGAAGGTCGATTGCTGGTGGGTCTTGGTCAGGTCGCCATATTCCATGGCGTCCTCGACGACCAGAGGGGCTTCGGTGGCGGCTTGGGCAAGCGGCGCATTGCGGCCGCCCGCCTTCACCTGGCCGTCCGAAAATTCCGCGACGGTGGGATCGAAGCCAAGCTTGGTTGCGGCCGCTTCGCGCAGCTTTACGCAAGCCGCGTAGACCCCCGCCGTGGAGCTGTTGCCGCCCCACTGGCCGCCGGACCCCGCCGAGACCGGAAAGGTGGAATCGCCCAGCTTCACCGTCACCCGGTGCAACGGCACGCCCATCATCTCGGCCGCGGTCTGGGCGATGATCGTGTAGCTGCCGGTGCCGATGTCGGTCATGTCGGTCTCGACCGTGATCTGGCCGGAGGTCTCCAGCCGCACCCGCGCCGCCGACTTCATGACCATGTTGTTGCGGAACGCCGCCGCCACGCCCATGCCGACCAGCCAGCGGCCGTCGCGGACCTGGCCGGGGCGCGCCTGGCGCCTGTTCCAGCCGAAGCGGTCGGCGCCGGTGCGCAGGCATTCGACCAGCCGCCGCTGCGAGAACGGGCGTCCTGGCTTTTCCGGATCGACCTGGGTGTCGTTGAGAACACGCAGTTCGACCGGGTCCATGCCCAGCTTTTCGGCCAGTTCGTCGATCGCCACTTCCAGCGCCATCAGCCCCGGCGCCTCGCCGGGCGCGCGCATGGCGTTGCCCTCGGGCAGGTCCAGGACGGCCAGCTTCATCTTGGTCATGCGGTTGGCCCCGGCGTAGAGCAGGCGGGTCTGCTGGGTGGCGGTCTCGGGTCCGCCGCCGGGCAGGTCGCCCGACCAGCTCTCGTGGCCGATGGCCGTGATCCTGCCGTCCTGGGTCGCGCCGATGCGGATGCGCTGGATGGTGGCCGGGCGGTGGGTGGTGTTGTTGAACATCAGCGGCCGGGGCAGGGCGATCTTGACCGGTCGACCCGTCGCCTTGGCGCCCAGCGCCGCCAGGATCGCGTCGGCGCGGACGAACAGCTTTCCGCCGAAGCCGCCGCCGATATAGGGCGACACCAGCCGGACGTCGTCCTTCGGGATCCCAAGCGTCTTGGCCACGTCGCCCCGGCTCCAGGCGATCATCTGGTTGGACGTCCAGAGGGTCAGCTTGTCGCCTTTCCAGGCCGCGATGCTCGCATGCGGCTCCATCATCGCGTGGGCCTGGTCGGGGGTGGTGTAGGCCTCGTCCAGCTTGACCGGGGCGGCGGCGAAGGCCGTGTCGAAGTCGCCGACGGCGGTGTCGGGATTGTCCTTGGCCGGCGGCGCGCCGTCCTTGGCCGAGGCTAGGTCGAACGTTCCCTTCGCGCGCTCGTAGTCGATCTTGATCAGGGCGGCCGCAGCGCGGGCCTGCTCGAAGGTCTCGGCGACCACGACCGCGACGGCCTGGTGGTAGTGCTCGATCTCGGGGCCGCCCAGCAGCCTGGCGGTGTTGTTGTCGCCCTTGCCCAGCTTGCCGGCGGTCTGGGCGGTGACCACGGTCAGCACG
Source organism: Caulobacter sp. D5 (assembly GCF_003185805.1). Classification (GTDB taxonomy): domain Bacteria; phylum Pseudomonadota; class Alphaproteobacteria; order Caulobacterales; family Caulobacteraceae; genus Caulobacter. The sequence continues at coordinate 12,135 of NZ_QHJY01000080.1, forward strand.
CCGGGCGCGGCCCTGGCGCGGCCAAGGTCCATGGCCTTGATCCGCCCCTTGGCGATCGCCGAACCCACGACGTAGCCGTAGGCGACGCCCTCGAGCGCGTCGTGGCGCTCATAGGCGTAGGGCGCGGTTCCGGTGGTCTTCAGCGGGCCGTCGATGCGGTCGACCGGCTTGCCGACGATCTTCAGCTGGTCGATCGGATTGGTCGTGGCGGGGGTGTCGAACTTCATCGGATCATCCCCGGGGCTGGGCCATCGCCGCGCCCAGGGCGCGTTCGGCCAGGGTCAGCTTGAAGGCGTTCTGCGCGGTGGTGCGGGCGCCCGACAGCAGGGCCTCGGTCGTCGCCTTGGCGCCGCGCGGCATGGCCGCTTCGGCTTCCTCGACGCGCCAGGGCTTGTGCGCCACGCCGCCGAGCGCGACGCGGCCGGAGCCGTCCTCGTGGATGATCGTCGCCACAGACACCAGCGCGAAGGCGTACGACGCCCGGTCGCGCACCTTGTGATAGGCCTGCTTGCCGCCGACCGGCTTGGGCAGGGTGACGGCGGTGATCAGTTCGCCGGGCGCCAGGGCCGTCTCGATGTGCGGGGTCTCTGCGGGCAGGCGGTGGAACTCGGCGATCGGGATCGTGCGGGTCGCGCCGTCCGGCCGGACGGTCTCGACCCCGGCGTCGAGCAGCCGCATGGCCACGGCCATGTCGCTGGGATGGGTGGCGATGCAGGCCTCGCTCGTCCCCAGCACCGCGTGCGAGCGGGTGAAGCCGCCGATCGCCGAGCAGCCCGCGCCGGGGCTGCGTTTGTTGCACGGCATGTTGGTGTCGTAGAAATAGGGACAGCGTGTGCGCTGCAGCAGGTTGCCGGCCGTGGTCGCCTTGTTGCGCAGCTGTCCCGAGGCGCCGGCCAGCAGCGCGCGCGACAGCACCGGATAGTCCTTGCGCACCCGCTTGTCGGCGGCGAGGTCGGTGTTGCGCGCCAGGGCGCCAATGCGCAGGCCGCCGTCCCGCGTGGCCTTGATCTCGTCCAGCTTGAGGCCGCCCAGGTCGATCAGGCGGCGCGGCGTCTCGATCTCCAGCTTCATCAGGTCGAGCAGGTTGGTGCCGCCGGCGATGAACCGCGCGCCGGGCTCGCTGGCAGCCGCCGCCGCGGCCTCCGCCGGCGTGCGGGCGCGCTCGTAGGTGAAGGCCCTCATGCCGGCTCTCCCTTGACCAGGCCTCCGGCGACTTCGGCGATCGCCTCGACGATGTTGGAATAGGCCCCGCAGCGACAGATGTTGCCGCTCATCCGCTCACGCAGTTCGGCCTCGGTCAGCTTGGGCTTGTCGGACAGGTCGGCGGTCACGTGGCTGGGAACGCCGGCCTTGATCTCGTCCAGCATCGCCTTGGCCGAACAGATCTGGCCTGGCGTGCAGTAGCCGCACTGATAGCCGTCGTGCCTGACGAAGGCCGCCTGCAGCGGGTGCAGCCGCTCGGGCGTTCCCAGGCCTTCGATCGTGGTGATCGTGTCGCCCTCGTGCATCACCGCCAGGGTCAGGCAGGCATTGATCCGCCGGCCCTCGACGATGACCGTGCAGGCGCCGCACTGGCCGTGGTCGCAGCCCTTCTTGGTCCCGGTCAGCTTCAGGTGCTCGCGCAGGGCGTCGAGAAGCGTGGTGCGGGTGTCGAGGTGCAAGGTCTGCTTGCGGTCGTTCACCTCGAGCGTGACCGTGGCCAGGATCGGCGCGTCCTGCGCCGGGGCGGCCGTGGCGCTAGGAGCGCTGGCGACGGCGGCCGAGGCCACGCCGACGGCCATCAGGCCGCGCCTCGAAAGGCCGGCGTCCGATTGTTCGACCATGCCATCCTCCGATCCTCCGCGCACCAACAACGACTAAGCGGGCGGCGAGGCCGCCGGTTGCCAGGGATCGATCGAGGTTAGCCGAGCGGAGGCAAGCGGATTGGCGGCTTTTCCTCCACGAGGTGCTGAGCCGCGCTCATCAATCCGCATTTGATGCGCGGAAAGCTCGAGTTCGGTAGCGACACTCGGATCAGGCGACCCGCCGTGACGCGCCGCCGATCGACTCGGGGGCCTCCACGTTCAAATGAGCCCGCAGCAGATCGACCAGTTCGAGATGAAGTTGCGTGGGGGCGCGATCCGCCCGGCTGACGACGTCGATGCCGAGGCCTGCTTCGACCGGAAAGAACGGCATCTTCGCAAGCGCCAGGCCGCCGCAACGGCTTTCGTGCTCGGTCATCAGCGCCAGCCGGTCGCTGCCGGCGACGAAGTGGCCGACGATGGCCCCCTCTGAGGCGGCGAAGGCGACCTGAGGCGGGGACATGCCGGCGAACAGCGCCTCGCGCGCGGTCTCGCGCGCCGAGCCCGGCGTTCCCCCCACCCAGTCATAGGCGATCAACTGGTCGAGCGTGGCGGTTTCCGAACCGCTCAAGGGGTGACCTGGCCGGCCGAACACGAAATAGGGCGTGCGGACCAGCCGTTCCTTGATGAGGTCGCGCCCGATTGCCTCGATGTCGCCGACGACGAGGTCGACCTCGCCCGCGCGCAGCCTTTCCACCAATTCGACAGGGCCCTCGCGAAGCACCGTAATGCGCGCGCCGGCATGCCGCGTCGCCAGTTCGGCCAGGACGCGCGCCAGGAAGCGGTTGCCGAACGCCTGTGCGGCGCCGACGACGATGGATGTCTCGGCGTTGGTCTGCTGCGCGTGCAGTTCGCGGACGCCGATCGCCATGTCTTCTCGGAGGGCGCGAATGCGTTCGGCGAACGCCTGGGCCTGCGGGGTGAAGCGGGTCCCGTCCGGCGTGCGCACGAAAAGCGGTCCGGTCAGCTTTTCCAGGACGCCGGCCGATCGACGAAGCCCCTCCCGCGTCACGCCGCCGGCGAGCGCCGCCCGCTCGAGGGATCCGGTATCGAGCACGGCCGACAGGGTCCTCACCTGGGCGGGGGTCAGGCGATGCTCCACGGCCTTGCGGTCGGCCGGACCAAGATCGGCGATCACCTCGTCCAGTTGGGCGCAGATCCGATCGACCCGGGCGTGAAGCAGCCTGCCGAGCGGGGTCAAGGTCATGCCGCCCAGGCCGCGCTCCAGCAGGCTCGCCGCCACCTTGTCCTGAAGCTGTGAAAGGGCCTGGGTCGCGGCGGGCTGGGAAACGCCGCAAGCGTGCGCGGCGCGCTGTATGCCGCCGTGATGTCCCACGGCGGCGAACAGCCTCAGCTGCCTGAAGCTGATCGAGGCGCAGCGATCATGCACGTCCCTCGGGTTCATCGTCCGTCATCGGTCCAGCGGCCACCGGCGATTTGGGCCAGGATTGCCGATCTAAATACCATCTAGGCTTGCCCTCCAGCAAGCCGACCGCCAGCCCGGATTAGGGCCGGCTTCCTCTACCTGCGCCACGGGCAGGGTCGCGAGACGCGCGGGGGAGGCAGCGATCCGCCATGTCCGCAATCTGCGTGAAAATTATATAATAACGACAAAAACAAATATGCATGCACGCAGCCGGCTGCGTGACAGTGCGGACAAATAAAACAATCGACAGGGGAGTGAACGTGCCAATGAGCCATCGGCTTTCGAAGGGCTTGCTGCTTAGCGCCAGCGTGTCCGCTCTGGCGTTGCCTGCGCATGCGCAGACCACGGCGGACGCCAGCGCCACCGTGAGCGAAGTGGTCGTCACCGGTTCGCGTATCCCGACCAACGGCGACAACAGTCCCACGCCGTTGACGGTCGTCAGCACCCAGCAGCTGCTGGCGTCGACCCCGACGTCCGTCGCAGCCGCCCTGCAGCAGCTGCCGGTGTTCCAGAACTCGATGGGCCAGAACAGCGGCACCGGCGGCGGCAACGGCGGCCCTAACGGCGCGGCCAACGCCCCCAATATCCGCAGCCTCGGCCTCTATCGCACCCTCACCCTGTTCGACGGCAAGCGGCTCCAGCCCAGCACCGACACGGGCCTGGTGACGATCGACATGTTCCCGCAGATGCTGCTGCAGCGGGTCGACGTCGTCACCGGCGGCGTCTCCGCGGTCTACGGTTCCGACGCCATATCGGGGGTCGTGAACTTCGTCACCGACTCCAAGTTCAAGGGCCTGTCGGTCAAGGCCCAGCGCGGCGTTTCGGCGCGCGGCGACGATCGGACGACCGACATCGGCGTCGCCGCGGGAACGTCCCTGTTCGACGGGCGCGGCCATGTCGAAGCCAGTCTCGAATACAATGACGACCCCGGCATTCTCGACATGTTCAGCCGCGATCTGGGGCAGCTCTGGCAGATCGAGGGGAGCGTCGCCGGCTCGACCGCGACGCCGGGCTCGGCGGCCAACCCGTTCAAGCTCTATTCGAACGTCCACAACGCCTCTCTGACGAGCGGCGGCCTGATCCGGTCGGGCCCGTTGGCCGGTCAGACCTTCTCATCCAATGGGGTCCTGTCGGCCTTTCAGAACGGGACCGCCACCGGCACCTCTGGTTTCCAGATCGGCGGCGACGGCGCCTACAACAACGACAGCTCGCTGAAGGGGGCCCTGCGCGCCAAGCGGGCGTTCGCGCGGTTCGACTACGACCTGACCGACACGCTGCACGTCTACCTGGAAGGGTTCGGCGCGAAGAACCGCAACGCGTACAACGACACCACGCTCACCATGAGCAATGTCACGCTGCGTTCGCAGAACCCGTTCCTGCCGGCCGCCTACCAGTATGGAACGGCCACGACGACCTTCACCCTCAGCAAGCAGCTCGGCCCGCAGCTTGGCCCGCACACCAAGATCTTCGACCTCGGCAGCTACTTCGTGAACGGCGGGCTCAGGGGAAAGCTCGGCAACTACATCTGGGAACTGGGCGCGGCGCACGGCGTGTCGACCCAGAAGTGGACCACGGAACGCAACATAAACCTGCAGCACCTGGCGGCCGCGCTCGACTCGGTCTCGGTCGGCGGGAACATCGTGTGCCGGATCAACGCCGACGCCATCGCCACCAACGACGACGCGGCCTGCGCGCCGTTCAATCCCTTCGGTCCGAACGCGGCCTCGGCGCAGTCGATCGCGTATCTGACCGACAGGACCGTCGGCAAGGCCAAGGGGACGATCGCCGACATCACCGGATCCATCACCGGCTCGCCGTTCGAGACCTGGGCCGGGCCGGTGAACGTCGCGCTGTCGGGAGAATGGCGCCGCGTCGGCCTGTCGGCGACCAGCGAGGTGCCGCCGGAGGACAAGGCCGACTGCACGGGCATCCTCTACAACTGCACCCAGGGCACGACCAATCTTCACCAGGTCACCTTCGGCGTCACGCCGCTGGTGCACCAGACCGTCCAGGAGGCGGCGCTGGAGGTCGAGGTCCCGCTGCTGAAGGACGCGCCGCTGGCGCAGGACCTGAGCGTCAATCTGGCCGGCCGCTACGCCAACTACGACAGCTTCGGGGGCGCATGGACCTGGAAGGTCGGCGGCGTCTGGCGGGTCAATGACGAGCTGACGATCCGCGCGACCCGCTCGCGCGATTTCAGGGCGCCCAACCTCAACAACCTCTACGGCCCCGGCACGGTCAGCCGCTCCACGGTGATCGACCAGCTGACCGGCGCGACCCTGGTCAATGCGCCCAATCAGGGCGGCGGCAATCCGGATCTGAAGCCCGAGATCGGCAACACCCTGACCGCGGGCGTAGTCTATCGGCCTGGCTGGCTGACCGGCGCCAGCGTTTCCCTCGATTTCTACGCCATCAAGATCAAGGACGCGATCACCGCCCTGAACGGGGCGAACGTGACGGTGCAGAAGCTCTGCATCGCCAGCGGGGGAACATCCTCGCTCTGCGATCTGATCGTCCGGCCCAACGGCTATACCGACACCAGCACGGCGAACAACGCGACCTACTTCTACACCCGCTCGGTCAACGCCGCGGAGATCTACACCAGGGGCGTGGACCTCGAGTCGAGCTACGCGACCCAGCTCTGGGGCCGCCCGCTCTCCCTTCGGGTGCTGACCACCTATCAGCCGGTCCTGCGCCAGGACACGCCGAGCATCGGGGTCGTCGACATGGCGGGCTACGCCTACGCCCCGGCCGGCGGCCTGGGCGCGTCTCCGAAATGGCGCGTGACCAGCTTCGCCAGCTATGCGCTGACCGACCAGTTCAAGGCGACTGTGTCGACCCGTTGGCGCAGCGCCCTTGGCTGGAACGCTGACAAGACGCTGGTCTATGACGAGCCCAAGATCTCGGCCTTCTGGACGGCCAACCTCAATCTCGCCTTCACGCCCGAGATCCAGGGCGCCAGGCCCGAGTTCTTCTTCAATATCCAGAACCTCTTCGACAAGTCTCCGCCGATCGCGATCAATTCCTCGGCCGACGCCGGGCGGTTCGGGGCCTACCTGCAGTCGGACGACCTGGTCGGCCGCTACTACACGACGGGCGTCCGTCTCAAGTTCTGATCATCGCGACAGCAACAAGCTCCTGGAAAGCACGAGATCATGGATCGTAGAATCTCCCGCCTGGCGTTGCTTGCGACGACGCTGATCGCGCCCCTGGCCCTCGCCGCGGCCGTCGTCGCGCCGACGATCGCGCCGGCCCAGTCCGGGGCGAGCCCTCCGCCGACGGCCGCCCCGCCCGC
>NZ_QHJY01000576.1 GCF_003185805.1 Caulobacter sp. D5
GCGGTGATGGCCGTGCGGCCGTCGGCGACGACGGCGCGCAGGGTCGCCGCGCCGCCGGCCGGCAGGGCGCTGGCGGCGATCTGGGCGATGTTGAGCAGGGCGCGCGAGGCGGCCTTGTTCAGCGACTGCGGCGCTATGTCCCAGGTCAGGCTGGGGCGCACGTGGGCGAAGACGCCCTGCTGGGACAGCTTCTCCAGCTCGCGGGAGTCGAAGCTCTCGGCCGAGGCCGAGGCGCCGAAGGCCACGCGGGTGAACTGCAGCAGGTCGGCCAGCTTGCGGGCCGAGCTGGTGATCAGGCTCATGGCGTCGTCGCGCATGTCCTGGGCGCTGGGGTCTTCCAGCAGGTCCAGGCCCGAGACGATGGCGCTGGCCGGGCTGATGAAGTCATGACACAGGCGCGCGGCCACCAGGGCGGCGAAATCCGGGCCGTTGACGTCAAGCGTGGCGGCGGGCGCGGGCGAGGCGGTGGCTTCGGTGTCGGTCATGGCGCGATCTTTGGCGTGATTTGGGACTTTGGCAAACGGGACCGCCAGGCCGCAACGACGACTTTTAGGGCGTCCGGGCGCCTAAAACCGCTCCCGCTTTGCGCCGCCAGCCTCTATCAGGTGCGTGTGATGGATCCCTTTCTCGAACCCGGCGCCCTGGTGCGCCATCCCGGCCAGCCCGACTGGGGCCTTGGCCAGGTGCAGTCCGTGACCGGCCATCGCGTCACCGTGAATTTCGAAGAGGCCGGCAAGCAGACGATCGACGCCCGCGTCGTGACCCTGGACTTCGTCGGCGACGACCCCCGAGGACAAGCATGAGCTCCGCCCCCCTTCCGGCGAACATCGGCCGCGACCTGGCCCGCATCGTCGAGGCCGCCGCCGAGGTGATCCTGCCGTTCTGGCGGACCGAGCTGGACGTGGCGCGCAAGGCGGACGAGAGCCCCGTGACCGAGGCCGACCGCGCCGGCGAGAAGGTGATCCTGGCCCTGCTGGCCCAGCAGTTCCCCGACATCCCCGCCATCTCTGAGGAGCACGCCTGCGAGTACGGCACGCCCGACGAGATCGGCCCGCGCTTCTTCCTGGTCGACCCGGTGGACGGCACCAAGGCCTTCGTGCGCGGCGATCCCAACTTCACCGTCAACATCGGCCTGATCGACGATGGCGTTCCCGTCGCCGGCGCGGTCTGCGCCCCGGCCACCGGCGAGGTCTGGTTCACGGCCGACGGCGGTGTGCTCAAGCGCGAGGGCGCGGACGGCGCCGAGGCGCCGGTGCGGGCCCGCGCCTGGCCGCAGGGCGAGGCCCTGGCCCTGGTCAGCCACACCATGAAGGAAGACAAGGCCACGGCCCTGGCCGACCAGTACGGCTTCAGCCTTCGCGCGCCCATGGACTCGTCGATCAAGCTGGCCCGCATCGCCGAGGGCGCGGCCGACATCTATCCGCGCCACGGGCCGACCATGGAGTGGGACACCGCGGCCGGCCACGCCCTGATCGTCGCCGCCGGCGGCCGCTTCACCACCCCCGAGGGCGAGCCCTTCCTTTATGGCAAGGCCGACCAGGGCTTCCGCAACGGCTGGTTCGTGGCCCGCGGCGCCTGATACCAAGGCGATACGTTGCATTATGGCCACGGTTTCCGCGTGTATCGGGGGCCGCGGCTCATCCTGCGACTGATTATTATTGCACCCCAGCAAAGGCGTAACTAAGAACGCCTCGCAATTTCAGGACAAGGGCCGCGGATCCTTCCCGCCGCGACCCGAGCTGGGGTCTCTCGACAAGATGCAAAAGCCTTCCTCGCCCGCCGCCGCCGGCGTTCGCAGCCACGCTCGCCGCGCCCTGGGCGCCGCCGCCGTCGCCGGTGTCGCCGGTCTGGCCATGGCGCCCGCCGCCTTC
>NZ_QHJY01000081.1 GCF_003185805.1 Caulobacter sp. D5
GCCGCGGGCGCGGCGGCTTCGGTCGCGGCCGGCGTGGCGGCGGGGGCCGCGGCCGGAGCCTTGGCCTTCACCCACGCGTCGAACTCGGCCTGGCTGACGACCTTGATCTCGATCGGCATGAAGGCGTGGTCGATGCCGCAGAGCTCCGAGCACTGGCCGTAATAAGTGCCCACCTTCTCGGCCTTGAACCAGGTCTCGTTCAGGCGGCCCGGGATGGCGTCGATCTTCAGGCCGAAGGCCGGCAGGGCGAAGGCGTGGATCACGTCGGCGCCGGTGACCTGCACGCGGACCACCTGGTTGACCGGCACCACCATCGCCTCGCTGGCGGCCAGCCGGTACAGGCTGTGCGGCAGGCCCTTGGCGGCCACCTGCTCCTCGGTGAGCACGTTGGAGATGATCTCGGGGATCTTCTGGTCGGGGTACTCGTAGCCCCAGTACCACTGATAGCCCGTGGCCTTCACGGTCATGTAGGGCTTGGGCATGTCGTTGTAGCGGAAGAGCAGCTTGAACGAGAAGATCGCGATGATCATCAGGATCAGCACGGGCACCAGCGTCCAGATGATCTCGATCGTGGTGTTGTGGCTGAACTTCGCGGGGACCGGATTGGCCTTGGCGTTGTAGCGCACGGCGATCCAGATGATCAGGCCCAGGACCAGCAGGGTGATGGCCGTGATGATCGGCAGCAGGATCCAGTTGTGGAACCAGATCGCGTCATGCTTCAGCACCGACGCGGCGGGCTGGAGGGCGATCCCCCCAGGCGTCGGCTGACCCAATAGATCCTCGGCGAAGGCTTGCCCCGCGAACGCCATCGTGGCGGCGGCGGCGCAAAGGCCAGCCCACTTCCGCCGCATCCCCTGGAATTGCTTCATTTCCCTCTCGGCCCGTTTCGGCGGCGTTCTAACGGGGTGACACTCCGTCTCCCGCCGCGCCGACTTGCACAATACGACCGGATACCAGGGTTCAAGCAATCGACTTTGCAACAAGTCGGAGCTCTCCCCATGGCGCCGATCGGTCGCAGGCGTGCATACGCGCATCAATCCCTGTTGCCAAGCACCCGAAACCACATGTGGAGCAGGGGAATCGCATCAGTTGCGAAGCATTCTCAATAACTTCGCCAAATTCCATCCACACGACCGACAGGCGAATCACGTCGATCTCCGAACATTGATAACTTGTAATAACAGCTACCTTGCATCACACACTACCTGTCGGTACAAGGGTCCTACCAACAGGAAACGAGAGCCGTGCCTGAAGCCATCGAAACACAATTGAAGAAGGGCGTGCTGGCGCTGTGCGTGCTGGCCCTGCTGTCGAAGGCCGACAGCTACGCCTACGAGATCGCCAGCCAGCTGGCCCACGACATCGACATGGGAGAGGGGACCATCTACCCGCTGATGAGACGCCTGCAGTCCGACGGACTGGTCGAGACCTACCTGGTCGAGTCGACCAGCGGTCCGCCCCGCAAATACTATCGCCTGACCACCGCCGGCCGCGACAGCTTCGCCGCCCAGAAGGCCGAATGGGCCGCCTTCACCAAGGCCGTGGACGACATCCTGGGAGCCGCCGCATGACCCGCGCCGAATTCATCAGCCGCCTCAAGCGCGGCCTGGCCGGCCTGCCGGCCACCAGCATCGCCGACGCGGTCGCCGACTACGACGCCCACTTCGACGACGCCGTCGCCGCCGGCCGCACCGAGGCCGAGACGGCCGCCGCCCTGGGCGATCCCGACCGCCTGGCCCGCGAGCTGCGCGCCGAGGCCGGCCTCAAGCGCTGGGAAGAGACCAAGAACCCGTCGGCCGCCGCCGGCGCCGTCTTCGCGGTGCTGGGCCTGGGCGCGATCGACATCCTGATCCTGCTGCCCATCCTGATGGGCGTGATCGGGGCGCTGTTCGGCTTCTTCATGGCCGGGATCGGCATCTTCATCGCCGGGGGCTTCGTGTTCTCGGCCGGCCCGTTCTTCGACCCGCCGGGCGGCCCCGCCGTCGCCATCCTGGGCGGCATCGGCCTGATGGCCGCGGCCACCGCCCTGACCGCCGTCACCGGCCTGGTCACGGTCGGCCTGGTCAACGTGCTGGTCTGGTACGGCCGCCTCCACTACCGGCTGCTGAAGCCGGCCATCGAACCGCAAGCCTGAGGTCGCGCCATGATCCGCAACCTGACCATCATCGCCGTCGCCAGCTTCGTCCTGGCCGTGGCGTGCCTTGGAACCGCCTTCGCCATCGGCGGCCGCCAGATGATCCAGCAAGGCGGCTGGACCATCCCCGCCAACGTCCACTTCAACATCGAGGACGACGACGGCCGCGTCTCCGTCCACCGCAACGGCGAAGTGACGATCGAGGACCACGGTCCCAACACCACCCGCCAGATCGCCTGGACCGGCGGCGAGGCCCTGCGCATCGACCTGCCCGCCCGGGTGATCTTCACCCAGAGCGACAAGGCCGGCGTCACCGTCGAGGGTCCGCAAGGCCTGGTCCGCCGCGTGGTGCTGTCGGGCGACCGCCTGCACCTCGACGGCGACGGCAATGGCCGCGGCTTCACGATCACCGGCGACGGCGTGCGGCTGCTGGCCCATTCCGACGACCTGATCATCCGCGTCTCGGCCCCGTCGGTGAAGAGCTTCGTGCTCAACGGCTCGGGCGACCTGGACATCCAGTCCTACGACCAGCCGAGCCTGGCCCTGGCGCTGAACGGCAGCGGCGAGGTCTACGCCTCGGGCAAGACCAAGGCCGTCGACCTGCACATCGCCGGATCCGGCGAGGCCGAGCTGAGCGCCCTGACCGTCTCCGACGCCAAGGTCGAGATCGCCGGCAGCGGGGAGGCCAAGCTCGGCCCGACGGGCGAGGCCGACGTCAGCATCGCCGGCAGCGGCGACGTCACCCTGACCGAGCGCCCGGCCCGCCTGTCCAAGTCGATCGCCGGCTCGGGCGAGGTCAACGAGGACTGGTGACCCCCTCCCCTCCGCCCCGCGACAGGATCGGGGGGCGGAGGGAGATGACGCGGGGCCTTCGAGCGCCTAACTTGTAGGGATGACCGCTCCCCTCTCCGCCCCTTCCCTGCTGGACGCCGCCGGCGTCGACCCGCAACGCGCCCGCGCCATCCTGGGCGAGGCCCTGGCCGGGGCCGACGACGGCGAGCTCTTCCTCGAGCGGTCCGAGAGCGAGGCCTTCGTCTTCGACGACGGCCGCCTGAAGACCGCCTCCTATGACTCCGGCGAAGGCTTCGGCCTGCGCGTGGTGGCCGGCGAGACGGCCGGCTACGCCCACGCCTCGGAGATCTCCGAAGCCGCCATCGGCCGGGCCGCGGCCTCGGCCAGCCTCGCCAAGCGCGGCCACGCCGGGATCTCGGCCGAGGGCCCGCGCTCGACCAACGAAAAGCTCTATGGCGAGGACGACCCGGTCTCCTCGCCCGCCTTCTCCGAGAAGGTGTCGCTGCTCCAGGAGATCGACGCCTTCGCCCGCCAGCGCGATCCCCGCGTCGCCCAGGTGATGGCCAGCCTGACCGGCGAACGCCGCGTGGTCGAGATCCTGCGCGCCGACGGCAAGCTGATCCGCGACGTGCGCCCGCTGGTGCGCCTCAACGTCCAGGTCACGGTCGAGAAGGACGGCAAGCGCGAAGCCGGCTCGTCCGGCGCCGGCGGCCGCGCCGGCTTCGCCGCCTGGATCAGCCCCGACAAGTGGCAGGACCAGGTCGACGAGGCCCTGCGCCAGGCGCTCGTGAACCTCGACGCCGTCGCCTGCCCGGCCGGCGAGATGGACGTGGTGCTCGGTCCCGGCTGGAACGGCGTGCTGCTGCACGAGGCCGTCGGCCACGGCCTGGAAGGCGACTTCAACCGCAAGGGCATCTCGGCCTTCTCCGGCCGCATCGGCGAGCGGGTGGCCGCCAAGGGCGTCACCGTCTTCGACGACGGCTCGATCCCCGGCCGCCGCGGCTCGCTGACCATCGACGACGAGGGCACGCCCACCGAGCGCACCATCCTGATCGAGGACGGGATCCTCGTGGGCTACATGCACGACCGCATGTCGGCCCGGCTGATGGGCATGCAGGCCACCGGCAACGGCCGCCGCCAGTCCTACGCCCACATGCCGATGCCGCGCATGACCAACACCGGCATGCTGGCCGGCGACCACGACCCGGCCGAGATGATCGCCTCGATGAAGAAGGGCCTCTACTGCGCCAATTTCGGCGGCGGCCAGGTCGACATCACCAACGGCAAGTTCGTCTTCCAGTGCACCGAGGCCTACCTCGTCGAGGACGGCAAGATCACCGCCCCGGTCAAGGGCGCGACCCTGATCGGCGACGGCCCCAGCGCCCTGACCCGCGTGACCATGATCGGCAACGACTTCGACTTCGATCCGGGCATCGGCGTCTGCGGCAAGGCCGGCCAGGGCGTGCCCGTGGGCGTGGGCCAGCCCAGCCTGAAGATCACCGGCCTGACCGTCGGCGGAACGAGCCTCTAAGATCTGATCCCTCTCCCCTTGCGGGAGAGGGCAGCCTCCCGGAGGGAGGTCGGGTGAGGGGTCGAAAATCCTGCCCGCCGCGACGGGCGGATCGACCGGACCCGGCGTCGAAAGTTTGAGAAACCCCTCATCCGACGCCTTCGGCGCCACCCTCTCCCGCAAGGGGAGAAGGACGATCCTCGCCGACCCTGTCGGCGATTTAATCCACCTGTCGCGCTTGTAACTTCACCCGCGCCTCGCCCGCGGCCCAGTCTGGCGCGGCCCAGTCTGGGCGCGTCAACGAGGCCGCCGCCCGCGATTACCGGTCCCCAATCCCAAGCGGATCAGAAGCGGCCACTGCGAAGGACCCCGGCGGAGCATGCCGGGGTCCTTTTTCGTTGGCGACGAGCGCTCAGCCGGCCTTGGCGGCGCGGCCGGCCCGCACGGCGGCGGCCAGGTCCTCGAGCACGCGCACCGAGGTGTCCCAGTCGATGCAGGCGTCGGTGACCGACTGGCCGTAGGTCAGGGGCTTGCCGGGCACGATGTCCTGGCGGCCGGCGACGAGGTTGCTCTCGATCATCACGCCCATGATCGGCGAGGTCCCGGTCGCCACCTGGGCGGCGATGTCGGCGACGACGGCCGGCTGGTTCTCGTGGTTCTTGCCGCTGTTGGCGTGGCTGGCGTCGACCATGATCCTGGGCGGCAGGCCGGCCTTGGTCAGGGCCTGGGCGACGGCCTCGACGCTGGCGGCGTCGTAGTTGGGCGTCTTGCCGCCGCGCAGCACCACGTGGCTGTCGGCGTTGCCGGTGGTGGTGGCGATGGCCGCGCGGCCCTCCTTGGTCACGGCCAGGAAATGGTGCGGCTGGGCGGCGGCCATCACCGCGTCGATCGCCACCTTCACGTCGCCGTTGGTGCCGTTCTTGAAGCCGACCGGGCACGACAGTCCCGACGCCATCTCGCGGTGGATCTGGCTTTCGGTGGTGCGGGCGCCGATCGCGCCCCAGGCCACCAGGTCGGCGATGTACTGCGGGGTGGTGACGTCCAGGAACTCGCAGGCGGTCGGCAGGCCCTGGGCGCTGACGTCCAGCAGCACCCGCCGCGCCAGCCGCAGGCCCTCGTTGATCCGGAAGCCGCCGTCGAGGTCGGGGTCGTTGATCAGGCCCTTCCAGCCGACCGTGGTGCGCGGCTTCTCGAAATAGACCCGCATGATCACTTCCAGCTCGCCGGCGTGGCGCTCGCGCTCGGCCGCCAGGCGCTGGGCGTAGTCGAGGGCGGCCTTGGGGTCGTGGATCGAGCAGGGGCCGATCACCACCACCAGGCGGTCGTCGCGGCCATGCAGCACCTCGTGCACCGCCTGGCGGGCGTCGCCGACGATCTCGGCCGTCGACGAGGAGGCCGGCGCCTCGCCGATCACCTGGGCGGGCGGGCTGAGGGTCTGCAGGCGCGAGATGCGCAGGTCGTCGGTGGGGACGGGCAGCGAGACGAGGCTGGCGGCGGTGGAAGAAGAAGGCATGGCGCGGTTCCTGAAGGTTCGGAAAAGTTCGGGAGGTCCGGCGGCCATTAAAAAAGCCGCCCGGGAGACCCCTGGCGGCTGGTGAAAGGCGTTTTTGGCGGCCTGATCTCAGGCCAAACGATCCCCTCCCGGCGCCAGAGGCGTCGGATAGCTAAAGTACCAAAACAGCTGCTGGCTGGCGGCGAGGATCATCCGTTCACCCTAGAGCCAAGTTTTCCAGGAGTCCACAGCCCAGGCTTCGCGCCCTTCAAACGCGGCGATAGGCGAGGCCTATTGGTCCACCACCTTGATGATCCGCTCCGACGACGGGCGGCCGGCCAGGCCCTTGCCCGAGGCGTAGGTGATGATCAGGGCGTCGTCCTTGATCGCCGCGCCGGGCTTGCGGCCCTCGGCCAGCAGCACGCGGCCGATGCGGTTCAGCAGGTTGCGGTCGCCGTTGCGGGCCATGCGCTCGAAGGCCTCGGCCGCGACATTGGCGCTTTCGGCGACCAGCACCGAGGTCTCGGGGCGGGCGTCCTGCACGGTCTCGAAGCTGACCTGGTGGCGCGCGGCGCGGCTGGCGCGATCGGCGGCCTGGGCCATGCGCAGGAAGAGCGCGCTGGGCTTGATGAAGGCCGGCGGCTGGATGGTCGTGGCGCGGCCCATCAGGGCAGCGGCGGCGCCGGCCGGGCGGTCGGGCGTGAACAGGATCATGCCGCCCAGCTTGGTGGCGCGCAGCACCGGCTCGCCCAGCTCGTTCTTGTAGATCACGTCGCCGCGCGGCCCGGCGTGGGGCGACAGCACCCACACCT
The DNA here is from genome assembly GCF_003185805.1 of Caulobacter sp. D5. GTDB lineage: Bacteria > Pseudomonadota > Alphaproteobacteria > Caulobacterales > Caulobacteraceae > Caulobacter. Next base: position 6,741 of record NZ_QHJY01000081.1, read on the forward strand.
CGCTGCTGTTCTCGAACTTCAGCAGGGCGGTCGGCGTGGCGCGGTCGAGCACGAAGGCCCCGCCGCCTTCCGAGACGTAGCGGGCCACGGGCGGCGGCGGCGGCTTGCGGGCTTCCGCCGTGGCGCGGTCGCCGAACAGGGCGTCGCGCAGGCTGTGCTTGGACTGGGCGGCGGCGGGCGATGCGCAGAACCCTGCCCCGATCAGGGTGAGCGCCAGCGCGGCCGCGCAGCCTCTCGGCCCCATCGTTTCCACCGTCGGTCGTATCATGGCGACGGTGATGGTCCCCGACTGGGGCGATTCTTGGACGTGGAGACGGCGCTTCCTGGCAAGCGTCGCCATGCGACTTTTCTGCAACGCTTCCCTGGCGCCCGGCAATCGCCACGCGCCCCCTGAACATCCCGGTCGGCGCCTACAGACGCCGACCGGGACCGTGCGGTCAAGCCACAAGCCTTGCGGCCCGGGCCAGGCCACCGTCAGGCGAGGTACTGACCGCCGTTCAACGACAGGGTGGCGCCGGTCACGAAGCCCGCCCGCTCGCCGGCCAGGAACGAGACCATGTCGGCGATCTCCTCGCCCTTGCCCAGGCGGCCGACGGGGATGGCGCCGATGATGCCGGCCAGCACCGTCTCGGGGACGGCGGCCACCATCTCGGTGTCGATATAGCCCGGGCAGATGACGTTGACGGTCACGCCCTTCTTGGCGTTCTCGAGCGCCAGGGCCTTGGTGAAGCCGATCAGCCCGGCCTTGGCGGCCGAATAGTTGGTCTGGCCGACCTGGCCCTTCTGGCCGTTGATCGAGCTGATGTTGACGATCCGGCCCCAGCCGCGCTCGCGCATGCCCTCGATCACCGGGCGGGTCATGTTGAAGGCCGAGTCCATGTTGACCCGGATCACTTCCGACCACTGCTCGTAGGTCATCTTGTGCAGGAAGCCATCGCGGGTGATGCCGGCGTTGTTGACCAGCACGTCGATGGGGCCGAGCTCGGCGGTGACCTTGGCCACGGCGGCCTGGCAGTCCTCGAACGAGCCGACATTGCCCTTGACCACCATCACGCCCAGCTCCTTGGCGCAGGCCTCGGCCGCCGCCTCGTTGCCGGAATAACCCGCCGCCACCTTCAGGCCGTCGGCGACCAGCCGCTCGCAGATCGCCCGGCCGATGCCCCGGGTGCCGCCGGTCACGAACGCAACTCTAGCCATTCAACGTTCCTCTCTCGATCCGGGCCTTGTTCGGCCACGTGGGGGATGGGTCGTGCAGGAAGCGTCACTGTGCCTGTGGGGTTCCGTAAAGGAAACGCCAATCGTCGGCATAGCGGGGATCACGGATCCCGATCGGATGATAGGGGTTTGCACCCTCGCCTTTGAAGCCCTCGGGTAGAGCTTCACTAAAGATTCTCACATGGGTTGTCGGAACGCCCAGCCGGCGATAGCTCTGCGCCAGCAGGTCGGCGGTGTTTTCGCGGCTGTTGTAGGCGGCGTACCAGCGCTCGGGCGGGGTCGCGCCCGGCCCGTCGATCCACGGCGCCAGCCGGCGGCCGGGCGTGGTGAAGTCCCACGGACTGGAGAACAGCACCACCCGCGCCACCGGGGTCTCGCGGGCGATCCAGGCGGCCATGCCCGCCCCCTGCGACAGACCGCTGACGACGATGCGGCTCCAGTCGGGCGCGCCGTCCTTCAGATAGCCGCCCCAGCCTTCCGCCGGGTTCTCCCTGTCGAGCCTCGCCAGCAGCCCCGCCAGACGCCCCTCGATCGACGCCGCGCGGCTGTTGCTCACGACGCTCGAAGGTCCGTCGCCGCGCACCCGCATGCGCCGGAAGTCCGACGAGCAGGCCGGGTCGGGATTGCGCGGACAGGCCTGCACCACGGCCGGCTCGTTGGCGTATTCGAGGCCGATCACCGGATAGCCCTGGCCGGCGACCACCTTGAGCAGGGCGCCGGCTCCGGCCGGCTGGCCGCTGGTCCCCGGCAGGAAGACGACAAGCGGGGTTCCCGGCGCGACCCTGGCGGGGCGCAGCACGAGGTTCGGCTCGTCGAACTCGGTGATCGACGGATCGATCACCGAAGGTCGCAAGCCGTCGATCCGAATCTCCGCCGCCCGCCCCGTCGAGGCCAGGGCGGCGGAAACCAGGACCGCGACGAGAGCGGCGACGAGGGCGCTGATCGCCGCCCTATCACGACGCTGGGTCATGATCGCGCCGGGGTCAGACGGCCTCGATGCAGAGGGCCACGCCCATGCCGCCGCCGACGCACAGCGTGGCCAGGCCCTTCTTGCCGCCCGAGCGCTTCAGCTCGTGCACCAGGGTGGTCAGGATCCGCGCGCCCGAGGCGCCGATCGGGTGGCCGATGGCGATGGCGCCGCCGTTGACATTGACCTTGGCCGGGTCAAGGCCGAGCTCGCGCACCACCGAGATCGACTGGGCGGCGAAGGCCTCGTTGCTTTCGATGAGGTCGAGGTCGGCGACGGTCCAGCCGGCCTTTTCCAGGGCCTTCTTGCTGGCCGGGATCGGGCCGGTGCCCATGATCTCCGGATCGACGCCGGCGTTGGCCCACGAGACGATCTTCGCCAGGGGCTTGAGGCCGCGCTTCTCGGCTTCCTCGGCCGTGGTCAGCACCAGGGCCGCGGCGCCGTCATTGAGGCCCGAGGCGTTGGCGGCGGTCACCGAGCCGTCCTTGGCAAAGGCCGGCTTCAGGCCCGAGATGCTCTCCAGGGTCACGCCGTGGCGGATGTATTCGTCCTGGTCGACGACGGTGTCGCCCTTACGGCCCTTGATGGTCACGCCGACGATCTCGTCGGCGAACTTGCCGGACTTCTGGGCCGCCTCGGCCTTGTTCTGGCTGGCGACGGCGAACTTGTCCTGGTCTTCGCGGGTGATCTGCCAGCGGTTGGCGATGTTCTCGGCCGTCTGGCCCATGTGGTAGCCGTGGAAGGCGTCCCACAAGCCGTCCTTGATCATGGTGTCGACGAAGCCCAGGTCGCCCATCTTCTGGCCGGTGCGCAGGGCTTGCGCGTGCGGAGCCTGGCTCATGCTCTCCTGGCCGCCGACCACCACGATCTTGGCGTCGCCCGACAGGATCTGCTGGGCGCCCAGGGCCACCGCGCGCAGACCCGAGCCGCACAGCTGGTTCAGGCTCCAGGCCGGGCTCTCGACCGGCACGCCGGCCTTGACCGAGGCCTGGCGGGCGGGGCCCTGGCCGGCGCCGGCCTGCAGCACCTGGCCCAGGATCACTTCATCGACGTCGGCCGGGGTCAGGCCCGCCCGCTCGACCGCGGCGACGATGGCGGTCTTGCCCAACTCGGAGGCCGGCAGGCTGGACAGCGCGCCGAGGAAGGAGCCCACCGGCGTGCGAGCGGCGGAGACGATGACGATGTCGGTCATTGGCTTTCGTTTTCCCGTGACTGTTCGGTGACGCCTTCGCAGGTGCGGCGCCCACACTTTTGCAGTGCAACAGCACCATGCCGAAACGAACGGCGTTCGTCACGAATACATTTTCACGTCATGATGCGCAGTCCAGCTATTCGTGGGACTGGCGCCATGCCTTTGCATTGGCGATAGTGCGATGCGAAAAGGCGGGCGACACCGCTGTCCCAGGGAACGAAATGTCCGAGAACCCCGAAAAAGGCGAAGCCGCCCCCGGCGCTGACAAAGCTGAAAAAGGGTCGGGCCAGCGCGTCGTCATCAAGAAGTACGCCAACCGCCGGCTCTACAACACCGCGTCCAGTTCCTACGTCACCCTCGAGCACCTGTCGGACATGGTGAAGGAGGGCGTCGACTTCGTCGTCTATGACGCCAAGTCCAACGACGACATCACCCGCTCGGTCCTGACCCAGATCATCTTCGAGGAAGAGAACCGCGGCGGCGGCCAGAACCTGCTGCCCATCCAGTTCCTGCGCCAGCTGATCGGCTTCTACGGCAACTCGATGCAGGCCTTCCTGCCCAGCTACCTGGAGATGTCGCTGGAAAGCTTCTCCAAGCAGCAGGAGCGCATGCGCCAGCAGTTCACCGGCCAGGGCCTGGCCGGCAAGGCCGCGGCGCCGGGCATGGCGATCTACGAGGAGCAGATCCGCCAGAACATGGCGCTGTTCGACCGGGCCATGAAGATGTTCTCGCCCTTCGCCTACAATCGCCCGGAAGACGGCGCGGCCGCCGAGGCCCCGCCCGCTCCGCCGCCGCAGCCGGCCCCCTCCGCGCCCAGCGAGGACAGCCTGGCCGATCTGAAGCGCCAGCTGGAAGCGATGCAGGAGCAGATCGCCAAGCTGGCGACCAAGCCGTAAATCCTGAACGGGCGTCAACCATGCCGGCGCATTCGTTCTTAACGGACGCGCCGCTAGGGTTACTCACCATGAACGGTCCGATCGATCCCATCCGACGTGCGGCCAACGCACGCCGGGCGCTGCCAGCGCCCCGGGACTCCGACCGCCGAGAGGCGGACGGGGAAGACGTGACTCATGTTCGCGAGGAAGAGGAAACGAAGGCCCCGCCGCCGCCTCCGCGGCGCGGGGCCTTCGCGACCTTCGCCGCCCACCTGATGGGTCAGCCCGGCCAGAAGCGCGGGCTGCGCGGTGGGCAGGAAGTGCTCGACAATGCACGTTCGACCTATCTCGGCACGGAATATTCCGGCCCGGCCGACCGCCGTCCCAAGGCGGGCCTGATCAAGAAGACCGAGATCTAGCGCTCCAGGGCGGCGAGCCGGGCTTCCAGCGCCGCCACCCTCGCCTCCAGGTCTGCGATGCGCCGCGCGGCCGGATCGACCGGCGCCGCATGCGCGCCGATCCCGGCCCTTTGCGCGGCCTCCTCGCGCGAAACCCCCAGCATTTCGGCGAAAACAGCCACTTCGGCCGGGCTCAGCTCGCGCTGGTCCTTGAACGCCAGGTCCAGCGCCTCTGCGCTCAGGCCCGCCGCCGCGGCCAGGGCGGCGCGATCGAGCCCGCGCTCGGCCAGCCGCGCGTCATACCACCCAGGGTCGAAAAACAACGTCATGTGGAATTGTTAGCGCCGAAGGCCGGCTTGGCGCCAGTCTTGCTAGGTCGAGCCCTGAATCTTTCCGCAGAGCGCGCCGACCTATGCTGACCCTCCTGATCCGAGCCTTCGACGTCGCCGTCGTCACCCTGATCTTCACGGCCCTGACCTGACAACGTTTTCCTGACAACGCTTCCCTGCGACAAAAGCGCCGAGCGACGTTCATTCGCTTGATTGGCCGGGCGAGCGGGTTCAATTTCAGGACGTCGCGTTCACCCCCCACAACGCGACATGCGTACCGCCGGCCCGAGGTTGCCCCTAGTCCTCGGGCCGGTTCTACGTCCAGCCTCCAGCACATCGGCAGATTTTCGCTACCGTTTCACGGGAACGGTCGGCGGCTGAGCATTCGTTCTCAAGCCAATAAAAGCCGCCTCCCTCGCCCTTGTGGCGAGGGCCCATGGCGGACGCTGCTCAGACGGCGACCTGGCCCGAAAGGTCAGAGCAGGCGGAACGATGGATCCTGGGCACGAGGCCCAGGAAAGCGATCGAGAGGTCGCGAGGGGCCGTGACTAAGCCGCTTCCAGCAGCATCATCGTGCCCTGGCCGCCGTCGGCGCAGATGCTGACGATCGCCTTCTCGCCCTTGCCGCGCGCGGCCAGTTCCTTGGTCGCCTGCGACAGGATCCGCGCCCCGGTGGCCCCGAACGGGTGGCCGATGGCCAGGCTGCCGCCGGTGGGGTTCATCCGCTCGCGCGGGAAGGCCCCGAGCTCGGCGGTGACGCCGGCCTTCTCGGCCAGGAACTTTCTGCTCTCCCAGGCGGCGATGTGCGACAGCACCTGGGCCGCGAAGGCCTCGTGGATCTCCCACAGCCCGATGTCGCCCAGCGTCAGCCCGTTGCGCGCCAGCATGCGCGGCACGCCGTAGGCCGGAGCCATCAGCAGCCCCTCGTTCCTCAGGTCGATGGCCGTGACCTCGTAGTCGAGGATCTTCACCCGCGGCGTCCGCTCGGGCAGGCGCGCCAGTCCCGCCTCCGAGGCCACCCAGATGCTGGAGGCGCCGTCGGTCAGGGGCGAGGAATTGCCGGCCGTCAGCGTGCCCTGGCCGCTGGTCTTGTCGAAGGCCGATTTCAGCTTGGCCAGCTTCTCCAGCGTGCTGTCCTTGCGCGGGATCGTGTCGCGCCGCGCCTCGCCGATGGGAATGACGAGATCGTCGAAGAAGCCGCTCTCCCAGGCGCGCACGGCGTTCTGGTGGCTGGCGAAGGCGATGGCGTCCTGGTCGGCGCGGGCCAGACCCCACTCCTTGGCGGTGATCTCGGTGTGCTCGCCCATGGAGAGGCCCGTGGTGCGGTTGGCCACCTTGGGGATGAAGAGCTTGGCGTCGGCCGCCTTGAACGCCGACAGCACGGCCAGCCGCCCCTTCAGGTCGCGGGCCTGCTGGAAGCGGCGGATCCAGTCCGACAATCGCACCGAAAGCCCGATCTGCACCCGGCTCATCGCCTCGACCCCGCCGACCAAAGCCAGATCCCGGCCCCGCCCGTCGATCATGCCGGCGGCCTCGAGCACGCCGGCCATGCTGGTCGAGCAGGCCATGACGGTCGAGAAGGCCGGAATGGTCGGATCGGCCCCGGCGTCCAGCAGCACCTCGCGGGCGATGTTGCTCCAGGTCAGGTTGGGGATCACCGTGCCCCAGACGGCGAAGTCGGGACGCGCGCCCTTCTCCAGCATGGCCTTCACCACGGGCACGGAGAGGTCGATGGCGTCATGGGCGGCCAGGGCGCCGTCCACCTTGGCGAAGGGGGTGCGCAGGCCGGCGGCGAGCCAGAGGTTGGAAGCGGTCATGAACGGCGTCCGTAAGAGGGTCTGTTACCGATAGATAGGCGCGCGCGGACCGCCGCGCTTGTCGAAATCCGCCGCCCTCACCAATAGCGCTCCTCGGCCCAGGGATCGCCGCGATTGTGATAGCCGCGCTCCTCCCAGAAGCCCGGCTTGTCGGCGGCGACGAACTCGATCCGCTTCAGCCACTTGGCGCTTTTCCAGAAATAGAGGTGCGGCGCCACCAGCCGCACCGGCCCGCCATGCTCGGCCGTGATCGGCGCGCCCTCCCAGCCGTGGGCCAGCAGCACGCCCTCGTGCAGAAAGTCTTCGAGGGTCAGGTTGGTGGTGTAGCCGTCGTACGAATGCAGCACCACGAACCGCGCCTCGTCCCTGGGCGCGATGGCCTCGGCCAGGTCGCGGGTCAGCACGCCCTGCCAGTGGTTGTCGTAGCGCGACCAGGTGGTGACGCAGTGGATGTCCGACACCGGCGCGCTCTGCGGCTGGGCCAGCAGGGCCTGGAAGTCCCAGGTGGCGGGGCGGGCCACCAGGCCGTCGATGCGCAGCCGCCAGTCGGCCGTCGGCAGGTCGGGCTTGAGGCCCAGGTCCAGCACCGGCCAGTCGCGGGTCAGGTGCTGGCCGGGCGGCAGGCGCTCGGCCTCGGGCCTTGCGGTGTGGCCGGTCAGGAACTTGCCGGCCCTGGCCCAGGCTTCCTTGCTGCGGGTGAGCTTGCTGTCTTCCGGCGGCTGGTTGTCGTCCATCGGGGCCTCCTGGGCAAGGAGGCTAACGCGCGCAACCGGCTCGCGGCTTGAAGAAACGCCTCAGCGGTCGCCGAAATCGACGTCGCGGCGGGCGGCCACGATGGTGACGATGAAGCCGGCCAGCACATCCAGCAGCACCATCAGGGTGATCAGGAAGAACACCGAGGTGGCGAAGGCCGGCAGCAGCAGCAGTTGCACCAGGCAGACGATGAACAGCACCATCGACAGCGAGTGGTTGATGATCGCGATCTTGCGGCTGGTCGTCGACTTCAGCAGCTCGACGAACAGCACCACCAGCGAAGCGCCCAGCAAGAGGTCGCCCCAGCTGACGATCCAGTCGACCCGCGAGGCCATGTGGATACGGAACAGCTGCTCGCCGAACCGATAGCTGGCCGCGTCGGACGAGAAGCCGCCGCCGACGGTCAGGGCCAGCAGATTGTAGATCAGCACCGGCAGGGCCAGCAGCGGAAAGGCGGCGAACATTCGTAATCCCCTCGACAGTCGCCAGAGTTAACCGGTTTTCGACCGCCGGTGAAGCTGGCGCCGCTTGGCGGGCGAGCGGGACGGCATGGCCCTCGCCGGAGGCAAGGTCTAGCTTGCCCCGACGAACCGACGAGATCCGCCTTGCGCTACATTCCCCTGCCCATGCCCGTGGCCGTGAAGGCCTCGCACTCGGACCTCGCGCGCCTGGAGTATGTCGGCAGGGGCCGAGGCCTGCGCGCGATGTTCAAGATCCCGGATGACGAGGACGGGGGGCTTCTGGTCGTCTTCGACAAGATCGAAACGTTCCGCGTTGTCGACGAGATGCCGCTCAGCACCGAAGCCCCGGCTTTCCCCGAGGGTCTGGTCGAGGAGCATGTCGCCTATCGGGTGGAGGATGGCGTCTTCCGCCAAAACCAGTCGGAGGCGTTTCGCGCCAACTCTCCCGACCTGCACCACTACCAGTTCGTCACCGGCTGGATGTGCCTGGACGTGCTGTCGTACGGCCCGCCCGAGATGAGCGTCGAGCGCGGTTAGGCCTCGTCGACGCCCTGCGGGTTGCGCGCCCGCGACTGCAGCCACATCACGCCGAACAGGTCGCTGATCGAGGCCTTCAGGCGGCCGAAGTTGGTGTATTTCGACACCCCGGTCTCGCGGTGACGGTGGTTCACTGGCTGGAAGGCGATCTCGTAGCCCTCGCGCAGCATCAGCGCCGGGATGTAGCGGTGGATGTGATCGAAGTACGGCAGGCGCAGGAAGGCCTCGCGACGGAAGGCCTTCAGGCCGCAGCCGGTGTCGTTGGCGGTGTCCTTCAGCAGGCGCTTGCGCACCCCGTTGCCGAACTTGCTGGCGAAGCGCTTGGCGCTGCTGTCCTGGCGCTTGACCCGCTCGCCGCCCACCAGGGCCAGCTCGACCGGCGCGGCCTGCAGGGCCTTGGCCAGGCGCGGTGCATCGGCCGGGTCGTTCTGGCCGTCGCCGTCCATGGTGACCACGATCGGGGCGCGGGCGGCCAGGATGCCGCTGCGGATCGACCGGCTCTGGCCCGAGTTCTTGCGGTGGCCCAGCACGCGCAGCTGCGGGATCTCGGCCTTCAGGGCCGTGAGCAGGGCCTTGGTGTCGTCGCGGCTGGCGTCGTCGACGAAGATCATCTCGTAGGACTCGCCGGCGAAGGCGGCCGCGATCTCGCGCGCCAGGGCCGGCGCCGCGCCGCCCTCGTCGAATACGGGCACGACGACGGAGAAATCGGGGATCACGGCGGGATTGGAAGACGTCATGGCCGCTTTTACCGCAAAACTCGCGCCAGGAAAGGATCGTGCTATTCCATCGCTCATGAGCGCCAATACGAGCCCCAGCCCGACCGCCAGCATGAGCCTTGAATCCCGCCTCGACGCCTGGTCGCGCGGCTGGCGCGCGCCGGTCTTCGCCGCCCTGGTCGCCTTGATCGCCGGCCTGCCCGGCCTCTTCGCCATGCCGCCGCTCGACCGCGACGAGTCCCGCTTCACCCAGGCGACGGCCCAGATGCTGGAGACCGGCGACTATGTGAACATCCGGCTGCAGGACCAGCCCCGCAACAAGAAGCCGGTCGGCATCCACTGGCTGCAGGCCGCGGCGGTCTCGGCCGTCTCCGCGCCGGAAGACCGGGGGATCTGGGCCTACCGCATCCCCTCGCTGCTGGGCGCCATGCTGGCCGCCGCCGCCTGCGCCTGGGGCGCGGCCGCCTTCTTCGGCCCGCGCGAGAGCCTGCTGTCGGGCGCGATCCTGGGCGCGACCTTCCTGCTGTCGACCGAAGCCTTCATCGCCAAGACCGACGCCTCGCTGTGCGGCTTTACGACACTGGCCATGGCCGGCCTGGCGCGGATCTACACCGCGGGCCTGGCGGGCGAGAAGGCCGGCAAGGGTCCGAAACTGGCCTTCTGGATCGGCATGGCCATGGCCGCCCTGATCAAGGGTCCGGTCGGCCTGCTGGTCGTCATCCTCGCCATCCTCGCCCTGTGGGCCTGGGACCGGAAGGCCGGCTGGCTCAAGCAGTTGGGCTGGAGCTGGGGCCTGATCCTGTTCGCGGCCATCGTCCTGCCCTGGGCGACGATGATCACCATCGCCACCGACGGCGCCTTCTGGGGCGCGGCGGTGGGCGGCGACCTGGCGCCCAAGCTGGCCGGCGGCCACGAGCGCCATGGCGGACCGTTCGGGTACTACGTGCTGCTCTCCCCGCTGCTGCTGTTCCCGACCACCCTGCTGCTGCCGGCGGCCCTGGTGCTGGGCTGGACCCGCCGCAACGAGCCCGGCGTGCGCTTTGCCTTGTGCTGGCTGATCCCGACCTGGCTGATGTTCGAGATCCTGCCGACCAAGCTGGCCCACTACACCCTGCCCGCCTTCGGGGCCCTGGCCATGCTGATGGCCGCGGCCCTGCGCAAGCCTCTGGGTCTGGGTTCGCGGATCGTCGGCACCGTGCTGCTGGCCATCGCCGGGGTCGCCTTCGCCGCCGTCTGCATCGTCGCCTGGAAGCAGTACGCCGCGCCCTCGGCCCTGCCGCTGGCCATCCTTTCCGCCCTGCTGTTCATCGCGGCCGCCGTCGCCGGCGGCTGGCTGATCCTGCGCGAGCGCAAGGCCGCCCTGGCACTGGTCACGGCCGGCGCCCTGGGCATCCTGGCCCACGGCGCCATGGCCGGCCTGCTGGCCCCGCGCCTGGACTCGCTGTGGCTGTCGCAGCGCCTGGCCCGCGCCCTGGAGAAGGCCGATCTGGCCCCCCGCGCCGGCGCCCCCGGCCCGGTGGCGGTGACCGGCTATTCCGAGCCCAGCATGGTCTTCCAGCTGGGCACCACCACTGAACTCACCGACGCCGAGGGCGCGGCCGACGCCGTCGACGAGGGCCGTCCGGCCGTGGTCGAGGGCCGCGAGGACGCCAAGTTCAAGGCCGCCCTGGCCGCCATGGGCCACGCCCCGCGTCCGGCCGGCGAGATCAAGGGCCTGAACTATTCCGACGGCGACGACGAGGTGCTGCGCATCTATCGCGGCGAGCCGCGCCGCCACGACGCGCCGGAAGACGCCCCAGACGCCGTGAGCGGCGCCGAAGTGGAGGCCCAGCCGTGAGCCGCTTCATCGAGATCGTCGAGGTCGGTCCCCGCGACGGCCTGCAGAACGAGAAGGCCATACTGTCGGTCGAGGAAAAGCTCGACCTGATCCGCCGCCTCGAAGCCGCCGGCGCCCGCCGCACCGAGGTGGTGTCGTTCGTCAATCCCAACCGCGTACCACAGATGGCCGGCGCCGAAGAGATCATGGACGCCCTGGGCGGCCCCGATCCCAGGCGCTCGCGCATCGGCCTGGTGCTCAACATGCGCGGCTGGGAGCGCTGCGTCTCGACCGGCTGCGACGAGGCCAATGTCGTGGTCTGCGCGTCGGACGGCTTCGGCGTGAAGAACCAGGGCGCCACGGTCAACCAGCAGCTCGACACCCTGGCCGCCATCGTCGAGCGCCAGGCCGTCGACGGCGGCCCGCCGATCACCGCCACCATCTCCGTGGCCTTCGGCTGCCCGTTCGACGGCGAGATCTCGGAAGACCAGGTCGTCGCCATCGCCCGCGAGGCGGCCGCCATGAACGTGCCCGAGATCGCCATCGCCGACACCATCGGCGTCGCCGATCCCTGGACCGTCCGCAGGCGCATCGAGGCCGTCCGCGCCGCGGCCCCCGACGCCCGCCTGCGCATGCACTTTCACGACACCCGCAACACGGGCCTGGCCAACGCCTTCGCCAGCGTCGAGGCCGGGATCGACGTGCTCGACGCCTCGGTCGGCGGCCTCGGCGGCTGCCCCTTCGCCCCGGCGGCG
>NZ_QHJY01000082.1 GCF_003185805.1 Caulobacter sp. D5
CTCGGCCCGGGCCTCGACCAGGGTCAGGGCGGCGGCGTCGCCGGGGCGCAGCACGACCGTGACCCCGCGCGCCGGCGCGGCCAGGGCCGTGTCCAGCGCATGATCCAGCAGCGGCCGGCCGCGATAATCGGCCAGCAGCTTGCCGCCGCCGAACCGCGAGGCCGCCCCCGCCGCCAGCACGATCGCCTCCAGCCGCATCAGTTCCCTTTCCGCCAGGCTCCGAGACGCCTATTCTATCGCGGATATGACGTCCCCTGACGACACCCCCCGCCTGATCGACGGCTTTGGCCGGGCGGTGAGCTATCTGCGCGTGTCGGTGACCGACCGCTGCGACCTGCGCTGCGTCTATTGCATGGCCGAGCACATGACCTTCCTGCCCAAGGCGGAGGTGCTGACGCTCGAGGAGCTGGACCGCCTGGCCTCGACCTTCGTCGGCCTGGGCGTGCGCAAGCTGCGGCTGACCGGCGGCGAGCCGCTGGTGCGCAAGGGGATCATGGAGCTGGTCGAAAGCCTGTCGCGCCACCTGAAGACCGGCGCGCTGGACGAGCTGACCCTGACCACCAACGGCACCCAGCTGGCCCAGCACGCAGAACGTTTGGCGGCGGCGGGGGTGAAGCGGATCAACGTCTCGCTCGATACGCTCAAGCCCGACCTCTTCCGCCGGCTGACGCGCGGCGGCGACGTGGCCAAGGTGATCGGCGGGATCGACGCGGCCCTGGCGGTCGGCCTCCAGGTCAAGATCAACGCCGTGGCGCTGAAGCGCGACAATGCTGAGGAATTGCCCGCCCTGATCCAGTGGGCCCATGCGCGCGGCTGCGACATGACCCTGATCGAGACCATGCCCCTGGGCGAGATCGACGAGGACCGCACCGACCAGTTCCTGTCACTCAGGGACGTCCGGCGCGAGCTGTCGTCCTATTGGACCCTGACCGACCAGGCCTATGCGACCGGCGGTCCGGCCCGCTACGCCAAGGTCGAGGAGACCGGCGGGCGGCTGGGCTTCATCACCCCGCTGAGCCACAATTTCTGCGACGCCTGCAATCGGGTGCGCCTGACCTGCACCGGCACCCTGCACACCTGCCTTGGCCGCGACGACGCCAGCGACCTGCGGGCCGTGCTGCGCGGCGGGGCCACCGACGGCGAGCTGGAGGCGGCGATCCACGCGGCGATCGGGTCCAAGCCCAAGGGCCACGACTTCCAGGTCGACGCGCCCCGGCCGGCCGTGGCCCGCCACATGTCGACGACCGGAGGCTAGCCATGGCCCGCGTGCTGCTGTTCGGGCGCCTGGCCGACCAGGCCGGCTGGCGCGAACGCGAGGTCGCGGCGGAAAGCCTCACGGCCCTGCGCGCCTCCATCGCCAATGATGACGCGGGTCTCGCCGAGGCCCTGGCCGGTCCCGGCGTGCAGGTGGCGGTCGACAAGGCGCTGGTGCGGGGCGAGGCGGCGCTGGCCGGCTCGACCGAGGTCGCCTTCCTGCCGCCGATGAGCGGCGGATGATCACCCTCACCGAGGCGCCGTTCGAGCCCGGGGCGCTGCTGAGCGACTTCTGCAAGGGCCGCGACGAAACCGGGGCGGTGGCCAGCTTCGTCGGCCTGGCCCGCGCCGAGGGCGGCAACGCGTCGATCCTGGAGCTGGAGGCCTATCCGGGCTTCACCGAAAACGCGATCGCGGCCTTCGCGGTCGAGGCGGCGGGGCGGTTCGGGTTGCAGGACTGGCGGATCGTCCATCGCGTCGGAAAGATCGCGCCGGGCGAGGCGGTGGTGTTCGTGGCCACGGCCTCGAAACACCGCCGGGCCGCCTTCGAGGCCTGCGACTTCCTGATGGACTGGCTCAAGAGCCGGGCCCCGTTCTGGAAGAAGGAGCATGGCCCGGACGGCGCCCGCTGGATCGAGCCGACGGCGCAGGATAGGACCGACGCCGAGCGTTGGGATTAGAGCGGGAGCATCGCATGTCAGGCCTCACCCCGGGCGGCGGGATCAAGCCGGAACTGCCGTTCAAGCCGGTGCGGGTGGCGATCCTCACCGTCTCCGACACCCGCGACGAAAGCACCGACACCTCGGGCGACATCCTGATCGAGCGGGTCAAGGCCGCTGGCCACGACTTCGCCGGTCGGGCGGTGGTGCGCGACGACATCGAGAAGATCCGCGCCACCGTGCGCGGCTGGATCGCGAGCGGAGAGGTCGATGCGGTGGTCTCCACCGGCGGTACGGGCCTGACGGGCCGCGACGTGACGGTCGAGGCGCTGCAGCCGCTGTTCGACAAGGTGATCGACGGGTTCGCCGTGGTGTTCCACCTGGTGTCCTACGCCACGGTGGGGCTCTCGACCCTGCAGTCGCGGGCCACGGCCGGGCTGATCGACGGGGTGTTCGTGTTCTGCCTGCCCGGCTCGAACGGGGCGGTGAAGGACGGCTGGGACAAGGTCATCGGCCCGCAGCTCGACAGCCGCCACAAGCCCTGCAACATGGTCGAGCTGATGCCCCGGCTTCTGGAACGATAGGGCTCATCGAAACGTGAGCAAGCTGACCCACATCGACGACCAGGGCCGGGCCCGCATGGTCGACGTCTCCGACAAGGCTTCGACCGTGCGCGAGGCCGTGGCCAGCGGCTTCGTGCGGATGGCGCCGGAGACCCTGGCGCTGGCCGTCTCGGGAACCGGCCGCAAGGGCGACGTGCGCGCCGTGGCCGAACTGGCCGGCGTGATGGCCGCCAAGCAGACATCATCCCTGATCCCGCTGTGCCACCCGCTGGCCCTGTCGAAGGTGGTGGTCGAGGTCGAGCCGGGCGAAGGCGGGCTTTCCGTCACCGCTCGGGTCAAGACGACCGGTCCGACCGGGGTCGAGATGGAAGCCCTGACGGCGGTGTCGGTGGCCTGCCTGACGATCTACGACATGCTGAAAGCCGCCGAGAAGGGCATGGTCATCGAGGCCGTGCGGCTGGTCGAGAAGACCGGCGGGAAGTCGGGGGATTGGAAGGGCTGATCCTTCTCCCCTTGCGGGAGAAGGTGGCGGCGAAGCCGACGGATGAGGGGTCTCTCAGACGTCCAACGCGCCGCCCGGTCGGTCCGTCGTCGCGGCGGACAGGGCTTTCGACCCCTCACCCGACCCGCTACGCGGGCCACCCTCTCCCGCAAGGGGAGAGGGATTAGAATGCGCCCTTCTCTCCAGCGCTGGCTGCCCATGCCGCGCCGCGATGATCTCGCCGATGACGGCGATCGCCACCTCGAACGGGGCCTTGCCGCCGAGATCCAGGCCAATGGGCGCGCGCAGCTTGGCCAGGTCGCGCTCCGTCAGACCCGCCGCCCGCAGCGCCGTGATCCGTTCGGCCAGCCGCCGCCGGGCGCCCAGCAGGCCGACGTAAGAGGCCGGCGAGGGCAGGGCGGCCAGCAGGGCCTCGTGGTCCAGGGCCAGGTCGTGGCCGCACACCGCCACCGCCGTCCAGGGGTCCAGGCCGATCGCGGCCAGGGCCTGGCCCGGCGTGTCGCGGCTGTAGCCGACGCCGGCCAGGGGCGGCGGCGCGAGCGGTCCCTTGGGACGGACCAGGGTGGCCTCGAACCCGGCCTGGGCGCCGAGGCTCGCCAGGGCCAGGGCGGTCGGGTCGCCGCCGATCACCACCAGGCGTGGAACCGGATCGAACCCCCGGCGAAAGGCGCCGGGCCAGGGGGGCGGCGCCGACTCCTTGCGTGCGCAGAGCCGTCCCGTCCCATCGCTGAACCAGACCGCCGGCCGCCTTTCGGTTGCGTGAGTCAAAAGGTCGCGCACGGCGACATCGTCGGGGTCTAGGCGCTCGACAAGGATTTCGATGCGCGCCCCGCACAGCAGGCGGATGTCGGGCCAGGGGCTGCCCTCGCCATAGACCAGGCGCCGGGGCGCGCCGGTTTCCAGCACCGCGCGGGCGTGGATCTCGACGTCGCCCTCGATGCAGCCGCCCGACAGGAAGCCGCTCGCAAAACCTTGCGCGAAAAGCATCTGCGTGCCGACAGGGCGCGGCCCGCCGCCCTCCAGGGCGATGATGGTGGCCAGGACCGCGGGCCCTTCCGCCAGGGCCTTTTCAAGGGCCGGCCGGATGTCGTCGGCCAGGCCGTGCATGGGCCATTCGGAGCCGGAAAGGACGGCGGGATCGGTAAGGTCCATCGGCCCGATCTTAACCCCTCGGCAAGTTTCCAGAAACGCCTTCTTCAAACCTTGGCGCGTACGCTGCCCGACATTGGTGCTCACCCGACGCGGATTTTCATGTCGCTCACCGTCTCCAAGCTCGGTCTCGCCGCCGCCCAGTTCGGACTGGACGGCATGAACGCGTCGCCGCGTTCGCGTTCCCCCGAGATCGAGGCGCGTGACATCCTGAACATCGCCGCGCGCGCCCGCCTGTCGGTGCTGGACGTCTCGGGCGTCTATGGCCGTTCGGAGTCGGTGCTCGGCGACCTGATCCCGCGTCCGGTCTCGTGCCGCGTCACCATGGCCGCCGCCCGCGCCGACCGTGGTCCCGACTTCGTCGAGGCCGAGGCCCGCGCCTCGCTGCGCCGCATGGGCCTGGAACGCGCCGACGCCATCATCGTGCAATCGCCGTCGGAACTGTTCGGCGCCCATGGCCCGGCCATGTGGGACCGCCTGCACCGCCTGCGCGAGCAGGGCCTGTTCCGCAACATCGGCATCTCCGCCCACGCCACCGACGATCCGGTGGGCGTGGCCCGCCGCTTCAAGCCCGACATCATCCAGGCGCCGGCCAGCCTGCTCGACCAGCGCCTGCTGGCCGACGGCTCGCTGCAACGCATCGCCGGCATGGGCATCGAGGTGCAACTGCGCTCGATCTTCCTCAACGGCCTGCTGTTCCTGCCGCCCGACCGCGTGCCGGCCCAGTTGAAGGGGGCCTCGGGCCGCCTGTCGCGCGTGCGCCGCATGATCGCCGAAGGCCGTTCCGACCCGCTGCAGGCCGCCCTGGGTTTCGCCCTGTCGCGCCCGGAAGCTTCGGCCGTGATCGTGGGCGTGACCTCGGCCGCCGAATTGTCGGCCGTCGTCGCCGCCGCTTCCAGCCCGCCGCCGGACCTCGACTGGGACGAGATGGCCATCGACGATCCGGTGGCCCTCGACCCGCGACGTTGGGTCGCCTAGCGGGGTCGCCGATTCAAAGCTCAAGGTTCAAGAAAGAACCGAGAAGACGCCTCGAAGGGAGGCAAAGCCGATGATCCTCGCTGTCCTGCAGGCCCGCATGGGCTCCAGCCGTCTGCCCGGCAAGGCGATGGCCACCCTCCAGGGACAGCCGATGATCCTGCGCCAGCTTGAGCGGATCCGCGAGGCGCGCACCCTTTCCAAGATCATCGTCGCCACCAGCGACCAGGCCGCCGACGACGCGCTGGCGGGCTTCCTGGTGTCGCGCGGGGTCACCGTCTATCGCGGGGCCGGCGCCGACATTCTCGATCGCATCGCCCGCTGCGCCGAGGCCGCCGGCCCGGTCAGCCACATCGTTCGGCTGAAGGGCGATGCGCCCTTCGTCGATCCGGGCCTGATCGACCAGACGGTCCGCCTGGCCCTGAGCACCGGCGCCGACTACGCCTCCAACCGCGTGCATCGCACCTATCCGGCCGGGCTGGAGGTCGAGGTCATCGCCGCCCAGACCCTGCGCACCGCCGCCGCCGAGGAGCGCGACCCGCTGGCCCGCATCTCGCCGACCGCCGCCATCCGCAACCAGCCGGGCCGCTTCCGCCAGGCCCACCTGCGCGCCGTGCGCGACTGGTCCAGCCTCGACTGGCGCGTGAAGACCCCGGCGGATCTCGCCTTCGCCCGCTCGATCTACGACGCCCTGCACCCGGTGGATCCCGGCTTCCGCATTGGCGACGTGCTGGACCTGGTGGAGAGCAAGCAGGACCTGGGAAGGTT
>NZ_QHJY01000009.1 GCF_003185805.1 Caulobacter sp. D5
ACAGGCGGCGGGCGCCGCCGCGAACCTTGTCGATCGCGGCGGCCCGGATCAGGTCAGTCGACCTGGCCGAAGATCAGCGTGCCGTTGGTGCCGCCGAAGCCGAAGCTGTTGGACATCACCGTGTCGAGCGGCTTGTCCGAGCGCTGGCGCAGGATCGGCAGGTCGGCGAACTCGGGGTCGAGGTTCTCGATGTTGGCGCTCTCGGCCGCGAAGCCGTTCTTGAGCATCAGGATCGAGTAGATCGCCTCCTGGGCGCCGGCCGCGCCGAGGCTGTGGCCGGTCAGCGACTTGGTCGACGAGATCAGCGGCGCCTTGTCGCCGAACACCTCGCGCACCGCGCCCATCTCCTTGCTGTCGCCGACCGGCGTCGAGGTGCCGTGCGGGTTCAGGTAGTCGATGGTGCGACCGCCGGCGTCGGCCATGGCCAGCTTCATGCAGCGGGCCGCGCCTTCGCCCGACGGGGCGACCATGTCGTAGCCGTCGGAATTGGCGGCGTAGCCGATCAGCTCGCCATAGATCTTGGCCCCGCGCGCCTTGGCGTGCTCGTATTCCTCGAGCACCACGATGCCGGCGCCGCCGGCGATCACGAAGCCGTCGCGGTCCTTGTCGTAGGCGCGGCTGGCCACGGCCGGGCGGTCGTTGAAGTTGCTGCTCATGGCGCCCATGGCGTCGAACAGGTTCGACAGGGTCCAGTCCAGCTCCTCGCAGCCGCCGGCGAAGACGATGTCCTGCTTGCCCAGCTGGATCTGCTCGGCGCCCGCGCCGATGCAGTGGGCGCTGGTCGCGCAGGCCGAGCTGATCGAATAGTTGATCCCGCGGATCTTGAACCAGGTCGACAGCACCGCCGACGGACCCGAGCTCATGGCCTTGGGCACCGCGAACGGACCGATCCGCTTGGGACCGCGCTCCTTGGTCGTGGCCGCGGCCTCGACGATGACGCGGGTGGACGGGCCGCCCGAACCGACGATCAGGCCGGTGCGCTCGTTGGAAATCTCGGACTCCTCGAGACCGGAATCCGCGATCGCCTGCTCCATGGCGATGTGGGCGTAGGCCGTGCCGGGCGCGAGGAAGCGCGCGGCCCGGCGATCGACCAGGCCTTCCCACTCGATCTGGGGCGCGGCGTGCACCTGGCAACGGAAGCCGAGCTCGGCGTATTCCGGTGCGGCGACCACGCCCGACTTGGCTTCGCGCAGCGAAGCCAGCACCTCGTTGGCGTTGTTGCCGATGGACGAGACGACGCCCAGTCCCGTGACGACGACGCGACGCATATCAGTACCTCTTTCTCCCCGATCCGCCGGAGCCGGCTCCTTGCAGAACGGCCGGCTAGCCGGTTGGATCAACCCGCCATCTGTTCGGCCGTGAACAGGCCGACCTTGAGGTCCTTGGTTTCGTAGATGACCTTGCCGTCGGCTTCCAGAACGCCGTCGGCGATGCCCATGACCAACTTGCGCATGATCACACGCTTCAGGTCGATCTTGTAGACCACCTTCTTGATGTCCGGCGTGACCTGGCCCGTAAACTTCACCTCGCCGACGCCCAGGGCGCGACCGCGGCCGGGCGCGCCCGACCAGCCGAGGAAGAAGCCGACCAGCTGCCACAGGGCGTCCAGGCCCAGGCAGCCGGGCATGACGGGGTCGCCGATGAAGTGGCAGCCGAAGAACCAGAGGTCCGGATTGATGTCGAATTCGGCTTCGATGTAGCCCTTGCCGTGCGCGCCGCCATCGGCCTCGATGCGGACGATGCGATCGAACATCAGCATCGGCGGCACGGGCAGCTGGGCGTTGCCGGGTCCGAACAGTTCGCCCCGGCCGCAGGCCAGGAGCTCTTCGAAGGTGTAGGCGCTCTTTTGCATGGGAACGCCCCTAGCACGGCGCCGGGGCGGGCCTCAATGTTACATTCGGCGACAATTGGTGAGCACCGCCCGTTCGAGCGGCTCTTTTGGGGTTTAAATCGTCCGTATCAGCGCGCTTCCGGACACTGCAGCGTCTCTTTGGCGCCCCAGAACTGGTCCTCCGGCGCCCAGCCCGAGGCCCCATCGGCCTTCAGGCGGCACCAGCCCTTCTCGCACTTGTCGAGCGTGGCGATCGAGCGACCGCGCAGATAGGCGCTGATCCGCGACTCGGGCTTGGGCGAAGCGCGCAGGGGCAGGGGAGCGTCCTGCACCCGCATGGCGGTGCGGCGGCCGTCGGTGGTGCGCTTGTGCACCCAGGCCAGGCCACCCTCGGGATCGCAGATCCTGCGCCACTCGCGGGTTTCGGCCACCACCTGCACCGGCAGGCCCTTGGCCTTGTAGATCCACAGCAGGCGGTGATCCTCGTCCGGACCCTGGCGGGCGTTGACCTCGCCGTACTTGAGCACGACGTAGCGCGGCACCGGCAGGCCCGACGGGGTCGTGGTCGGCGGCTGGGCGAGCGCGGCGCCCGCCGCCAGCAGGGCGGCGACCGCGATCAGACCGCCCAAGCCGCGAAAACCACCAAGCGAACGATGTTTGCTTTTCACCGGCATGTTGCTTGGCCGCTTCCGGCCCCTTTGCTACAGATTTAGAACGCCCGTCAGGGAAGGCTTTTCAGACCGCCCATGCCCGTTCGCAAGCTCAAAGTCGTCGTCACGCGCAAGCTGCCCGATCCCGTCGAGACGCGGATGTGCGAGCTGTTCGACACAGAACTGAACCTGGCCGACAAGCCCCTGACGCCCGACGAGCTCGTCGACGCCATGGGACGAGCCGACGTGCTGGTGCCCACCATCACCGATCGGATCGACTCGCGCCTTCTGTCGCGATCCGGCGACCGGCTCAAGCTGATCGCCAATTTCGGGGCCGGGGTCGACAATATCGACGTCGCCACGGCCAACGCCCGCGGCATCATCGTCACCAACACCCCCGGCGTCCTGACCGAAGACACCGCCGACCTGACCATGACCCTGATCATGGCCGCCGCGCGCCGCGTGGTCGAGGGGGCCGAGGTGGTGAAAGCCGGCGATTTCCACGGCTGGTCGCCGACCTGGATGCTGGGCCGCCGCCTGTGGGGCAAGCGCCTGGGCATCGTCGGCATGGGCCGCATCGGCCAGGCCGTCGCCCGCCGGGCCAAGGCCTTCGGCATGCAGGTGCACTATCACAACCGCAAGCCCGTCAGTCCGCGCATCGCCGAGGAGCTGGGCTGCACCTACTGGGAAAGCCTCGACCAGATGCTGGCCCGGATGGACATCATCTCGATCAACTGCCCGCACACCCCGGCCACCTACCACCTGCTGTCGGCCCGCCGGCTGAAGCTGCTGCGGCCGCACGCCATCGTCGTCAACACCGCCCGCGGCGAGGTGATCGACGAGGGGGCCCTGGCCAACATGCTGGCCCGCGGCGAGATCGCCGGCGCCGGCCTGGACGTCTACGAGCACGAGCCGACCATCAATCCCAAGCTCCTGAAGCTGCCCAACGTGGTGCTGCTGCCGCACATGGGCTCGGCCACGGTCGAGGGCCGCATCGACATGGGCGAAAAGGTCATCGTCAACGTGAAGACCTTCATGGACGGCCACCGCCCGCCCGACCGCGTCATCCCGGCGATGCTCTGAGGCCCCAGGGTTTAATCGCGCAGGCAACGACCACCTCGACGCGCGCCCGATCCTGAAAACGGGAGCGGTTCGAAACCGACAACTTGACCTTGTCCGCGGCCACGCTCTAGCTGGCCGCGTGAAACGGGGGTTTCGAGTTCGATGATTTCGCGTCGCGGCGTCGTGGGGGGCGCTCTGGGCGTGCCGGCTATCCTGTCGGCCTGGAGTTCGGTCGCGGCGGAATCCGCGCCCGTGGATGGACCGCCGAGCCTGGACGAGCTGCTGAAGCCCTCGCGGGTGCGCAGCGCCGCCCTGTCGCCCAACGGCGAGAAGATCGCCCTGCTGGCGCTGCAGGACATCGACGGCAAGAAGATCGCCACCGTCACCTTCCTGAAGGCGGCCGATCCTTCCGACGGGCCCAAGACCATCCGCATCGGCTCGATCAATGTCGAGCGGATCGCCTGGGCCAATGACGAGCGCCTGCTGATCTGGATCAACAACAACAGCGTGGCCTCGTTCACCTCGACCGGCTCGCGGATCGGCGCCTCGTTCGGCGGCCTGTCGGTGCGGCGGATCCTGGCGATCAATGTCGGCGGCGGCGACGAGGTCGTGCTGTTCGGCAACAAGCGCATCAAGCTGCGCGAGAACTTCGACCTCGGCTATGTCGTCGACATGCTGCGCGACGACCCGCGCCACGTGCTGATGGCGGTGTGGGAAATGACCCGCGACGCCCTGGGCGTCTACAAGGTCGACGTCTACACCGGCGAGGCCGAACTGGTGGAATACGGCGGCGCCACCACCCGTGGCTGGGACGTCCAGGACGGCCGGCCGGTGCTGCGCTACGACTTCAACAACCGCGGCTCGGTGCTGTCGCTGTACGGCCGCCCGCCCGGCGACGACAAGTGGACCTTCATCCGCAAGATCCGCCGCAGCGAGTGGGAGAAAATGGACTTCGAGGTGCTGGGCGCCTCGCCCGAGCCGGGCGTCCTGCTGGTCGCCAACCGCCTGGAGGACGGCGAGGCCCGGATCCTGCGCAAGTTCGACCTGCGCACCTTGAGCTTCGGCGAGACCGTCTCCGAACGCCTCGGCCGCGACCTGGAAGACGTGCTGGTCGACGAGAAGGGCCGCTTCTTCGGCGCGCGCTACACCGACGACCGCGTCGTCTATCAATTCGCCGACCCGAAGATGAACGCCCACTACAAGGCGATGAACGGCTTCTTCGGCAACGAGGCCAACGTCTACCTCACCGGCGCCAGCGCCGACGGCCAGCGCCTGCTGGCCTATGTCTACGGGCCGCGCATGCCCGGCTCGTTCTTCTTCTACGACAAGCAGGCCAAGCGCTTCGAGGCGCTGGGCGAGCGCCAGCCGTGGCTGACAGAGGCGCGCCTGGCGCCGATGGAGGCCCTGGACGTCGCCACCCGCGACGGCGTCAAGCTGCGCGCCTATCTGACCCGGCCGCTGAAGCCCGGCCCCCATCCGCTGGTGGTGCTGCCGCATGGCGGGCCGGAAATCCGCGACAGCGTCGAGTACGACCTCTTCGTCCAGAGCTTCGCGGCCCAGGGCTGGATGGTGCTGCAGGTCAATTTCCGCGGCTCGTCCGGCTATGGCCGCGCCTTCGTCGAGGCCGGCCGGCGACGCTGGGGCGACCGCATGCAGGAGGACATCGAGGACGCCGTCGACCAGGTGATCAAGGCCGGCGGCGTGGCCCCGGGCAAGGTCGCCATCTGCGGCGCCAGCTACGGCGGCTACGCGGCCCTGATGGGCGCAGTGCGCAAGCCAGGGCTCTACAAGGCCGCCGTGTCGATCGCCGGGGTGAGCGATCTGCTCGACATGCTGGCCTACGAGCGCGAGGACGGCGACGACTCCCCGTCCTACAAGTACTGGGTCGAGACCATCGGCGACCCGGCCAAGGACAGGGCCATGCTGGAAGCCGCCTCGCCGGTCCGCAACGCCGCCAAGGTGGCCGTGCCCGTGCTGCTGATCCACGGCGCCGACGACTGGATCGTGCCGGCCCGTCAGTCGCGGATCATGGCCAAGGCGCTGCGCGACGCCGGCAAGAGCGTGCAGCATGTCGAGCTGCGCGACATCGGCCACCGCAATTGGGACGAAGCCGCCTTCAAGGCGGTGCTGAACCCCGCCATCGCCTGCCTGAAGACGGCCTTCGCCTGAAGACCTAGGATCGCATCGACCCGGTCTCCATGAACCGCTGGTGCCACGACAGCGCCTCGCCCGGCAGGGTCGGGGTCTGGCGGCCGTAGGCGCCGGCCTGCGCGCGCTGGAAGTAGTCCTCCAGGCCCGGGCGGAAGTCGGGGTGGGCGCAGTTGTCGATGATCACGCGGGCCCGCTGCTTGGGCGACAGGCCGCGCAGGTCGGCCAGGCCCTGCTCGGTGACGATCACCTGGACGTCCTGGTTGATGTGGTCGACGTGGCTGACCTGCGGGACGATGGCCGAGATCTTGCCGCCCTTGGCCGTCGACGGGGTCATGAAGATCGACACATAGGCGTTGCGGGCGAAGTCGCCCGAGCCGCCGATGCCGTTCTGGATCCGCGAGCCCATGACGTGGGTCGAGTTCACCGCGCCGTAGATGTCGGCCTCGATCAGGCCGTTCATGGCGATGCAGCCCAGGCGCCGGATCAGTTCGGGATGGTTGGAGATCTCCTGCGGGCGCAGGATCATCTTGTCCCTGAACTTTTCCATGTCGGCGTTGAGGCCGGCGGCCGCTTCCGGGCTCAGCGAGAAGGCGGTGGCCGAGGCCATGCGCAACTTGCCGGCGGCCAAGAGGTCGAGCATGCCGTCCTGGATCACCTCGGTATAGGCGGTCATGTTCTCGAACGGCGCATCGACCAGGCCGGTCAGCACGGCGTTGGCGATGTTGCCCACCCCCGACTGCAGCGGCAACAGCGACGGCGGCAGGCGGCCCTTGGCGACCTCGTGGGCGAAGAATTCCAGCAGATGGCCGGCGATCGCCAGGGCCGAGGCGTCGGGCGCGGCGAAGGGCAGGTTGCGGTCCGGCGCGTCGGTCTCGACCACGGCGACCACCTTGGCCGGATCGACCCGGAAATACGCCTCGCCGATGCGGTCGTCGGGCTTCACCAGCGGGATCGGCACGCGGCTGGGGGGCAGGGCGGTGCCGTAGTAGATGTCGTGCATCCCCTCCAGCGCCGGGTTCTGCCAGGCGTTGACCTCGAGGATGATCTTGGAGGCGCGGTCCAGCCAGGTCTTGTTGTTGCCCACCGACGAGGACGGGATCAGCGAGCCGTCGGGCCGGATGCCGGCGATCTCGACCACGGCGGTGTCGAGCGGACCCAGGAACCCCTGCCAGGCCATGGGGGCGACCTGGGAAAGGTGCATGTCGAAATACTCCATCTCGCCGCGATTGATCTTCTCGCGGGCGATGGGGTCGGAATTGTAGGGCAGGCGGAACTCGACGCCGTCGCTCTTGGCCAGAGCGCCGTCCAGCTCGGGACCGGTCGAGGCGCCGGTCCAGACCTTGACGCGGAAGGGGTCGCCGGCGGCGTGGGCCGCCTCCATCCGCTCGGCCAGGGCCATCGGCACGGCCTTGGGATAGCCCGAGCCGGTGAAGCCGCTCATGCCGACGGTCGAGCCCGGCGCGATCAGGGCGGCGGCGTCCTGGGCGCTCATGGTCCTGGCGGCCAGGCCCGGATGGGCGATGCGGGGGTTGGTCATCGGTCTCTCCCTGCGGCCGACCGGCGCGCGAGGGGAGGTCCGCCGGGACCGGCGGCGGCGAACCTAGACCAAACGCCCCAGGCCCTCACCTACGTAAATACCCGTAACGACAAGGTTTTCGCCGAACGACGCTATCGCCCGCAGCTGGGGCAGGCGGGATCCGCGCCGATCCGCACCGTGCGGGTCTCGGCCGCCAGGGCGTCGTAGATCAGCAGGCGCCCCGACAACGGCTGGCCGGCGCCGGCGATGACCTTCACCGCCTCCAGCGCCATCATCGAGCCGATGACGCCCGCCAGGGCCCCGACCACCCCGACCAGGGCGCAGGTCTCGGCGTCGGGCGGAACCTCGGGCACCAGGCAGCGATAGCAGGGCTGGCCGTGGAATACCCCGACCTGGCCGGTCCAGCGGCCCAGGGCCCCGCTGACCAGGACCTTGTCCTCGGCCAGGCAGGCGTCGCTGACGGCGAAGCGGGTGGAGAAGTCGTCCGTGCCGTCCAGCACGATGTCGTAGTCGCGGACGATCTGGCGGGCGTTGGCCTCATTCAGCCAGACGGGGTGGAGTGCGACCGCCACGTTCGGATTGAGGGCGGCCAGATGCGCGGCGGCCGCCTCGACCTTGGGCTGGGCGACATCGGCCTCGGCGTAGAGCACCTGGCGCTGCAGGTTCGACAGCGACACCGCGTCGGCGTCCGCGAGACCAATCGTCCCCACGCCGGCGGCGGCCAGGTAGAGGGCGGCGGGCGCGCCCAGGCCGCCCGCGCCGACCAGCAGCACCTTGGCCGCCTTCAGCTTCTGCTGGCCCGGTCCGCCGATCTCGCGCAGCACCAGGTGGCGGGCGTAGCGCTCGACTTCGCGTTCCGAAAAGCTCATGGCGCTTGACCCTCCAGGCCGGCCTCGCCACATGCGAAGCCATGCAAAGCTCGAACTCGTTCCCCGACTGGCACGGCACCACCATTCTCGCGGTGCGCAAGAACGGCCAGACCGTGATCGCCGGCGACGGACAGGTCTCCATGGGGCCAACCGTCGTCAAGGGCAACGCCCGCAAGGTGCGCCGCCTGGCCGGAGGCGCGGTCGTCGCCGGCTTCGCCGGGGCCACGGCCGACGCCTTCACCCTGATCGAGCGGCTGGAAGCCAAGCTCGAGCAGTATCCCAACCAGCTGGCCCGGGCCTGCGTCGACCTCGCCAAGGACTGGCGCACCGATCGCTACCTGCGCCGCCTGGAGGCCATGCTGCTGGTGGCCGACAAGGACGCCATCTACACCGTCACCGGCGTCGGCGACGTGCTGGAGCCGGGCGAAAGCCCCGGCGGCGGGGCCGTGGCGGCCATCGGCTCGGGCGGCAACTACGCCCTGGCCGCGGCCAAGGCGCTGATCGATCAGGACCTGACGGCCGAAGAGATCGCCCGGCGTGCGATGGCCATCGCCGCCGAGATCTGCGTCTACACCAACGGCAACCTGACGGTGGAAAGCCTCTAAACCCAAGGAATCTCTCCTTTTGGGGGAGGTTCCTCGCGCCCGGCAACGCGCTAGGGTGAGGCGGCAGGAGGCCCGACCATGTTCAAGCTTCTTTCCCCCGCCCTGATCACCATCGCCCTGGCGACCCCCGCGCTCGCCCAGGAGATCTCCGCCGCCCCGGTCGAGGCCGCCGAGCGCGCCTTCGCCGCCGACGGCCTGGCGCTGGGGATCCGGGGCTCGTTCCTGCGGCACATGGCCGACGACGCCATCGTCTTCGCCCCCGGCCCCGTGAACGCCCGCGAGTTCTACGAGAAGCGCCCGGGGACCAACGAGCCCAAGCTGTTCTGGTGGCCGCAGAAGGTGGTGATCGCCCGCTCCGGCGACCTTGGCCTGTCGCTGGGCCCCTGGAGCATCGACGACAAGCGCGGCGGCTACTACGCCACCATCTGGCGCAAGGGCGCCGACGGCGTCTGGAAGTGGGTCTATGACGGCGGGGCGCAGGCCGATCCCGGCAAGGCCCCTGGTCCCGACGCCGCCGCCCAGGCCGGCCCGCTGGCGCCCGCCGGCGCGGAATCCCAGGCCAAGGGCTTCGAGGAGGCCCGCGCCGCCGAGGCCGCGCTCGCTTCCGCTGCCGCGACCGACGCGCCCTCCGCCTACAAGGCCGCATTGACCGCCGACGCCTGGCTGCTCGGCCCGAAAGAGACCAAGGCTCTTGCCGGAAACGATCTTTCCGCCCGCCTGGCCCTGCGTCCGGCCGCCATCACGCTGCGCCCGCAAGGCGGCGGGGCGTCCGGCGCCGGCGACCTTGTCTGGACCCACGGCGAAGCCAGTTGGAGCGGACCGGATAACAAACCCGTGGCGGCGCACTATATGCACGTCTGGCAAAGGCGCGCCGAAGGTTGGCGCCTGATCTTCGAGACCCTGATCAACGACACATGACCGAGTTCTCCCCCCGCGAAATCGTCTCCGAACTGGATCGCTTCATCGTCGGCCACGCCGAGGCCAAGCGCGCCGTCGCCGTGGCCCTGCGCAACCGCTGGCGCCGCCGCCGCACGCCGGCCGACCTGCAGGACGAGATCACCCCCAAGAACATCCTGCTGATCGGCCCCACGGGCGTCGGCAAGACCGAGATCGCCCGGCGCCTCGCCCGCCTGGCCCAGGCCCCGTTCCTGAAGGTCGAGGCCACCAAGTTCACCGAGGTCGGCTATGTCGGCCGCGACGTCGACCAGATCGTTCGTGACCTGGTGGAAAGCGCGCTGGGCATGGTCCGCGACAAGCGGCGGGCCGGCGTGAAGGCCAAGGCCGAAGCGGCCGCCGAGGACCGCATCCTCGACGCCCTGACCGGTCCCGGCGCCAGCGCCGCCCGCGACAGCTTCCGCAAGAAGCTGCGGGCCGGCGAGCTGGACGAAAAGGAGATCGAGCTGCAGCTGGCCGACAGCGGCGGCGGCGGCATGTTCGAGATCCCCGGCCAGCCGGGCGCCTCTGTGCTGAACCTGTCTGAGATGATGAAGTCGTTCGGCGGCGGCCGCACCAAGACCCACAAGACCACGGTCTCGGGCGCCTGGGCCCCGCTGATCGCCGAGGAAAGCGACAAGCTGCTCGACCAGGAGGCCCTCACCCAGGAAGCCCTGTCCCTGGCCGAGAACCACGG
This sequence comes from Caulobacter sp. D5, assembly GCF_003185805.1. Classification (GTDB taxonomy): domain Bacteria; phylum Pseudomonadota; class Alphaproteobacteria; order Caulobacterales; family Caulobacteraceae; genus Caulobacter. Next base: position 10,336 of record NZ_QHJY01000009.1, read on the forward strand.
CATCGTCTTCCTCGACGAGATCGACAAGGTCGCCAGTTCCTCGCAGCGCTCGGGCGCCGACGTCTCCCGTGAAGGCGTGCAGCGCGACCTGCTGCCGCTGATCGAGGGCACGACGGTGTCGACCAAGTACGGGCCGGTGAAGACCGACCACATCCTGTTCATCGCCTCGGGCGCGTTCCACGTGGCCAAGCCCAGCGACCTGCTGCCGGAGCTGCAGGGCCGCCTGCCGATCCGCGTGGAGCTGAAGGGCCTGACCCGCGACGACCTGCGCCGCATCCTCACCGAACCGGAAGCCAATCTGCTGCGCCAGCACCAGGCGCTGATGGCCACCGAAGGCCTGACGCTGGTCTTCACCGACGAGGCCATCGACGCCCTGGCCGACGCGGCCGTGGCCGTGAACGGCTCGGTCGAGAACATCGGCGCCAGGCGTTTGCAGACGATCCTGGAAAAGGTGGTCGAAGAGATCAGCTTCTCCGCCGCCGACCGCGGCGGCGAGACCGTCACCATCGACGCGGCCTATGTGAAGGAACGGGTCGGGGCCCTGGCGGCGAACGCGGATCTGAGCCGGTATATTCTCTGACAAGATCCTCCCCCTGAAGGGGGAGGTGGCCCGAAGGGCCGGAGGGGGAAACGGCCGCTGAGGTCCTGCTATCACTTCCCCCTCAGTCGCTCCGCGACAGCTCCCCCTTCAGGGGGAGCGTCTTGAGCACGGAACGAAGAAAGGCCCGGGCGTCGCCGTCCGGGCCGAAAGTCAGAGGGGACTTACTAGGGGGATACGAGAGTGAAATGCGCATGGCCGCGCTTTCGTTCCACAACCCCTGCGACATTAAGTCTTTGTTCTCAAACCGCCCCGACGGCCCGGCTCGGTAAACGGCTCTTAACCAAACCGGCCCACAAGATCGCTCCGTAGGACTCTGGAGTGGTTCATGGCGCGAGTGGCGCGGCGATCGAATGTGGAGCTGGTCTGGGAGGCGGTCCGCTACGGCTGGGCGCAACCCTGGACGGCCCGGTTCCGGGGCGGCGTGCTGGCCGTGCTGGGCGCTGGCCTGTTGCTGTCGCTGGCCACCTATGACGCGGCCGACCCCAGCTTCAACGCCGTCAGCAGCGCGCCCGCGACCAACGCCCTGGGCGGCGCGGGCGCCATGGTGGCCGACGTCGTCGTGCAGTCGCTGGGCCTGGCCGGCTGGATCGCCGCGATCATGATGCTTGTCTTCGGCCTGGCGCGCACCGCCCAGCCCGATCCCGACGCCCACCGCAAGGAACTGCGGGTGCGCGCCGGCGTCGGCGTGGCCGGCCTGCTGGCCCTGGCCGGCTTCCTGACCATCCTGGCGCCCCCCGCCGTCTGGCCGCTGGCCAAGGGCCTGGGCGGCTTCTGGGGCGATGGCCTCCTGAACCTGATCGGCGGGATCTTCGGCTTCGCCCACATTCCCGGCGCGCGGATCATCGCCGCCCTGCTGCTGCTGGTCGGGGCCGTGGTCGGCGTCGGCTACGCCCTGGGCGTCCGCCGCGTCGATCCCGAAAGCCTGATGGCCCTGATCGCCCGCCTGACCGCGCCGCGTGAACGCGCACAGCGCCAGCCCGAGCCTGAACCCGTCCGCGCGCCCCGCGCCAAGACCGCCGCCGCGCCCCGCCGCGCCGTCCGCGACGCCATCGAGGCGATCGACGACCAACCGGCG